>CALWOL010000064.1 GCA_944383135.1 uncultured Flavonifractor sp.
CCGCGCCGGCATACCACTGATTGGGGGCCACGTCGGAGAAGGCGGTGCCGCCGGAGACGGCGGGGCTACCCTCCAGACGGTAGAGCATGGTGACAATCATGGCCCGGCTGGTGGTCATATCGGGGGAGAAGCGGTCCTCTGCGGTGCCGGTCATCAGTCCCTTTTCATAGACATATTTCACCGCCTGGGTGTACCAGGTGTCCTTGGCCACATCGGCAAAGGGGAGGGAGGGCGTCTCGGAAGCACCGGTGTCCTCTCCGGCACCGCCGGACCCGCCGGAGCTGGAGCCGCCTCCGGTACCGGGCTGCTGTCCGCTGCTGCCGTTGTCCTCTCCCGGTAGTTCGGTGGAAGCGGAATCCGTCATCAGCAGGCCGGAGTATCCGGTGATGGTGAAGAGGGTGCCGTCTGTGGTGCTGAGGGTACCCAGCTCCAGAGCGCCGCTTTCCGTCAGCACGCCTCTTTTTGCGGTGATGTAGATGGTTACCTGGCTGCCCTCCTGCCGGCTGGTGGTGTAAATGCCGTTCCGGTTCAGACCGCTGTCAGGCAGATAGGTATATGTGATGCCGTCGCCGGAGAGGGAGAGTGTGACTTGCAGGCTCTGGCAGCTGGGTGAGATCCCGCTGAAGGCCACCGTTTGGCTGGATGCGGGGGCGGAGTCGGTCACCAGCTGGATGCCGGCGGCGGCCGCTGAGGAAATCAGCAGGCCGGCCGCCAGTACCAGGGCGGAAAAGAGAGATAAGACGTATCGTTTCACAGTTTGCTCCTCACTTTACAGTTGTGGTGCCGTTGAGCCGGATGAGGGGGAAGTCGGTGCCGTCGGCACCCCCCTCGGGGAAGCTGAGCCACAGGGTCTGGCTGGTGACCCGCTGGCTGTCGGCACTGTCGGCCGCATCGGTGCGGTAGAATACCGCCCGGATGGACAGGGGATAGGTGTCGGTGACGCCGTCCTTGGCGTTGAGGGCGGCCTCCGCCTCCAGGTCGGGAACGAAGAGGAAGAAGCCGTCGCTGGTGTCGCTCACCGCACCGTCGGCGGGGAGCTCGGCCAACAGCAGACCGTAGCCGTTCATGGCCCGGGTAATGGTGGTGACCTCCTGGTCCTCCCAGGCCTCGGCGGTGGTGTTGTACTCAGCCTCGATGGATACATAGTTATAGGCGGGGTTGCCCCGGTAGGTGCCCAGAATCACCACAGTGCCGGCGGCAATGACGTCATTGGCGTCCTCGCCGTAGACATAGGGCTCGGCCAACACGCCCACCGCGGCGTCGGGGTAGAAGTCCACCCGGTCGCCGGGGTAGTCCAGCAGAGCCACCTGGGCGTCTGCCGGAATGCCGGTGAGTTCCAGCACCGCCGCATCGTAGCTCCAGATGCGGGTGTCGTTGGCCTCCGCCCCCGGCTTGGTAAAGTAGGCCACCAGGCTGTCGCCGGAGAGGGTGCCGGTCTTGGCGGCAGTCCAGTCCTCGGCCTGGGGGTCGGCCTTGACCTTTACGGTGTAGCTGCCGGTGAGGCCGGCGCCGGTTACCTGGATACCGGTGACGGGGACGGCGGAGCCGTCCTTCATGGTGATGGTAATCGTTTCGCCGGAGCGCTCCAGGGTGTACAGGTCGGGGGAGATGGTCTTGTCATAGGCCACCCGGACCTCGTTGCTTTTGGCGGCGCTCCCCAGGTTGCCCAATTTGTCCACGGGCACCACCGTGTAGGTGTAGGTGAGGTTATTGGCCGCGCCCAGGTCATCCACATAGGTGGTTTCGGTGGTAAAGGCGACGGGAGTGCCGTTGCGGCGGATTTCGTAGCCCAGAATGTGCGCGCTGTCCGTGTGGGTGATGGTCAGGGTCACCTTGGACTGCTCCACCTGGGCCAGCACCCCGGCGGTCCCGCCGGCAGCGGCGCCGTCCGCCAGCCGGTAGGAGCGGGAGGCGTCGTTGAGATACCAGATGGCCCGCTCCTCCCCGGGGTAACCGGCCAGAATGTCCTTTACTTCCTGGCTGAGGGTCATTCCCCAGCGGGTGAAGAATTCCGTCAGGTTCCGGTTGGCCGTCTGGGCGGCCACCAGGGCCACCCGCTCGTCGTAGGAATAGCCGCTGTATGCCCCCGACTTCCAGGCCCGGAAGAAGGCGTTGTAGAAGGCCAGGGGGGAGTCGGCTCCGTCATAGGCCAGGTGGAGCTGCCAGTACATGCCCAGCTGGACAAACACATTGTTGGCGGCGCCGGGGCGGCTCTGAGCCACCTTGTTGAAAATATCCGCCCAGCGGCCGTCGGCGGTGAGCCGGGTATCCAGAGCCATGGAGGCGCCGTCCCAGGCCTGGAGGGCCAGAGAGTAGATGTTATTGGTGATTTCGGCCCGCCCCAGCTTGTCCATGTTGTGGCCAATCTCATGGGCGATGCCCCAGCCGAACAGGCCGTTTTCCCGGCCCGCGCCGGTGAGGGCGGTGGGCTTGCCCTGCACCAGGGCGGCAGTGGAGCCGTACTCCACGCCGATGTGGCTGCCGGCGGCGTACATGAAGGCGCCGGCAAACATGCGCATGTAGCGGATGTTCTGGCGGGTGGTCATGGGATAGGTGTAATCTGTCAGAACGGCGTCTGCGTCCAGGATGCCCTGGACCTTGTTGGCCACAAAGAGCTCCTCCTCCCAGGCCAGAATGTTCTGATACAGGATTTCCGCCATCTCTTCCGTGCTGTTGCCCACCCCCTTCAGACCGAAGAGCACCTGGTCGGCGGGGAGGGAGAGGAGCACGCTTGGGGTGGAGAGCTCCGTGGCGTTGCGGATATCGGTGGTGAGGTCAGCTCCGGACAGGCTGCCGACCCAGGCCTCCAGGGCCTGGATATAGCTGGAAATGGCATCCCGGCGGGCGGTCTCCTCCATGGAATACCAGGCGGACAGCTCCAGCACCGGCATCTGATAGGCTCCGCTGCCGCTGCGGACCTGGAGCCGGATTTGCTCCGGGTGGCTTCCGGCGTAGGTCAGGTAGAGCACGCCGCCTCTGGCGGCGGACAGGGAGCCAATCTTTTCTATGGTGAGGTAGTTGCGGCCGTTGTTCAGGGCAATGGGGGTGCCCTGCCAAACGCCGGACTCGCCGTAGAACTGGGTGGGTACCACATAGACGGCGGCGTCCTCGGGCAGCTGGGCGTAAATGGCTACGGTGGAGCCCGCCTTGACGGTGATCCCCAGGGGCTGGAGCGCGCTGGCGGCCTGTCCGGCGGCGCTGTCGGCGGCGGCGGAACGGCTCTGGAAGTCCTCCTTGACCAGGCCCAGCGCGCCGGGCTTCTGCTCCAGCAGGGCCTGCGCCAGGTCCAGCTCGTCCTGGAGCCGGGTCTTGTCCAGATAGAAGCTGCCCAGGGCGGTGAGACGGGTCTGGAGCGCGTCAATCTGCGGGGCGTCCACGACGTCGGCCAGCTGGGTGAAGGAGCCGTTGGCGAAAAGAGCCGCGATGTCGTCGGCCAGTGTGTCGCTGTTATAGAAGGCAATTTCCGAAATGCTTACCCGGGGGCCGCCGGTCTTTTCTCCCAGAGCCAGGGTGAGGCTCTTGACCCCCTTGGTCTCCGGGAAGGTCAGGATGTAATAGTCCCCGGCGGTGACATTCATGCCGTCCCGATAATAGGTGGCCAGGGTTTCGCCGTTCTCCCCCTTCAAAGTGACGGTGAAGTTGGCGATGCGGTTTTTATAGGCTGCGTCCAGATAAGGCACCAGCAGCAGGTAGTTCATGTTGTGGGTGCTCTGGAAGGTGTAGGTGATGTTGCTGTCGTACCAGTAGTTGGCGGCAACCCAGTAGGTGCCGGGGTCATTGTCGGTGAGGTGGCCCACCGTGAAATTGGGACAGAGGTTTTTGTTGACGTTGCTGGAGTCCGCCATCACAATGGAGGCAATCTCATCTGCGGGAATACGTCCGTCGGCGGGCAGTTCCGGCATCTCAAAGGCCTCCCGCTTGGGCGTGCCCAGGGCGGGCGCGGAGGCGGGACCGAAGCCCTTGTGGTTGCCGGCCTTTACCACAATCTCATAGACGGTGCCGTTGGCCAGCCCGGTGATGGTGGCATTGGTGGCAGCGGTGGAGGTACCCCAGGGGATGAATTCCGCCTCTCCCTGCGCCCGGTAATAGAGCTGGTAGTGGGTGGCGTCCTTAGTGGAGCCCCAGCTTACCCGCAGCGCGGTGTCCGCAGCCTCCACCAGCAGGTTGGAAGGGGCGCCGGGCACGCTGGCGGGAAGAGGCACGGCGGAAAGGGTGGCGGAGGGGGTACCGCTCCAGTCCCCGTTGACGGCGACCACCTGGAAATAGTAGGTCTTGTTGTTGCTCAGGCCGGATACCACGGCGCTGTTGGTGGGGACGGTCAGGCTCTGCCCCAGATTTCCCTTGTCGGTACCATAGCGCACCAGGTAGCCGGTGACATTCTTCACACTGTCCCAGACCAGGGTGACCTCGCCGTCCCCGGCGGTGGCGGCCAGATTTTTCACCTGGGTATCCGCGGCGATGGCGTCGGAAACAATGTCCTGAAGGAATTCAATTTGGCTGACGGTGGCGAATTCCGGGGCGGAGCCGGTCTGGCCCTCCACCCGGGTGACGGTAATGGTGACCTTCTTCACCGCCACCTTGCGGCCCAGCTCGATGGTTACCACCGTATTGCCGGCGGCGCGACTGATGGCGTGCAGTCCGGTGGGGGCGGAGACGTCAAACGCCAGCTCCAGAATCTGACCGTCCTCTGTCTCCACCTGGGCGGTGCCCGCCTGGACAGCGCCGTTGACGCTGGGGGAGCTGATGGAGATTTCGCTCATGGTGACGGCGTCCTCAAACTGGATGGGAATGGACAGTGCCTCCCCCTGGGCGGCGGGCGCCAGCGTAACCGCCGCCGTATCCGCCGCGAACAAATCACTCAGGCTGCCCTCAGTGACGGTCACCGAGGAATCATCCACCAGGGGCGCCACAATGGCGGAGGTGGAGAGGATGGCGGGGTCATGGGACACATTCATCATCTTGTTTACATAAGACAAGTCAATCACATTTACCTTGCCGTCCCCGTTCAGATCATAAACGGCAAGCTGGGCGGGATCTGCGGTGGCCAGGTGGGCGGCCAGGGCCTCCCGGTCGGCGCTGTCCACGCTGCCGCTGCCGTCCACATCGCCCAGGGAGAAGGTGCCGTCTCCGGTGCTCATCAGCACGTGCTGGGAATAATGCTCCAGCATAACCTGGGCGGAGCAGGGGGTGTAGCCCCTGCCGGTAACGGTCATGGTGTACGTGTCCAGAGGCAGTCCGGAGACCGTGGCGCGGTAAGAGCCCAACTGCTGTTCCGTGGTCAGGGGAACCCCCTGGGCATTCAGTGTTTCCATTGAAACAGTAAGACCGGCGGCATCGGCGGAGCCGTCCCACAGTGAAACGGCGGCCACCGTCCGGCCGGTGCTGTCGGCCAGTGTCAGCCGAAGCCTGCGCGCTTGTACCTCCTCCAGTCGCTGGGGAAGGGGAAAGGCGAGGGTCAGAGAGATGGAGCCGGTGGCCTGAGCGGTCTGCTGCGCGGCGCTCTCCCGCGTGCCGGCGGCAGAGGCGGCAGGAAGCCATGGCGTGCAGGTGCTGGCCAGAGTGGCCAGGCAGAGCAGGCCGGAAATAACGCGGCGGGGATGCATCGGGATGTCAACCTTCCTTTCTTTCAATCCATGCTGTGCCATGTCAAACCGGATGACATAACGTGCGCATTATAACCGATGCACCCGCCGGACTCAAGGGATGGCTGGACATTTTTTCTATTTTTGTAGGAGGTGGTAAAAAAACATATAAATCCTACCGTAATTATATGATAATGCACAAGGAAAAAGGCGGCGGCACAGCTCGGTGCCGCCGCCCACGGACGGGGTTCAGAAGGTCTGGGAATCGTCCTGCTGCTCCAGGGTTTCAGCCGCTTCCGCGGCCTCCTGCTCCAGCGCGTCCAGCTCCGCCAGACGGCGGCGGAGCGCCTCCCGCTGGCTGGCGTCCAGACGGGACACCTGCTGGTCAAATTGGGCCTCCCGGCGGCGCTGGGCATCCTGTTGATACTTTTCCTGGAGCTCGGCACCGTATTTCCGCCCCTCCTCCAGGGCGGCCGCGCCCTTTTCCACCAGGACCCTGCCGGCCTTGCCCGCCTGCTCCGCCGCGATGGCGGCCAGTCCAATACCGGCCAGCCCGATATTGCCCAAAAGCTTTCCGAAGTCTTCCATTTGAAACATACCTCCTTGGCTGTGTCATCCAAAAGATGCTGTACAGGGTTTCTGGAGTTAGTATATACAGAAAATCCTCCTTTGTCTTTGGAATTGTGTGAACAATGGATTAAAAATGGATGAAAGAGGGGACCGCTTTCCTCTTGTGAAGGGGCGGCGGACGTAGTATAATCAAAGCCACGACTTGTATCAGTGAAGAGGATGACATATGGAGCAGATACGGACACGAACCTGGGCAGAGGTTCATCTTTCCAATTTAGAGCACAATTACCGGGCGCTGCGGGCCATGCTGCCCCCGGGCTGCCGTTTTCTGGGGGTGGTGAAGGCAAACGCCTACGGCCACGGCGCGGTGCCGGTGGCCCGCCGGCTGGAAGCGCTGGGGGCGGAATACCTGGCGGTGGCCTGTCTGGACGAAGCCCTGGAGCTGCGGCAGGCCGGAATCCAGGCCCCTGTGCTGATTTTGGGCTATACCCCGCCGGAGCGGGGGGGTGAGCTGCTGGAGCAGGGGATCACCCAGACCATCTATGACCTGGATACCGCCCGGGCCCTGTCCGCTCTGGCGGCGGAGCGGGGAAGCACGCTGAAAATCCACGTCAAGGCGGACACCGGTATGTCCCGGCTGGGCTGGCTGTGCGGCGAGGGGCACCTGGAGGAGGCCGTGGAGGCCATCTGCCAGGTGTGCGCCCTGCCCGGGCTGGAGGCGGAGGGCATTTTTACCCATTTCGCCAATGCCGACGGGGACGAGGACTACACCATGCTCCAGTTCACCCGCTTTCTGGATTTGCTGGACGCCCTGAAGGACAGGGGAGTGGAGTTTGCCATCCGCCATTGCGCCGCCAGTGCCGCTGTGCTAAACTATCCCTGTACCTATCTGGACATGGTGCGCCCCGGTATTGCCCTGTACGGCCACTATCCGGACCCCTCCTGCGAGGGGCTGGACGGACCCGGCCTGCGGCCGGTGATGACGCTGAAAACCCGGGTGGCATCGGTCAAGCGCCTTCCGGCGGGCACGCCGGTGAGCTATGGCTGCACCCACGTGCTGGAGGGGGAGCGCACCCTCGCGGCCCTGACCATCGGCTATGCCGACGGCCTGCCCCGGCTGGCCTCGGACCGCTGGCAGGTAGAGCTCCGCGGCCGTCGGGTCCCCATCGTGGGCCGGGTGTGCATGGATATGTGCATGGTGGATGTCACCGGGCTGGATGTGGCGCCGGGTGACGAGGCCCAGATTTTTGGCGAGCAGCTGCCGGTTGAGGAGCTGGCCGGGCTGGCGGGCACCATTCAGTATGAGCTGCTGTGCGGGGTATCTCCCCGGGTTCACCGGGAATACCTGGGCTGAGGACACCGGCTGGCGGCGCCCGGCATACAATGGGCCGGGGAGGAAGCGCCGGCACGGCGGCGGAGCGCTGACCGCCTTCCTGTTTTTTACAGAGGACGGGTATAAATCCCGCCGCCCCGTGGGAAAATCATAGTGACCGCGTTACATAGGCCGCTGGCCGTGTGACGTAGGTGACTATTTTCCGGCGGAGTGTGAGCTTTTGTGGATAACAGCGTAAAACGCGGAGATATTTTCTATGCCGACTTGAGCCCGGTGGTGGGCAGTGAGCAGGGAGGGGTGCGTCCGGTGCTGATTGTACAGAATGACACCGGCAACCGCCACAGTCCCACGGTGATTGCCGCGGCCATTACCTCTCAGACCGGCAAGGCCAGACTGCCCACCCACATTGAGCTCTCGGCCAACACCTACGGGCTGCCCAAGGAGTCTGTGGTGCTGCTGGAGCAAATCCGGACGCTGGATAAACGGCGGCTGAGGGAGCACATGGGCCGTTTGGACGAAGCGCAGATGCAGCGGGTGGACAACGCCATCGCGGTGAGCTTCGGCCTGCACACGGATACGTTGGTATAGACGGAGTGGGGCCGTCCGGCTGGCGGCCCCACATTTGAAACGGAGGTACATAATGATGCAGAAGAAATGGCCGGTACGGCTTCTCTCCGGCGGTCTGGTGACCCTGGCACTGGTGGGCATTGCGGTGGCTGCCGGACAGCAGGGCACCCAGTCCGATCCCCTGATTACCCTGAGCTACCTGCAGCAGCAGGTCACGCCCTCCATCCTCTCCCAGGTGGACAGCAAAATCTCCGCCCGGCAGACGGAATTGGAGGAAAAGCTCACCGCTGTAACGGAGGAGTACGCGAAAGAGGTGGAGAGTAAGCTGTCCGCTTCCGGCGGGACAGGCTCCGGCCAGAGCGGCAGCGCCTGCTATGAAGTGGTCACCCTCACCGCCGGCCAGACCCTCACCGGCGGCGCGGCCTGTGAGTTTCTCCTCCGCAGCGGCACCGCCACCTGCGTGTCGGACTCCGCTCCCGGCCTGGTGGACATGACCGACGGCTCCACCCTGGCCAATGGCGGGGCCCTGAAGGCCAACCACCTCTATCTGGGAACGATTGAGGGCCGGGGCGTCAAGGCCTCCACCGCGGTGACCCTCCTGGTGCGGGGCAGCTATACCATCCAGTGAGAAAAGGGCGCACGGCAGCCGTGCGCCCTTTCTGTGTATTTCCGTCCGCCCTGTCCGCATACCATAGAGGAGAACGGAAAGGGGGCGGCGGCATGGAGCTGCGGTTTGCCCTGCTGGACGGCAGAGGATGGCTGACCGTCCGGGAGCTTCAGGGACGATTGGAATGTAAAGGAGAAATGCCTGACGATAAGAAGGGGCTGTACAAGGGCTGGCTGCTGGGCCGCGGCGGCAGGGTGCCGTTGGGTGCCTTTGTGCCCGAGCAGGGGAGGCTCCGCCTGTCCCGCGCCCTCCCCCTGAGCCAGCTGGAGGGGCAGGGGGCATGGCCGCCCACCGGTGCGGAAGCGGAGTTGGTATATTCTGCGGCGCAAAGACGGCAGGCGCCGCCGTCGCCGCCGGGCTGGAGCTGGATACCGGACCCCGGAAGGCTGATGGGGGAGCCGTTGCTGGCCCAGGCGGCAGGCAGCACTAAAGCGCTGCTGCACAAAGAGGAGCAAGGTTTCTCCCTTGCCTATCCGTTTCGTGTGGACGGCCCTTTTCCGCTGACTCCGCTGTTCTGTTTTTCCAGGATTGTGGAGCTGGAGGGAAGGGCGTATGTGGTGTTTCCCTTCCGCCCGGGAGGTTGTCCCCGGGTGGAATAGTTGTTTTTTTCCGCCGTCTGCGGTATACTGGCAGGGCATCAAGTACAAAAGAGTTGAGGAAGCGCTATGACTGACTATTTTCATCTGAATGCCCGTCCGGATGACATCCGGGGCATCAGCAGCCTGGGACTGGCCCACCTGGGGGACGGGGTGTTTGAGCTGATGGTCCGCTCCTGGCTGTGCCTCCACGGCAAGGCCACCTCCAAGGGGCTGCACCGGGCCACCGTGCGCTATGTGGCCGCGCCTGCCCAGGCCAGGGCCGTGGAGAAGATTCTCCCCCTGCTGACGGAGGCGGAGGGGGACGTATACCGCCGGGGGCGCAACGTCAGCCGCCACAGCGTGCCCCAGAACGCCACCCGGACCGACTACCAGGCCGCCACCGGGCTGGAGGCCCTGTTCGGCTGGCTGTGGCTCCAGGGGAGGACGGAACGGCTGAATGAGCTGTTTGCCGCGATGATGGAGGAGGAAGAGACATGCCGCTAGACGCCCTGTGCCTCACCGCCGTGGCGGCGGAGCTCCGCCCCATTGTGGAGGGCGCCAACATTGATAAAATCTATCAGCCCACCCGGGATGAGGTGGTGCTCTTCCTCCGGGGGCAGGGACAGAACGTTCGCCTGCTCCTCTCCGCCAGTCCCGGGCATCCCCGGGCCCACTTTACCACCCTTACCCGGGAAAACCCGGACAAGCCCCCCATGTTCTGTATGCTGCTGCGCAAGCACCTGCTGGGGGGGCGCATTCTGTCCCTGGGCCAGCCTCCCCTGGAGCGGATTCTGGACTTTCGGCTGGAGACGGTGGACGAGCTGGGGGACAGGGTAGAGCGCCGCCTGATTCTGGAGGCCATGGGCCGCAGTGCCAACCTCATCCTTCTGGACGGAGAGGGCCGTATCCTGGACAGCATCCGCCGCATCGACGGGGATTTGTCCAAGGGCCAGCGGCAGGTCCTCCCCGGCCTCTTCTATCGCCAGCCGCCAGCGCCTGACAAGTTAAATCCGTTTACACTGGATGAGGACGAGCTGACGGCCGCCCTGGCCAATCCGCTGGGGAAGGAACCGGAAAAGCTGCTGATGGACACCTTTACCGGCCTGTCCCCCCTCATTGCCCGGGAGCTGGCATTTCGGGCCGGCGACGGGGAGGGCCTGCCCGGTGCGCTGCTCAGGCTGCGAAAATCTGTAAATGAAAATAACTTTACTCCATACCTGCTGGTGAGAGACGGCAAGCCAGTGGACTTTACGTTTCTCCCTATCCTGCAATATGGGGCGGAAACGGAGAGCGTCCGTCAGGACAGCTTTTCCGCCCTGCTGGACAGCTTTTATGAGCGCCGGGAGGCGGCGGAGCGGGTGCGCCAGCGGGGACAGGACCTGGTGAAGGCGGTGACCAACGCCCGGGACCGCACCGCCCGGAAGCTGGCCAACCAGGCCCGGGAGCTGGCCGCTACCCGGGATCGGGAACATCTGCGGGAGCAGGGGGACATTCTCACCTCCAACCTCCACCTGATGGAGAAGGGTATGACGGTGCTGAAGGCCGTGAACTTTTATGACGCGGCGTGCGGGGAGATTGAGATTTCCCTGGATCCCCGGCTGACCCCTCAGCAGAATGCCGCGAAATATTATAAGGAGTACAACAAGAGCAAGACTGCGGAAAAAATGCTCACCCTGCAAATGGAGAAGGGGGAGCGGGAGCTGGAGTATCTCAACAGCGTGCTGGAGAATCTGGAGCTGGCGGAGGGAGAGCGGGATTTGGCGGAAATTCGTCAGGAGCTGGCTGACACCGGCTATCTCCGCCGGGGCAAGACTGCGGCCAAACGGGAAAAGCGGGTGGCGGGCAAGCCCATGGAGTTCCGCTCCAGCGCCGGCCTGCGGATTTCCGTGGGGAAGAACAACAGCCAAAATGACCAGCTTACCACCAAAATGGCCTACAAAAGTGACATCTGGCTTCATACTCAGAAAATCCACGGCTCCCATGTGATTTTGTGGCTGGAGGGGGGCGAGGCCGATGCCCAGAGCCTGACCGAGGCGGCCATTCTGGCGGCCACCTTCTCCCAGGCCAGGGAGAGCACCCGGGTGCCGGTGGACTACACGCCGGTAAAATATGTGAAAAAGCCCGCCGGGGCCCGGCCCGGAATGGTTATATACACCACGTATCAAACCGCTGTGGTGGACCCGGACCCGGAGCTGGCACGCCGCCTGCGGGTCAAATAGGCGTCCGTTCAGGAGGAGGCAGAAAATGGAGACCTATCACCTTTTGGTTGTGGAGGATGACCCGGACATCAACAAGCTGCTGTGCCGGGTGCTGACCGGGGCGGGATATGACTGCCGTCCGGCCTATTCCGGCAGCGAGGCGGCCCTGTGGGCGGGTCAGTACGACTATGACCTGGTTCTGCTGGACTTGATGCTCCCCGGGCTCACGGGGGAGGAGCTCATTACCCAGCTGCGCCAGCGCAAGACCATGCCCATTCTGGTTCTGTCCGCCAAGGCCGGGCTGGAGGACCGGGTGAATGTGCTGAAGCTGGGGGCGGACGACTTTATTCCAAAGCCTTTTGACAATGCCGAGGTGCTGGCCCGGGTGGAGGCCCAGCTGCGCCGCTACCGTCAGTTTTCCGGCGGGGCAGGGGGCAGCGTGCTCACCCACGGGGATTTGGTGCTGGACAAGGAGAGCGTGTCGGTGACGGCGGCGGGCAGGCCGGTGGCGGTCACCGCCCGGGAGTTTCATATTCTGACCCTGCTGATGGAGCATCCGAAAAAGGTCTTTACCCGGGAACAGCTCTACCAGCAGGTGTGGGAGGGAACTTACATGGGAGACGACAACACGGTAAACGTCCATATCTCCAACCTCCGCGCCAAGCTGGCCAAGGCCAGTTCCACGGAGTATATCAAGACGGTGTGGGGCATTGGCTTTAAGATGTGCGATTAAGACTTTCTTCACCTTTGCTTAAAACGGGATTATTGACTTGCCGTTATACTGGCATCACAATCCAAGAGAAAGGCTGATGCCGTATGACACAGGAAATATTGGTGACCCGCGGGCTCACCAAGCGATATGGAAACCACCCGGCGGTGGACCGCGTGGATCTGACGGTGGAAAAGGGTCAGATTTACGGCCTGGTGGGCCGCAACGGGGCGGGTAAAACCACCCTCATCCGCATGGTGACGGGGCAGAGCCTCCCAAGCGGCGGGGAGCTGAGCCTCTTCGGCGCCTCCGGGGGAAGGGAGCTTCTGGCCGCCCGGGCCCGCACCGGGGTAATGGTGGAGACCCCCAGCTTCTATCCCTACCTTACCGCCCGGCAGAATCTGGAATACTACCGCCTTCAGCGGGGCATCCCCGGCAGCCGGGTGGTGGAGCAGGTGCTGGAGGAGGTGGACCTGGCGGAGACCGGGAAAAAGGCCTTCCGGAACTTCTCCCTGGGCATGAAGCAGCGGCTGGGCCTGGCCCTGGCCCTGATGAACCGGCCGGACTTCCTGCTGCTGGACGAACCCATCAACGGCCTGGACCCGGAGGGGATTGTGGAGTTCCGCAACCTGCTGCTCCGGCTCAACCAGGAGCAGCAGACCACCATCCTCATTTCCAGCCACATCCTGCCGGAGCTGGCCAATCTGGCCACCTGCTACGGCTTCATTGACAACGGCGTGATGCTGGAGCAGATTTCCGCCCCGGCCCTTCAGGAGAAGTGCCGGGCCTGCATCGAGGTGCGGGTGGACGACGCCTCCCAGGCGTCCCTGATCCTGGAGAAGGCCCTGGGTGTCCGGGATTACGAGGTGCTGCCCGGCAATATTATCCGGCTGTACTGCTGCCTAGACCAGCCCCAGACGGTGGCCCGGGTGCTGGTGGAGGGGGGCGCGGCCCTGCTGTCCATTGAAAGCCGGGGGGCCAATCTGGAGGACTACTTCCTGTCCATGATCGGAGGTGTCCGCCATGCGTAACTATCTGGCCGCCGAGTGCTATAAGGTATTTCGGAGAAAATACCTCTACATTACCCTCCTTGCTGTCCTGGCCCTGGAGGGACTGCTGCTGTGGGGCTGCTGGCTCACCAGCTCCTGGGGCAATGAGGGCATGAGCTTTTATTCCGCCTCCACACTGGTGGTTGCCATGCTGGGCATAGGTGTATACGCCACCATTCTTACCTGCGACATGGTCTTTTCCGAGCAGTACAAGCAGAACACCCTGAAAAATGAGGTGGCCTACGGCCTGCCCCGGGTGCGCGTCTACCTGGGCAAGCTGGCGGTCTCTACGCTGATTTCCCTGTTGTCGGCAGTGGTGATGGTGACGCTGTACGTGGCCGGGTGCTGGGTGCTGCTGCCCCACGACGCCCAGGACGGGGCGGCGATGGCCCTTATCGGGTACGGCCTGCTGGGGGCGCTTCCGCTGTGGCTGGCCGCCCAGGGGATTACCATGGCCTGCTATTTCCTGGTGCGCAACACCACCCTGGCCGCCTTTGTCAGCGTTGGTCTGCTGGGCGTCCTGCCGGGAATTTTCCAGGTGATGGGTCTGCTGGTCCATCCGGCGTTTGAGACGGTGCGGCAGCTGATGCCCACCGTCATGCTGGAAACGCTGCCCTATCTGGCATTTCAGTGGGACTATGTGGGCCGGTGCTGGCTGGTGGGTCTGGGTCTGCTCCTGCTGTCCGTCGCGGTGGGACTGACGGCCTTTGAGAAAAGGGAAATTCATTGATGTTATCAGCGGCGGTCAGGAGGGGTAGCCGTGCTCAACTATATTCGGGCGGAGTTGTGGAAGGCCCTTCACAGCCGCCTTGCCTGGGGCCTGGCGCTCTTCCTGGCGGCCTGTGCCGCGCTGTTCGGCGTGGGGATGGGGCTCGAGGCGGACTATGCAATACTGGTCTCCGGCGCCAGCGTAACCATGCTCACCGGAATGGTGGCGGCCCCGCTGCTGGTCCAGGTGGTGGACGGAAACCGGGGTGCGACCTTAAAAAATGAGCTCTCCTTTGGCCTGAGCCGGGGGCGTATATACGGCGGCAAGCTGCTGGCCGGTCTGCTGCTGGGGCTGGGACTGTGCGCCCTGCTGCTGGGGGGCCTGCTGGGGATCGGCTGGTTCACGCTGCCTCACATTGATCCGGCGGCGGAGAGAACGGCCCTGGGCGTGCTGGGCTTCAGCCTGCTGGGGGCCCTGCCGATCTGGTACGGGATGCTGGCCCTCTGCCACGCCATGGCGGTGCTCATCTCCGGCACCGCGGTGTGGACCACCATCTATTACCTGGCGTTTTTCGTGGGACAGCCCATTTTGGTATCCCTGTCCTCGCTGCTGACCGGCGGCCAGCCCGCTCCACTGGTGGAACATATTTTTATGCCCTATTCTCTGCTCATGCCCCCCTATCTGTCCGGTGTGCTCACCTGGAAGCATCAGCTCCTGTGCTGGGCCGTGGGCCTGGGCTGGGGCGGGGTGGGAACCGCCGCCGGCCTCATCTGCTTTTTCCGAAAAGAAATCAAATGACCATGGGACGCGCCTGGAAGCCGGGCGCGCCCTTGGCCTGTCCAGGGAGGGTGGAACCGTGCTTGTGCTTTGTATCCTGATGGCCATTGCCTGCGCTGGGCTGGGCTGGTGGGTGTGGACCCAGCGGCGGGCGCTGCGGAGCGCCGCAGAGCAGCTGCGGGAGATGGAGCGGACCGGCAGCTCGTCCCGGGTGCGGCTGGCGGTGCCCAATGGGGCGGCGGAGGAGCTGCTCCAGGAGGTCAATGCCCTCCTGGAGGCCCGGCGGATGGACCAGGCCGCCTGGCGGGACCGGGAAAAATCTCTGCGTCAGCAGATTTCCAACATCTCTCACGATTTGCGCACCCCCCTTACCTCTATTTTGGGCTACCTCCAGCTGTTGGAGAATCCCGCTCTGCCTGAGGCGGAGCGGCGGGAGTACCTGGACGTTGTGGCGAGCCGCGCCAAGGCCCTCCAGAGCCTGATAACCGGCTTTTATGAGCTCTCCCGCCTGGAGGGGGGCGAGTATCCCCTGGAGCAGGTTCCCCTCAATCTCCATGCCAGCCTGTCCGGCTTGCTGGCCGCCTTTTACAGCGATTTTATGGACAGAGGCTTTGACATGACCGTGGAGCTGGAGGAGGGTCTGCCGCCGGTGTGGGCGGATGAGGGGGCGGTGCTTCGGGTCTTTACCAACCTGCTCCGCAACGCCCTGGACCACGGGACGGGCAAAATGGAGGTGCGTCTGTTCCGGGCGGGAGACGAAGTGGTAAGCCTCTTCCGCAACGCGACCAGCGATTTGACGGAGGAGGATGTCCCCCATGTGTTTGACCGCTTCTTTACTTCGGATAAGATGCGCACCGGACGGAATACCGGCCTGGGTCTGGCCATTGTCAAAGCGCTGGCCCAGCGTATGGGCTGCCGGATTACCGCGGAGCTGGCGGATGGCTGCTTTGTTCTGCGTATTTTCTGGAGAACGGCGGACTGAGGGAGAGTTCCGGTGAAAAAGGTGGCTGGATGCCATTGACAAGTGGGACAATGGGTGGTATTCTAAAAATAATTATGGCACTCTAATTAAATTTTAGGTATCCGTATTTTTTGAGAGGTGGGGGACAATGGTAAAAATCGTACGAAAAAAGGTCCTGAACCCCAGCGTAACACTGCTGGAGGTGGAGGCCCCTCTGATTGCCAAGAAGGCGAAGGCGGGGCAGTTTATCATCCTGCGGGTGGATGAATATGGAGAGCGCACCCCTCTGACCATCGCGGACTACGACCGGGAGAAGGGGACCGTCACCATCATTTTCCAGAAGGTGGGCCTGACCACCCAGCTGCTGGGCGATCTGAACGAGGGAGACTACATCAAGGACTTCGTGGGTCCCCTGGGTCTGCCCACGGAGCTGCCCGAGGGCACCAAAAAGGTGTGCGTGGTGGGCGGCGGCGTGGGCTGCGCCATCGCCTATCCCCAGGCCAAGAGCCTTCACGCCCAGGGCGTGGTGGTGGACGTCATTGCCGGCTTCCGCTCCAAGGACATCGTGATTTTGGAGGAGGAGTTCAAGGCCGCCTGCGATAACCTGTACATCACCACCGACGACGGCTCCTACATGGAGAAGGGCTTCGTCACCGACAAGCTGAAGAGCCTCATCGACGCCGGCAATCAGTACGACGCGGTGATCGCCATCGGTCCCATCCCCATGATGAAGTTTGTCTCCGCCGTGACCAAGCCCTACGGCATCAAGACCATCGTATCTCTCAACCCCATTATGATCGACGGCACCGGTATGTGCGGCGGCTGCCGGGTCACGGTGGGAGGCAAGATGAAGTTCGCCTGCGTGGACGGCCCGGACTTTGACGGCCACGAGGTGGATTTTGACGAGCTGATGAGCCGCAACGCGGTGTACCGCGGGGAAGAGGCCGAGGAAAAAGAGCGCCATGCCTGCCGGATGGAGCAGCTGGCCCATGAAATGATTCACTGAGAGAGGGGCGGGAACGATGCCGAATATGAGTATGACCAAGGTGCCTGTGCCTGAACAGGACGCCAAGGTGCGCAGCCGCAATTTTGAGGAGGTTTGCCTGGGCTACACCAAGGAGCAGGCCATGGAGGAGGCCACCCGCTGCCTCCACTGCAAGAACAAGCCCTGCGTCTCCGGCTGCCCGGTGAATATCCACATTCCTGAGTTTATTGAAAAGGTGGCGGCCGGGGACTTCCAGGCGGCCTACGAGATTATTTCCGACACCAACGCCCTGCCCGGCGTCAGCGGCCGGGTCTGCCCCCAGGAGAGCCAGTGTGAGAAGTACTGCGTCCGGGGCATCAAGGGCGAGCCGGTGGCCATCGGCCGTCTGGAGCGGTTTGTGGCCGACTGGTATCGGGAGAATGTGAACGAGATGCCCAAGAAGCCGGAGAACAACGGCATCAAGGTGGCGGTGGTGGGCTCCGGTCCCGCCAGCCTGACCTGCGCCAGTGATCTGGCCAAGCTGGGCTATCAGGTGACCATGTTCGAGGCATTCCACACCACCGGCGGCGTGCTGGTGTACGGCATTCCCGAGTTCCGTCTGCCCAAGGCCATTGTAGCCAATGAGGTGGACAAGCTGCTGGCCATGGGTGTGGATCTGGAGACCGACATGGTGGTGGGCAAGACCTACACCATTGACGAGATGTTTGAGGCGGGGTATGAGGCCGTCTTTGTGGGCTCCGGCGCCGGACTGCCCATGTTTATGGGCATTGAAGGCGAGACCCTGGCCGGCGTGTATTCCGCCAACGAGTACCTCACCCGTATCAATCTGATGAAGGCCTACCTGAATACTTACGATACTCCCATCAAGAAGATCAAGCGTGCCGCCATTGTGGGCGGCGGCAACGTGGCCATGGACGCGGCCCGCTGCGCCATGCGCATGGGCGCCGAGAAGGTGTATGTGGTGTACCGCCGCAGTGAGGCGGAGATGCCCGCCCGTGTGGAGGAAATCCACCACGCCAAGGAGGAGGGCATTGAGTTCCACTTCCTGAACAACCCGGTAAAGATTCTGGGCGACGACAAGGGCCGGGTGCGGGCCATGGAGTGCATCAAGATGGAGCTGGGCGAGCCCGATGCCAGCGGCCGCCGCCGTCCCATCGAGGTGCCGGGCAGCGAGTTCGAGCTGGAGGTGGATGCCGTCATCATGTCCCTGGGTACCAGCCCCAACCCGCTGATCCGCTCCACCACCCCCGGCCTGGAGGCCAACCGGAAGGGCTGCCTGGTGGCCGACGAGGAGACCATGGCCACCACCCGGGAGGGTGTGTACGCCGGCGGCGACGCCGTCACCGGAGCTGCCACCGTGATTCTGGCCATGGGCGCCGGCAAGAAGGCCGCCGAGGCCATGCACAAATATCTCCAGGAGAAGCACGGGAAATAAGCCCCTGAAAGAAACCAGGAAAAAGGGAAAAAAGAGTTGACAAACCCGGCTGCGGCTAGTATAATAACCTTCGTCGGTCACGAGAGCGACTGATTTGGGGGTATAGCTCAGCTGGGAGAGCGCTTGAATGGCATTCAAGAGGTCAGCGGTTCGATCCCGCTTATCTCCACCAGAAAAGACCTGAAATCGCAAGATTTCAGGTCTTTTCTTATACAAGGCAGGGGCCTGCTGACCGCACACTGCGCTCAGCAGGCCCCTGCCGCTTTTTCAATTCCCGCCCTGTCAGGGCTCAATAATCGTAAAGTCGGGCGTAAACACCACAATGTGCGCACAGATGGCCTCCAGAAGGCCGTCCTCATCCTGAATATCGGCCTGAGCCCGGACGGTTTCCGCGCTGCCCTGGAGCAGGGCAAAGAGCGCAGCCTTGGGCATCCGCCAGACGGCGTCCGCCGCCGGGGCCTGGGTTCCCTCCTGATAGAGCAGTACCCCGGAGCGCAGCGTGATGACAAACTGCTCTTCCGTATCGGTGAGTATCAAATTGATAGTCCCGTTCAGATCCTCCACCGCGTTGCTGTCCAGGCGGATGCCCAGATACTCCAGCATCAGATTCACACTCATCTTTTGCTGCATCTCCGCAGCGCCGCTCATGGGGTTGGAGGCGGGGGCCTCGGTGCTGCGCAGCTCCTGGGCAGCGGTGAGGTAGGCGTTGCGCCAGGGACCGGACTCCGCCTGATAGCCCAGCTGCTCCAGAGCGTCGGCGCACAGCCAGCGTGCCTCCAGATTGTCCGGGTCGGCGTATACCAGGGTGTTGGTGATTTCTGCCACCCACTGATACTCGCCCGCCTCGAAATCAGCCCGGGCCATATTCAGTACCTCCTCCGTATCCCCCAAATACTCCACCAGCTTTTGGGCATATGCGGAGGGGGTCAGCTCATCCAGGTGGACGGGATTGGCATCGTACCAGCCCATATATTTCTGATAGACCGCCTTCACATTGTGCTTCAGCGTACCGTAGTACTGCCGGGTATACCACACCTGCTCCAGAGCGGCGGGCAGCTGAATCATATCGGCGATTTCCGTTTCGGTGTAGCCCTGGTTGATGTAAAACAGGGTCTGGTCGTGAATAAACTTATAGACAGCCGCGGTGTTTGTCATATATTCCTGAATCACGTCGTTTCCCCAGTGGGGCCAGTTGTGGGACTGGAACACCACCTCCGCCTGCTCCCCGTACAGGGACAGAGCCTCCATGATGTAGTTGGCCCAGGCGTTGCCGTCCCGCACCTGGGCGCCCCGGAGGGTGTACAGGTTGTGGAGCGTGCCGGTGCAGTTCTCCGCCAGCCACAGGGCGTTTTTCTCAGGCAGCCAAGTGTTCATCTCTGTGGGGGCCTCGGTGCCGGGGGTCATCTGGAACTCAAAGGTTACCCCGTCGATGACACGGGTTTCGCCGGTCTCCCGAATGATGTCGTTGGGGGAGAGATAGGACAAAGTGCCCTTGGACTGCCCCATACCGATGCCGATGCACATGGCCCCCTCCTCGTCCTTGTCCAGCAGGGTGCCGTACTGATAGGCGGCCCGGCGGCCCATGGCGGTGCCGGCGTACACGTTTTCGCTGATGGCGTACTCCTCAAAGCCCTCAGGGGCGAGAATGGGAATGTTCCGCTCTGCCACCTCCTCCTCGGAGACGATGCCCTTGATGCCGCCGAAGTGGTCCACATGAGAGTGGCTGATGATGACGCCCATGATGGGGTACTCGCCCAGCTGCTCATCCACCAGCTCCTTGGCGGCCTGGGCGCACTCCACCGATATGAGCGGGTCAAAGACAATCCAGCCGGTGTCGCCCTTGATAAAGGTAATGTTGGAGATGTCGTAGCCCCGCACCTGGTAAATGCCGTCCGCCACCTCAAACAGACCGTAGATGTGGTTGAGCTGGGTGTTACGCCACAGGCTGGGGTTGACGGTGTCGGGGGCGTCGGCATCCTCCAGGAAGGCATAGGCGTCCTGGCTCCAGATCAGACTGCCGTCCTCGTTTCTCAGCTCCAGGGATTCCGGGGCGCAGATCAGGCCTTTCTGGGCGAACTCCAGCTCCTGTTGGTCGTCAAAGTCCAGCTGTTCATAGACGCTCTGGTTGAGCTGAGCGGTGATTTCGGTGGCGCCCTTCTGCTCTCCGGTCAGGGCCGGCATTCCGCTGTCCGCCGCCGGTGTTTCCTGACAGCCGGAGAGAAGAGAGGCCGCCATGCCCGCCAGGCAGAGAAGCGCAGTCCATTTTTTCATCTCTGATTCCTCCTGTTTTCATTCAGACCTGCTTTTGAGCCAGCACCACACGGAAGCTCCCCTGATACGCCAGCTCGGAGCAATCCAGCTCGCCGCCATCGGAGATGGAGAAACGAAGCTCATAGAGCTGGGCCTCATTCAGCGCCTCGTCCTCCTCCAGAGGCTGGCCGTCCTGGCCGCACAGGCTCCATGGGGCGGTCAGCTCCCGCAGCTGCCCCGCCTGGTCCTGATAAAAGACCGCATATTCCCGGGGCGCGGCGGACAGACCGTTGAGCCGCAGGGCCAGCGTCTCCGCCTCCCGCAGATTGTCCACCGTTATGGTCATCAGGTATCCGGCGGCCTGAAAGCCATCAGGGAGGGTACCGTCGGCCAGCCTGACCCGTCCCGTATGTTCCGGGGGAATTTCCCGGGCGGGGCTGTCCGGCAGGTAGGCAAACACGTCTCGCCAACACACCATCTCCATGGCGTTGGTGGGGCAGTAGAGGCCGTTGCCGCCGGGATCGGCAATCAGTCCCACCGCCAGATTGTTGTAGCCCGAGGCGGCGGACACGTCCGCCGTCAGCAGGGTCTCACCGGTGTTAAAATCCAGCACCTCATAGCGCCACATGCCGCTGTCCAGGTCCTGCCAGTAGCCGTAGAGATAGCCGGTGGCGGTACTCAGCTTAATCATGGCGGTCTCCCGGATATCTGACCGGGACCAGATTTTTTCCGCTGTGTAGCCGCCGCCTGTATTCACAAAGTCCACCCGCTCCACGCCGGGGGCGATGTAGGCGTTGCCCCCGGCCATCCAATTGGCGTCATAGATGTTGTCATAGGACTGGATGGCGGAGTTGGCATCGGGGTCCGCCAGGCCGGCGCTGCCCGCCCCAAACCAGTTGGCTACCACCACGGAGACCACACCCTCTCCGCCGTCGTACACCAAAATGGAGTTTTCCACCGACACGGGAACATCCTCGCCCAGCTCCTCCAGCACCGGCAGCTGAGCCACAATCTCGCCGGTCTCAGAGGAGAGAGCCAGCAGATTGATGGGGTCCAGGTTGTCGGTGAAGAGAACCAGGTCCTCCGTCAGGGTGGGGCTGGTGCCGCTGCCCCAGGACAGGCCGCCGCCGGTGCAGCCAGAGCCCTCCCGGGCGTCGTTGGCGCCATTGCTGTCATAGGGGGTGCGCCACCGGACCGTGACACCGTCATCCGCCGTCAGCATGTAGCAGGCCAGGTTGGTCAGAATGACCGCCCCATCCTGGTTGGCGGCAATGCCGTTTTCCGCGCCCTCCCCCTGGGAGAGGGGATAGAAGAAGAGATTGCCCTCCAGGGGCACCTCTTCGCCCGTGTCCAGCTGCTGCATGAAGTCCCGGGAAAGATAGCCCAGAAAGCCGGGAGGGTCCCGCTCCGGATCGATGCGGAAACCGCCGGTGGTGAACCACAGATTGCCTTCATAGTCGTATACAACGCTGAGCAGACGCTGGTCGATGTCCGGACCCAGCGCTTTTACCGCCTGCTCCACAAGATTCACATCCATGACCTTTTCAAAGACGGGCAGAACCTGGCCCTCCTCGTCCATGGTTTTCAGCACCAGCAGATGTCCGTGGGAGGTGGGGGCCACCACCCGGTCCGCCCAGTCCACAAAGGAGTAGGAGATTTGGAGGGAATATCCGCCGCCGTCATCCCGGGCGGGCACGAAGGAGCCGGAACGGGTAATCGTATCCCCCTCCATATCGGCAATGGAAATGCCGCCCAGGAATGGGGTAATGGCATTGCCGCGGCTGTCGTAAAAGGCGGCGGAGGGGGCGTGGATATTCTGGGTTTCCAGAGAGGTGGAAACCGTGGAGCAAATCCCCAGAGGAGCCGCTGCGTCGGTGACATCAGTGGCATATACGTCGTTGTGAATGGAATTGTCGCTGTCCGCCATGTAGGGATTGGAGGCCACGGCCTTTACCGGCAGGGGATGGGGGACCAGGGCGGCCGGCGTTTCCGCTCCGGCCCGATCCCCCTGGGGCGCGGTGCATCCTGCCAGCAGGCCTAAGGTGAGCAGCATGGCACATCCCCAAACCAAAACTTGTTTCATACCATTCCTCCCATATCATTGTTTAAACAGATATAATTCTAAGGAAAGCGGGCGCCGGATACCAGTACGAAAGATGCCGGGAAACTCATCAAAACTCGTACTTGACAGACAAAGACCGGCCTGGCACAGAACACCCGTGTTTCTGTACCAGGCCGGTTTTTCCCTGGAGTACGCAGCGGCTGGTCAGCCGTCTCCTCTGGCCCGGGTGAAAAGGTAGGTTTCCCAGGCGCGTCTGGCCTTGCCCATCAGTTCCCGGCGGATGGGAATGTTCTTGCCGTCCGCCATAACAAAGCATTTCAGGTCAGCGTCAATATGCCCCACAAATGCCAGATGGACCAGGAAGCTCTTGTGGGGCTGGAAAAAGGGCTTATCTGCCAGCTGCTTGGCTATGGCAGATATCTTATCATATACCGTGCGCACCAAACCGCTTTTCAAATGGATGTTCACCACATGTCCCTGCTGTTCCAGGTAAAAGATATCAGAGAGAAAAATATTCTCCTGCCTCCCATTGTACTGGATGGTGAGGGAAGGGGCGTCCGCTTTTTTCAGACGGGCCAGCGTCAGAATTTCTGCTACATCCTTTGGCCTGACCGGCTTTTCTATGTACTTCAGGGCGGAGAGGCGGTAGCTGTCCAGGGCGTAGTCCGTGCTGCTGGTGATAAAGGCCACCGGCAGTTCCTCGCCCTGTTCCCTCAGCTGTCTTACCGCTTCCAGACCTGTCATGCCCTCCATATAGATATCCATCAACAGCAGGTCGAAGGTGTGGGGCTGCCAGGCTTCCAGCAGGGCTTCGCCGCTGGGAAATACTGTGGGGACACAGGAAATGGCACTTTCCGCCAGCAGCGTCAGCAGAGCATCCCTTTCCTCAGACTGGTCCTCGCAGACAGCAACATACAACGGCTCCATAAATTCCCACCCCCTTATCTATCCTGCCTATTATAGCACCCAAGCGCAAAAACGTCAATTTGTCAAGTACGAGTTTTGCTGAATTGCTCGACATCTTTGGTACTGGCACCGGGAGAAAAACCTTTTTACAATACTCTATATATGTATGCCTGCGCGCCGGTGCGTGACAAAATCTGCGGTCCCACTCCGGGACAGCGGGAGGGAATCCGATGATAAAGGAGTATTTCGCACGCTGTGAAGTCCGGTTTCCGGAGCAGCGAGCACAGCTGCGGCAGGTCTCCCTGGCCCTGCGCCGGGAGCAAATCGACACCATGGAGCAGCTGTACCGGCTCTTTCAGAATACCCCTGAAGCGCTGGCGGATATCCGCTCCATCGGGGAGAAGCGTCTGGGTATTATAGAGCGGGTGTGCAAAGCATATGAGGCCGACTGCTGTCCGGCGGCGGCCCGGCAGGAAAGACGGGAGGGAGTCCTTTGATGTGGAGCACCAACATTCCCCGGGAGGAGGCGGAGCGCTGCCTGCTCTGCCGGGAGGGACCGTGTACGGCGGCCTGCCCCCATGGGCTGGACCCGGCGCGGCTGCTGCGCAGCGTGCGCTTTCAGAACCTCGCCGGGGCGGCGGGGCGTCTGCCGGAGCGGGATCTGTGCGCCGGCTGTCCCGCGCCCTGTGAGGAGGCCTGCCTTCGGCCGGACAGTCCTGTCCGGGTCCGCAGCCTGGCTGCCGCCCTCCATGGGGAAAAGAAGAATCTGGAGGAGCTGGGGGAGGAACCGGTGGATTTGTCCAGCACATTCTGCGGCGTCAGGCTGGAGAATCCCTTCCTGCTGTCCTCCTCGGTGGTGGCCAGCAGCTATGAGAAAATTGCCAGAGCCTTTGAAATGGGGTGGGCGGGGGCCTGCTTCAAGACCATCTGCGATTTTATTCCGCGGGAAGCCTCTCCCCGCTATTCCGCCCTCTCCGGTGAGCACTGTTTTTATGGGTTCAAGAATATTGAACAGCTCTCCTGTGATTCCCTGGAAGAGGACTTGGATATCCTCCGCCGCCTGAAGCGGAGCTATCCCACCAAGGTGCTCATCGCCTCCATTATGGGACGGGACGAGGAGGAGTGGTGCAGACTGGCCCGGCTGGTGGAGGAAGCCGGAGCTGATCTTGTGGAGTGCAATTTCTCCTGCCCCAATATGGAGCAGGACGGCCTTGGGGTGGATGTGGGCCAGAGTCCGGAGGCGGTGGAGCGCTATACCGCCGCCGCACGCCGGGGCTGCTCCATCCCCCTGCTGGCCAAGCTCACCCCCAACGTGGGGGATATGCGGCCCATGGCCCGGGCGGCCCGCCGGGGCGGAGCCGACGGCCTGGCCGCCATCAATACCGTCAAAAGCATTATGGGCATGAATCTGGATACCTACGCCACCAGCCCCTCGGTTCGGGGACTGTCCGGCGTGGGAGGCTATTCCGGCAAGGCGGTAAAGCCCATTGCCCTGCGGTTTATCTGGGAGCTGGCCTCCGATCCCCAGTGGCCCAGCCCGCCCATCAGCGGCATGGGAGGCATCGAAACCTGGCGGGACGCGGTGGAGTTTTTGCTGCTGGGGGCGGACCATGTGCAGATTACCACTGCCGTCATGCAGTACGGCCTGCGCATCATCGACGATTTGCTGGAGGGGCTTACCCTCTACCTGCGGGAGAAGGCCCTGCGCCGGGTGACTGACCTGAAGGGGCTGGGGGTGGAGAATGTCGCCGCTCTGGAGGAGCTGGAGCGGGAGAGCATCCTGCTGCGCCGGTTTGACCGGAGCCGCGGCGTGGGCTGCGGACGGTGTGTGCTCTCCTGTCGGGACGGAGGCCATGAGGCCCTGACCATGAGGAAGGGCGGACCGGTGATGGACCCCGCCGCCTGCGTAGGCTGTCACCTGTGCGTGCTGGTTTGTCCCGTCCATGCCATCAGCGGTTATGGACGGCGGATCAACCCGGAGAACCTGGGCCGGAAGGACGGTCCCAAGGCCGTGCCACGAGAGGAGGAGACGTCTTGAAGGAGCTTTCCGTTGCGGCCACCATTGAGAACATTGCCCCCGTTACCCGCTTTGTCAATGGTGAGCTGGAGCTGCTTCGCTGTCCGGAGCGGGCCCGGCGGCAGATTGACGTGGCCATCGACGAGCTGTTTGGAAATATCGCCCGGTATGCCTACCATCCCGATGTGGGTCCGGCCACGGTGCGGGTGGAGGTGACGGAAGAGCCCCTGGCGGTGGTCATCACCTTTATTGACTGTGGAATGCCGTATGACCCACTCTCCCGGGCCGAGCCGGATGTGCACGCACCTCTGGAGGAACGACAGGCCGGAGGCCTGGGGATTTTTCTGGTGAGACAGACCATGGACGATGTGACCTATGAATACAAAAACGGCCGGAACATCCTGAAAATCAAAAAGCATTTGGATGGGGGAGGAGTGTAGCGTGGGACTTCTTACCGACGCCATGGAATTTGCCGTCGCCGCCCACGGTGAGACGCGGCGGAAGGGGGACGGCGCTCCGGCAATTCTCCACGCCATGGAAGCCGCCGCCGTGGCCGCCTCCCTGACCGTTGATGAGGAAGTGCTGGCCGCCGCCGTCCTCCACGACACGGTGGAGGACGCGGGGGCGGAGCTGGAGGACATCCGGGCCCGCTTCGGCCCCCGGGTAGCCGGCCTGGTGGGGCTGGAGACCGAGGACAAGATGCGTCATCTGCCTCCGGACCAGAGCTGGAGAGCCCGCAAGGAGGCTGCCATCGCCAGCCTGAAAGAGGCGGCGGACGAGGGGGCCGCGATCGTGACCCTGGGCGATAAGCTGTCCAACCTGCGCGCCCTTTACCGGATGCGGGAGCAGAAGGGCGGCGCCATGTGGGAGGCCTTCCACCAGAGAGACCCGGAGCAGCACCACTGGTATTACCGAAGCATCGCCCAGATTCTGTCTCCCCTGGAGGACTCGGCGGCCTGGCGGGAATATGACTGGCTGATTTGCCAGGTTTTTGAGGAAAACTGAGATTGCCATGCGCCCTCACGGTCAAACGGTACGGAAGCGGCGCAAGTAAGGAGGAACCCAATATGAACGGGACCATGGAAAAGGATATTCTGAAACTTGCCCTTTCCGGGCACATTGACTCCACCAATGCCCCGGCCATGGAGGCTGAGGTGATGGAGGCCCGTGAAAAGCAGCCCCACAGCGGCTTGATTCTGGACCTGAAGGAGCTGACGTACATATCCAGCGCAGGACTGCGGGTGGTGCTGCGCCTGCGGAAGCTGGAGCCTGCCCTCAGGCTGATTAACGTCTCCGCCGAGGTGTATGAGATTCTGGAGATGACCGGTTTTACCGAGATGATGCCGGTGGAGAAGGCCTACCGGACCATTTCCATCGAGGGCTGTGAAGCCATTGGCCGGGGGGCCAACGGTACCGTCTACCGCATTGACAAGGATACGGTGGTAAAGGTGTACCGGAACGCCGACTGCCTGCCCGACGTGCAGCGGGAGCGGGAGCTGGCCCGGAAGGCCTTTGTACTGGGCATTCCCACCGCCATTCCCTATGACGTGGTGCGGGTGGGGGAGAGCTACGGCTCGGTATTTGAGCTGCTCAACTCCCGCTCCTTCTCCAAGCTCATTGCCGCCGACCCGTCTGGGATGGACACCTACGTGGACCTTTACGTGGATTTGATGAAGAAGATGCACACCACCCATGTCAAGCCCGGCGACATGCCGGAGATGAAGGGGGTGGCCCTGGATTGGGTGCGGTTCCTCCGGGACTACCTGCCCGCCGAACAGGCGGAGAAGCTGGTGGCCCTGGTGGAGGAAGTGCCTGAGCGGGACACCATGCTTCACGGGGACTACCACACCAACAACATTGTTATGCAGAACAATGAGGTGCTCATCATTGACATGGATACCTTGTGCGTGGGCCATCCCATCTTTGAGCTGGCCTCCATGTACCTGGGCTTTGTGGCTTTTGGCGAGCTGGACCACAATGTGACGGTTCAGTTCCTGAAGATGCCCTATGAGACCGCCGTCCTCTTCTGGAAAAAGGCCCTGGCCAAATATCTGGGCACCCAGGACCCGGAAACCGTGCGGGCGGTGGAGGAGAAGGCCATGGTCATCGGCTATGCCCGGCTCATGCGCCGCACCATCCGCCGCAACGGCTTTGACACGGAGGAGGGGCGTGCCAACATCCAGCTGTGCAAGAGCCGCCTGGCAGAGCTGCTGAGCCGGGTGGATACTCTGACCTTTTAACCGCTGAAAGAATCAAACAGGAGGAATTATTGTATGGAAATCGTAAAAGAGAGCAACGGAACCGCGCTGACCCTGAAGCTGGTGGGCCGGCTGGATACCGCCACCGCGCCGGAGCTGGAGAGTGAACTGAAGAATTGCCTGGACGGCGTTCAGACCCTGACCATGGATTTGAAGGAGCTGGAGTATATCTCCTCCGCCGGGCTGCGGATTCTGCTGAGCGCGCAGAAGGCCATGAACAAGCAGGGCGCCATGGTGGTGCGCAATGTAAGCCCGATTGTCATGGAAATTTTTGATATTACAGGCTTCAGTGATTTCTTGACCATCGAATGAGTCTGAAAATCGCTTACCTAGGAATTGACCTGCTTCAGTGCGCCCTCTGTACCGCGCTGGAGGAAAACTGTCAGGTTCTGAAGGTTTTTACCTGCAGAACGGACAATGTGACCGAGTTCAATACCGGCATCCTGGAGACCGCCGGGAGGCACGGCATTCCCGTCGGCCTGGAGCCGGTAACCGAGGCGGACTTGACGTGGCTGGCGGAGCGGGGCTGCCAGCTGCTGCTGTGCGGCGGGTACTATCACCGCCTGCCCCTCACGGACGCCTTTCCCATGGTGAATATCCACCCGGCGCCCCTGCCCCGGTTCCGGGGAGCCTGGCCCATGCCGGTCATGCTGCTGCGGGGGGAGCGCCGGGGCGGTGTGGTTCTTCACAAAATGGAGGAGACCTTTGACACGGGCGATCTGCTGCTGGAGGAGTCCTTCCCGCTGGCTCCGGACGCCACCCTGGCGGACTATATGGCCCAGGTGGAGCGGCTGCTTCCCGATATGGTGCGGCTGCTGCTCCGGCAGCTGCCCGTCCTGCTGGCCAGCGCCAGGGCCCAGGGGGAGGGAACCTTCTGGCCCTGTCCCACCCGGGTGGACTGGACCATCACGCCGGAGATGCCGGCGGCCAGAGCCGACGCCATCCTGCGGGCCTTTTACGGCTATGAGTGCATCTACCGGACGGAGGAGCGCTCCTTTGAGCTCATCGGCGGGCGGGTTTTCCAGCGGCCCGGCCCGGGGACAAGTTTTCCCGTGGACGGCGGCTGGATATGCGCCCCCCGGGTAAGGGAGCTGACGGACGATGGATAAGCTCCGGGAAGAGGTGGAGCGGCTGCGCAGGCAGGAGGGGCATGCCCTGTCCGCCCACGGGTTTCCGTCCATCTGGATTTGGAAAGAGGCCCAGAACCTTGAGCTGCACCTGGGAGAGGAATACTTTACCGTTCGGGCAGGAAAGGCGGGAAAAAACGTCTGGTTTTTCCCCTGCGGCAGCGAAGCGGGAAAGCGTGCCTTTCTGGCGGAGCACGGGGAGGAGCCGGAGCTGAAGCTGCGCTACCTGCGGGGGGAGGACGCCGCCTGGCTGGAGGCGCGGTTCCCCGGCCAGTGGAATCTTCGCCGCCGTCCCGGTGACGACGAATATCTCTACCGGCGGGAGCGCCACGTTGCCATGGATGGCGGCCGGTTCCGTCACCTCCGATGGCGGGTGCACAAAATTCAGCGGGAGCTCTCCCCTCAGGTACAGGTTCTGGATGGGAGCAATGCCGCCGACGCCCGGTATATCCTGGATGCCTGGGCCTCCAGCCATCCCGCCTGGAGCGGGGACGACCGGCAGGCGGCGCTGCGGGCCCTGGAGCAGCGGGAGACCTTGGGCCTGCATGGCGTCATTGTCTACCTGGCGGGACGCCCCGCCGCCTTTATGCTGGGCTTTCCCCTGACAGAGGATACCTTTGACGCGGCGGTGGGCAAGTGCGCCGTGGATGTGCAGGGGCTGACCTACTTCGTGCTGCGGGAGCTGATGTGCTCTCTGCCGGAGCAATACCGGTGGTTTAACCTGGAAGAGGATTTGGGTCTGCCCGGCCTGCGGGACATGAAGGAGCACTTCCTGCCCGATGGCAGACATGAGATTTGGGAGGCACAGCGGCTATGAAGCAGGACATCTTTACCGGAAAAATGTTCCGCCGCCTGTTTGTGCCCTCCCTGTGGGCCTCCGTGGGTCTGGCCTTTTCCGACATGGCGGACGCCCTGGTGGTGGGTTGGCGGATGGGGGAGACCGGTCTGGCCGCCATCGGCATGACTCTGCCCCTGTTTATGGTCATCAACCTCTTCATGCACGGCTTCGGCATCGGCGGCAGCGTCCGCTATGCCCAGCTGCTGGGGGCGGGGAAACGGGAGGAGGCGGTGGACAGCTTCCTCCGGGTACTCCAGCTGTCCCTGGGTGTGAGCTGTATCCTCGCCCTGGCGGTCAATTTGTTTCCCCACATAACCCTGGGCCTGCTGGGGGCCGGGGCGGCGGGAGAGGAGCTGTACCGCCAGACTGGGGCCTATGTGCGCCTGATTGCCCTGGGCGCGCCGGTATTCTTCCTCAACTATATCCTCAATTATTATCTGCGTGCCGACGGACAGCAGAAGCGGGCCAGCGCGGGCTTTCTGGCGGGCACGCTGGTGGACATCGGGCTGAATCTGGTGCTGGTGCTGCTCCTGGATCTGGGCACCGCCGGCGCGGCGCTGGCCACCGTGGCGGGCTCGGCGGCGGCGGCGGCAACCTACCTGCCCGGGCTGCTGGGCAGGCGGGGCTCCCTGTACCTGAAACGGGTTCGTCCCGCCTGGGGAGAGGCCCTCTCCTGTCTCCGCACCGGTCTTTCCTCCTCGGTACAGTATGTCTACCAGCTGATTTTTCTGCTCATTGCCACCCGCACGCTGCTGAACTGCTTCGGACAGACCGGCGTGGCGGTCTTTGACATGGTGCAGAACGCCTCCTATCTCATCCTCTATCTGTACGACGCCGCGGCCAAGGCCCTCCAGCCTCTGGCCGGCACCTTCCACGGGGAGAAGAACCGGGAGGCGGCGGCCCGTTCCCTGGGCCTGGGCCTGGGCTGGGGTCTGGGACTGGGAAGCGCGGCAGCCCTCCTGGTGGCCCTGTTTCCCCGGTGGGTGTGCGCCGCCTTCGGCCTGTCCGGGGCGGAGGCCCTGACCATGGGCACGCTGGCCCTGCGGCTCTACTGCCTCTCCAGCCTTTTTGCCGGGGCGGGAATCCTGCTGGAGACCTATTTCCAATCGGTGGAGCGGGAGCGGGACGCCTTTGTCCTGGCCACGCTGCGGGGATGCGCCGTGCTCCTGCCGGTGACGCTGCTGCTGGCCGTGGCCTGGCCCCAAAGCCTGTGGTGGACCTTCCCCATAACGGAGGTGCTGTCCCTGGGCGCCTTCCTCCTCTGGCGGCGCATCCAGCCCGTGAGGGGGGAGCCCTTTCCGGCACAGCGGATTTTCCGCCGCCAGATTCGCAGCAGCACCGGAGAGCTGGGGAATCTCTCCGGAGAGGTGGAGGAATTCTGCGAAAGGTGGGGCGCCTCTCCCCGGCAGCGCTATCTGGTGGATCTGACCATTGAGGAGGTCGGAGTGGTGATCATCTCCAAAGCCTTTTCCTCCCAGCCGGACGGCTACCTCCAGCTCACCCTCATCGCCTGTGAGGACGGCGGATTTCAGCTCCATGTGCGGGACAACGCCGCCGGCTTCGACCCCTTCTCCCTGGTGACGGGACGGGTGGGGGAGGAGGCGGAGTTTGATATGGACGCCATGGGCATGCTGCTGGTAAAAAAACAGGCCAGGGACTTCTTTTACCGGCAGTATCAGGGGTTCAATACTTTGGTTATCAGCATTTGAGGTGGAGCTATGAGACTCTCTCTGCGCATAAAAGTAATCGCGGCCGTGCTGCTGATGGCTCTGATTGTGGCCGGGGTCACCGTGTTTGTCAGCTACAACATGTATGCCCGCTCCATAGAAGAGCACTATGAGCGGCTGACCATGAACACCGCCAAATCCGCGGCCTCCATGGTGGACGCCCAGGCCGTGGCGGAGCTGGCGGAGCGGACGCTGGAAATTTACCGCGGTTTTTGCCCCGACGCGGACACGCCGCCGGATTTTGCCTCCTTTGATGAAAACGACTGGGCGGAGTATTCTGCCGCCTTTGACGTGATTGTCCAAAGCGCCGCCTATCAGGAGACCTTCGCCATCCTCAACGCGCTGAAGGAGGACAACGGCGTGCTGTGGCTGTATGTGGCCTACATGGACGCCCAGACCGGCCAGGGGATTTACATCGTGGATGCCGACTCCACCGCCGACGCCTGCCTGCCGGGAACCTGCGGGGATATTGAGCCGGAGAATCTGGAGCTGATGGAGCAGGGCGTTTACGATTTCCCGCCCTACATCACCAACTATGAGGAGTTTGGCTGGCTGTCCTCCGCCGCGGCGGCCATTACCGACCAGGATGGAAACGTGGTGGCAAACGCCTTTGTGGATTTTTCCATGAATCAGGTGATGAATGACCGGCAGACCTTCCTTCTGCGGCTGGCCGCCGTTCTGGCGGCGGTAACGCTGGGGCTGATTCTGACGCTGCTCTACGTGTTTACCCGGGCCGTGGTGCGCCCCATCGACCAGCTGGCCAGCGCCACCGGCTCCTTCGTCTCCGACAAGCAGCGCAATCAGAGCAGCTCGGCCATCTCCCAGCTGGAGATACGGACGGGAGATGAGATTGAAAACCTGTCTACCTCCATCCGTCAGATGGAGCAGGAGATTAACACCTATATTTCCAACCTGACCCAGGTCACGGCGGAGCGGGAGCGCATCGGCGCCGAGCTGGACGTGGCCCGGAACATCCAGGCTTCCATGCTGCCCTGCATTTTTCCGCCCTTCCCACAGCGGGAGGAGTTCAGCATCTTTGCCTCCATGGACCCGGCCAAGGAGGTGGGCGGCGATTTTTACGATTTCTTCCTGGTGGATGACGACCATCTGGCGCTGATTATGGCCGATGTGTCCGGCAAGGGCGTTCCGGCGGCCATGTTCATGGTGATTGCCAAAACCCTGCTGAAAAACGCCGCCCAGACGGGGGCGTCTCCCAAGGCGGTGCTGGAGAAGGTCAACGACCAGCTGTGCGAGAACAATGACGCGGAAATGTTTGTCACCGTGTGGCTGGGCATTTTGGAAATCTCCACCGGGAAGCTGGTGTGCGCCAATGCCGGCCATGAGTTCCCGGCCATCCGCCGGGCCGGGGGGGAGTTCCAGCTTTTTCGGGATAAGCACGGCTTCGTGCTGGCCGGTATGGAGCATGCCCGGTACCGGGAGTATGAGCTCACCCTCTCCGGTGGGGATACGCTCTTTGTCTATACCGACGGTGTGGCTGAGGCCACCGACAACCGGAGCCGGCTCTACGGTACCGACCGGATGCTCTCCGCGCTGAACCGGCAGAAGGGGGCGGGGTGTGAGGCGCTGGTGCACGGCCTGCGGGCGGATATCGACGCCTTTGTGGGGGAGGCACCTCAGTTTGACGACATCACCATGCTCGCCCTGGAGTTTAAGGACCTGGGGGGGACGCGGATGCGGAAGATGGGCCTGCGGCCCGAGCTGGCACAGCTGGAACAGGCCATGACCTTCTTCGGGGATGCCCTCCGGGAGCATGCCGCTCCGGACCGGGTGGTGGAGCAGATCCGTGTGGTGACGGACGAAATCTTTTCCAATATTGTCTTTTACAGCGGCGCCACCGCAGTTACCCTGGGCTGCGAGGCGGGGGAGGGGTATGCCCGGCTGCGCTTCTCCGACAACGGCCGGCCCTATGACCCTACCCAAAAGCCGGACCCGGACCTCGCCCGCCCCCTGGAGGAACGGGAGGAGGGCGGCATGGGAATTTACATTGTCCGGAAGCTGACGGACGGAATTTCTTATTACTATTCTGACGGCCTGAACGTACTTACCCTGGAAAAACGGTGGTAACGTCCCGAGCCGATCTCTTTTCTGCCTCAAGGAGGTTCTTCCAATGAACGGTTTACTGATTCTGCTGATTGCCATTGTTGTACTGCTGGGGGCCTATCTCCTCTATGGCCGCTATCTGGCCAAAACCTGGGGCATTGACCCCAAGGCAAAGACACCTGCCTATGAGCTGGAGGACGGCGTGGACTATGCGCCCGCCGACACCAATGTGGTCTTTGGCCACCAGTTTGCCTCCATTGCCGGCGCCGCCGCCATCAACGGGCCCATTCAGGCGTCTGTGTTCGGCTGGGTGCCGGTGCTGCTGTGGATTTTGCTGGGCGGTATCTTTTTCGGCGCGGTCCAGGATTTTGCCGCCATGTACGCCTCGGTGAAGAATAAGGGCCGTACCATCGGCTACATCATCGAGTCCTATATCGGCAAGACGGGGAAAAAGCTCTTTCTGCTGTTCTGCTGGCTGTTTTCCATTCTGGTGGTGGCCGCCTTTGTGGACATTGTGGCCGGTACCTTCAACGGCTTTCAGACAGCCGCCGGCGGGGCCGCGGCTGTCAACCGGGCCAACGGCTCTGTGGCCACCACCTCCCTGATTTTCATTGTGGAGGCCGTGGCCCTTGGCTTCCTGCTGCGCTATGGGAAGCTCAACAAATGGGCCAATACCGCCATTGCCATCATCATGCTGGTGGCGGCCATCGCCCTGGGGCTCCAGCTCCCGATCTACATCGGGCTGACCAGCTGGCACATTCTGGTCTTTCTCTATGTGCTGATTGCCTCGGTTACCCCCATTTGGGCCCTGCTTCAGCCCCGGGACTATCTGAACAGCTACCTGCTCATCGCGATGATCGTGGCCGCCGCCATCGGCGTGTTTGCCGCCCGGCCGGAGGTCAATCTCCCCGCCTTTGCCGGCTTCACCGTCAATGGGCAGACCCTGTTCCCCTTCCTCTTTGTCACCATTGCCTGCGGCGCCGTCTCCGGCTTCCACTCCCTGGTCTCCTCCGGCACCGCCTCCAAGCAGATTAAAAATGAGAAAAGCATGCTGCCCGTCTCCTTCGGCGCCATGCTGATGGAGTCCATGCTGGCGGTAATTGCCCTCATTGCCGTGGCCTCCTTCTCCTCCTCGGCGGAGACCGCCGCTCTGGGCTACACCACGCCCTCCCAGATTTTTGCCGGCGGCGTGGCCAACTTCCTGGCGGTGATGGGATTGCCCCAGGATGTGGTGTTCACGCTTATCAATCTGTCGGTTTCCGCCTTTGCCCTCACCTCCCTGGACTCGGTGGCCCGGGTGGGCCGGCTCTCCTTCCAGGAGCTCTTTTTGGATGAGTCCATCCGGGACGAGGACATGGGCCCAATACGCAGGCTGCTCACCAACAAGTACTTTGCCACCATCCTCACCCTGGTGTTGGCCTACTTCCTTACCCAGGTGGGGTACGACTCCATCTGGCCCCTCTTCGGTTCCTCCAACCAGCTGCTCTCCGCACTGGCCTTCCTGGCCTGCGCGGTATTCCTCAAGCGCACCAAGCGGAAGAGCTTTATGCTCTGGGTTCCTCTGTTTACCATGATTGCGGTGACCTTCTCCGCTCTGATCTTGACCATATGGAAGCTGGGCAGCGGGATTGCCGACGGAACCTACCAGTGGCTGGCGGGTATGACCGTCTCGGTGGACGGCGCCAGTGTGCTCACCGCCTGGGGCGCCGGAGTCCAAATGGTATTTGCCGTGCTGATTCTGGCTCTGGGCGTCATTGTGGTGATCCAGGGCTTCCGCAAACTGTTGGGGAAGGCTCCGGCCGCGGCGTGAGGGAGCAAACCACTCCTTATGAAAAAATGAACACAGCATCAGCAGAGCTGGTGACTGTGTTCATTTTTTTCAAAGGCCCGGACACTGCCGAAATGGGGCGGTCCGCCGGGAGGAAAATTTATGCATGTTGCGGAGAAAAAAGCACTTACATGAAGGGCGGGGACTGTGCTATACTCAGGGCAATGAATGGTAGTCGCAGTGAAGGATAGTAGCGAGACGAAAGTTTCGCTGCTATTTTTTTGCGCCGTTCAAAAGGAAAGGGAGCGAGCAACATGCCGAAAACAAAGCTGGAAAATGTCATTTTCACTATTATCATGGCGGTTATCATGGTCTATGGAATGATTGTCTACAATGTGGCCTTGAACACCGGCGGAGTAACCAACGCCACCTTTCTCATGGCGCTGCATGAAATGCCAATCATGGTCCCCGTCGCGTTTCTGCTGGAATTCTTTCTTGTGGAGAAGCTGGCAACCCGCCTGGCCTTTACCGTGGTACGTCCTACGGACAGACCCCAGCTGATTACCTACGCCATTTCCACCATGATTGTGTGCATCATGTGCCCCACCATGAGCCTGATTGCCACCCTGCTGTTCAAACAGCCCAGCCTGGGCACCTGGGTCCAGACCTTCGGCTGCAACATGCCCATGGCGCTCATCTGGCAGCTGCTGTTCTGCGGCCCGCTGAGCCGGCTGATTTTCCGCCTCCTCTTCCGCGGGGGCCAGCCTGCCTAAGCAAAGAGAACCCCCGGAACGGGCCGCGGTCCGTTCCGGGGGTTCCTGTTAATCGCTCCGGCCGCTGGTGTACATGGAACACCAGGGCCGCAGGGTGCAGTTGGGGCAGTCCGGCTTGCGGGCCATGCACACCGCCCGGCCGTGGAGCACCATCCGGTGGCAGAAGTCGTTGGACTCCTCCGGGGGCAGTACCTGGCGCAGCTGCTGCTCCACCTTCGCCGGGTCCTTGGTGCCGTCGGTAAGGCCCAGCCGGCCGGTGATGCGGATGCAATGGGTGTCCGCCACCACCACGCCCGGCTTATGGTACACATCCCCCAGAATCAGATTGGCGGTCTTGCGTCCCACGCCGGGCAGCTTCAGCAGCTCCTCCATGGTGTCGGGGACCTGGCCGCCGTATTCCTCCAGCATCATCCGGGCGGCGGCCACGATGTCCCTGGCCTTGGCCCGGAAAAAGCCGGTGGAGTGGATGTAAGTCTCCACCTCGCTGATCTCCGCCTCCGCCAGGGATTCCAGGGTGGGGAAGCGGGCGAACAGGGCGGGGGTGACCATATTAACCCGCTCGTCGGTGCACTGGGCGGCCAGACGGACGGCAAAGAGCAGCTCATAGGGCTTGGGGTAGGGCAGGGAGCACAGCCCGTCGGGGTAGAGGCGCTTGAGCTCCTCCACAATGGCGCGGACTTCCTTCTCGGTTTTCATGCAATCACCTCGTTAGACAATATAACACAGAATTCCGGAAAATACGAGGGCGTTTTTCCACAGCTGACAATTGTATTTTTGCGGCGGAACAGGTATAATGGGTTAAATCGCTAAACCGGCCTGCCCAGGCGGAGCCGGGCGCGGAGAATCGGGAAAGGTGGCGACAGAATTTGGTCAAGGACATCATGGCATTTCTGGCGGAGCAGGACGCGGAGGTAGGGGCCGCGGTTCAGGCGGAGTACGACCGGCAGCGCCGGAACATTGAGCTCATTGCCTCGGAGAACTTTGTCAGCGAGGCGGTGCTGGCGGCGGCGGCCACCGTGCTCACCAATAAATATGCCGAGGGCTATCCTGGCAAGCGGTACTACGGCGGCTGTCAGTGTGTGGACGTGGTGGAGGACATTGCCCGTCAGCGGGCCTGTCAGCTCTTTGGCGCCGATCACGCCAATGTTCAGCCCCACTGCGGCGCCAACGCCAACTATGCGGTGTATCAGGCCCTGTGCAATGTAGGGGATACAGTGCTGGGCATGGACTTGGCCAACGGCGGCCACCTGACCCACGGCTCTCCGGTAAACTTCTCCGGCAAGAACTACAAGATTGTGGCCTACGGCGTCAATGACCAGGGCTACATTGACTACGACCAGGTTCGGGATCTGGCCAAGAAGCACCAGCCCAGAATGATTCTGGCGGGCGCCTCTGCCTATCCCCGCGTCATTGACTTCAAGACCTTTGCGGACATTGCCCACGAGGTGGGCGCCTACCTGTTTGTGGATATGGCCCACATCGCCGGCCTGGTGGCCGCCGGGCTCCATCCCTCTCCGGTGCCCTATGCCGATGTGGTGTCCACCACCACCCACAAGACCCTGCGTGGCCCCCGGGGCGGCATGATTCTGTGCAAGGAGGAGCTGGCCAAGAAGATTGACTCCGCCATCTTCCCCGGCAGCCAGGGCGGCCCCCTGGAGCACATCATCGCCGCCAAGGCAGTGGCGCTGGGGGAGGCGATGAAGCCGGAGTTCAAGGCCTATCAGCAGCAGATTGTCAACAACGCTGCCGCCCTGGCCAAGGCTCTGATGGCGGAGGGCTTCGATTTGGTCAGCGGCGGTACCGACAACCACCTGATGCTGGTGGATTTGCGCCCCGCCAAGCTCACCGGCAAGGAGATGGAGAAGCGCCTGGACGAGGTGAACATCACAGTCAACAAGAACGCCATCCCCAACGACCCGGAGAAGCCCTTTGTCACCTCCGGCATCCGGGTGGGCACCCCCGCCGCCACCACCCGGGGCTTCCGGGAGGAGGACATGGCCGCCATCGCCAAAATCATGTGGCAGACCGCCACGGACTTCGAGGGCAAGCAGGAGGACCTGCGGGCCCAGGTGGCGCAGCTCACCGGAAAATACCCCCTGTACGAATAATCGAACATGTGTTAGAATGGAGTGGAAGCAATTCCGCTCCATTCTGTTTTGGCAAGGGAGGGTGTTCCCATGACATACCGGCCGCTGGCAGATGAGATCCGCCCCCAGAATCTGGACGAGGTGGTGGGACAGCAGCACATTCTGGGGGAAAACGGCCTGCTCCGCCGCATCATTGAGGGAGGCAACATTCCAAACCTGGTGTTTTACGGCCCGTCCGGCACCGGAAAGACCACTGTGGCCAACCTCATCGCCAAGCGCACCAACCGCCCCCTTCACCGGCTGAACGCCACCACCGCCTCCATCTCCGACATCAAGGAGATTATGGGGGAGATTGGCACCATGCTGGCCCCGGACGGGGTGCTGCTCTACCTGGATGAGATTCAGTACTTTAACAAGAAGCAGCAGCAGTCCCTGCTGGAGTTTATGGAGAACGGGAAAATAACCCTGATTGCCTCCACCACGGAAAACCCCTATTTTTACGTCTATAACGCCGTGCTCAGCCGCTCCACCGTCTTTGAATTCAAGCCCCTGTCCGCCGCCGATGTGCTGCCCGCCGTGGAGCGGGGCATCCGGCTGATGGGGGAACGCCTGGAGGCCCAGGTGTGCTGTGAGGAGGGCGTCAGGGAGCACATTGCCTCCGCCTGCGGCGGGGATGTGCGCAAGGCTATGAATGCCATCGAGCTGCTGCTCAACTCCGCCAAGCGGGAGCAAGGGAAACTGCTTGTCACGCTGGAGGACGCCCAGACGGTGGCCCAGCGCTCCGCCATGCGGTATGACCGGGAGGGAGACGACCATTTTGACATCGCCTCGGCGCTGATGAAATCCCTCCGGGGCTCCGACCCGGACGCCGCCCTCCACTATCTGGCCCGCCTGCTGGAGGCGGGAGATTTGATTACCGCCATCCGCCGTCTGCTGTGCTCCGCCAGTGAGGATGTAGGGATGGCCTACCCCCAGGCCGCCCTGATTGTCAAGGCCTGTGTGGACAACGCCCTCCAGCTGGGCCTGCCGGAGGCGCGGCTGCCCCTGGCCCAAGCGGCGGTGCTGCTGGCCACCGCGCCCAAATCCAACTCGGTCTATCAGGGAATTGCCGCCGCCCAGGCCGATGTGCGGGCGGGGAAAACGGGGGACTATCCCCGGCACCTGCAGAACGTCCACGCCGACTCGGCGGGGATGGAGCGGGAGCAGGGCTATCTCTACCCCCACAGCTTCCCCAATCACTGGGTGAAACAGCAGTACCTGCCGGATAGTTTGGTTGGAAAGCAGTACTACCGGTACGGCGACAACAAAACCGAGCAGGCAGCCAGGCGCTACTGGGAGGAAATCAAAGGAAAAAATGGCTGAGGCTCCGGCCGGATAATGTATCCATGGAATAGCCCCGGGCCCGTCCGCATATAGATAGTCCGAAACGCCTTACAGAAGGGAAGGACACCGCTATGGGGACGGCCAGACGGACACGGGGACAGGTGCGGACGGGACAGGGCAGGGCCGCCGGGCGGCGCCATGGGACAAAAGCGGTGCTGGGACCCGCGGAGCGGCGGAGGCTGCTCCAGCTGGTGACCTGCCTGGCGCTGTTTCTGGCGGTCTTTGTCGGGAAGGGGATCTTTCCCGCCGGGATGGGAGTGGTGCGGGATCGCATCCTCACGGTGATTCATCAGGACACAGACTTCCGGGCGGCCTTTTCCGCCCTGGGGCAGGCGGTTTCGGAGGGAGAGCCGGTCACGGAGGCGCTGAGCGTGCTGTGGGGCGGTGAAGCGGCTTCGGAGCAGCCTGGCCCGGCGGGTCCCTATCACCAGACGCAGGCGGCTCTGCTCACCGGCCTGCGTCGGGCGCCGGAAGGGCCGGAGGGGCTGTGGACGGACGCTCTGAGCCTGGTGGCCGGGACCCCGCAGCCGGTGGAGGAGACCGCCGCGCCGGAGCCGGAGGCCACGTCCGCTCCAACGCCGGAGCCGGAGCCGGAGGTGGAGCATGTGGACTATGACGGACCCGCCCTGCCGGACAACACCACCATGGACAAGTACAGCCTCAGCGCGGTGGGTGTGGAGGAGACGGTTACCCCCGCTCTGGGCTGGGTTTCTTCCCCCTTCGGCTGGCGGGAGCATCCCGTGGACGGGGAGGAGCGCTTTCACAACGGGGTGGATCTGGCGGTGAACACCGGCACGGATGTGCTGGCCTTTGCCGCGGGTACCGTGGACTATATCGGCGACAGTCCGGAGTACGGCCTGTATCTTCAGCTCAGCCATGCCGGAGGCCTGAAGACCTTCTATTGCCATTGCAGCCAGCTGTGTGTCCAGCAGGGGCAGAGCGTGGCGGCAGGGGAGAAGGTGGCGGAATCGGGGGATACCGGAAACGCCACCGGCCCTCACCTGCATTTTGAGATGAAGCTCAACGGCGTGCGTCTCAATCCCATTTATTATATTGAGACCCAGTGACCATGCTGCGCTGGAGACGGGTGGAGATCAGCGGCGGGGCGCTGCTGCTGGGTGCGCTGCTCTATTACGCCGATGACCAGGGGCTGTTTTCCCTCTCCCTGCTGGCCTGCGCCCTCCATGAGCTGGGACACTGGCTGGCCATTCTGGCCCTGGGCGGGGAAGTCCGCCTGCTGCGGCTTACCTGCGTGGGGGCGGAAATGCGCCTGTCCGGCCGCAGGCCGCTGGGGTGGTTTGCCCAGATGCTGGCCGCTCTGGCCGGTCCGCTGGTGAACCTGGGGGCGGGCTTTGGGGCCCTCCGCCTGTGGGGAGAGGGCGGCTGGTGCTTTGCAGGCATCAATTTTGCGCTGGGCTGCTTCAACCTTCTGCCCGCCGGCGGCCTGGACGGAGGCAGGGCGCTGTGCCTGCTGCTGACCCCCCTGCTGGGGCCGGAGGGAGCCGGACGGTTTCTCCGGGTGCTGGCCTGGGCGCTGGCGGGCGGCCTGCTGGCCGGTACGCTGCTGCTGGCCTGTGAAGGCAGCCTGAACCTGACGCTGCCCCTGCTCAGCTGCTGGCTGCTGGCGGGGGGATTGGAGAGAAAAAAGGACTTGCATTTGTCAGGACGTTATGGTAGAATACTACGGACTCAATAAAGGGTGGTCCTCTGCGGCCGCCGCTCCAAGGGAGTGCGGCACATAACCGGCCGGCATGAACGCCTATAAACAGGTGGAAGTAAAATGGATCTCAGGCAGGCTTTCAGCGCCAAGTACCAGAAGCCCGGGCCCCCCAAGGCCGAGGTGCGCGATACCGTCCGTGTGCACGTGCACATCAAGGAAGGCAACCGGGAGCGTATCCAGGTCTTTGAAGGCACCGTGATTGCCAAGAAGCACGGCGGCATCGAGGAGACCATCACCGTCCGCCGCGTGTCCTACGGCGTCGGTGTGGAGAAGGTGTTCCCCATCCACGCTCCCGCGGTGGATAAGATTGAGGTGGTCCGCAAGGGTAAGGTTCGTCGGGCCAAGCTCTACTATCTGCGTGACCGTGTGGGCAAGAGCGCCAAGATCAAGGAGCGCATCTGATTCAGCCGGCAACAAAAGGGAGAGGCATTGCCTCTCCTTTTTTGTTTAAAAATTTGTGGTGCGCTCTTTTCAAACCACAAGATATTGAGTATAATGGACGATGCTGAGACACAGAAAGGAGGGGACGCCATGGACATCCAATGGTATCCCGGCCACATGACCAAAACCCGCCGCCAGATTCAGGCGGATCTGAAGCTGGTGGATTTGGTGGCCGAGGTGATTGACGCCCGCATCCCCATCTCCAGCCGCAATCCCGACCTTGACGAGCTGGTGGGGGAGAAGCCCCGGCTGATGATTCTCAACCGGGCGGACCAGGCCGACGGGACCATGAACAAGGTGTGGGGGGACTGGTTCCGCAGCCGGGGCTGCTGGGTGCTGGAGACCAATGCCAGGGACGGCAAGGGCGTCAGCCAGTTCCCCGTGGTGATCCGGTCCGCCCTGAAGGACAAGATTGCCCAGTGGAAGGCCAAGGGGCTGGTGGGCCGCCCGGTGCGGGCCATGGTGGTGGGGATACCCAATGTGGGCAAGTCCACCTTCATCAACCAGGTGGCCAAAAAGAAGTCCGCTAAGGCGGGCAACCGCCCGGGGGTTACCCGGGGCAAGCAGTGGGTGAATGTGGATGCCGGCCTGGATTTGCTGGATACCCCCGGAATTCTGTGGCCCAAGTTTGAGGATGAAACCACTGGAATGCATTTGGCCTTTACAGGTGCGGTGAAGGATGAAATTATGGATTTGGAGACTCTGGCCTGTCACCTGATGGAAATTTTGGGCAGGCGGTATCCCCAGGCCCTGGCCGCCCGCTACAAGGTGGAGCCCCAGTCCGGCCAGCCCGGCTGGGAGCTGCTGGAGGCGTGCGGCCGGAAGCGGGGCTTTCTTGTTTCCGGCGGGGAAGTGGACACTGAGCGCATGGCCCGCATCCTGCTGGAGGAGTACAGAAGCGGCAAGCTTGGCTGCTTTACCCTTGAGTCGCCGGAGGATCTGGAGCCATGAGGGAAGAGAGAGATTTGTGGGCGCCTGAGCGGAGCTGCTGGGCGGAGGGGTATGCGCAGGTATGCGGCTGCGACGAGGCGGGGGCCGGCCCTCTGGCGGGGGCGGTGTACGCTGCGGCGGTGATTCTGCCCCGGGAGCTGGACCTGCCCGGCCTGAACGACTCCAAGAAGCTGACCCCTAAAAAACGGGAGCAGCTTTACGAGCAGATTACCGCCCGGGCCACGGCCTGGGCGGTGGCCCGGGTGGAGCCGGAGGAGATTGACGCCACCGACATCCTCAGCGCCCGGATGAACGCCATGCAGCGGGCCATGGATGCTCTGTCCGTGCACCCTGACTTCGCGCTCATTGACGGCAACCGGGACCACGGACGGCATGGGGCCATCACCACACCCCATGCAATGCTTGTAAAGGGAGATTCCCTGTCGGCATCCATTGCCGCGGCCTCCATTCTGGCCAAGGTGAGCCGGGACCGCTATATGGAGGAGATGGCGGAGCGGTATCCCCACTATGAATTTGAAACGCACAAGGGCTACCCCACAAAGCGCCACTATGAGCTGCTGCGGCAGTTTGGTCCCTGTCCCATCCATCGCCGCAGCTTTTTAAAAAAGCTGTGAGCGGGGGAGAGCGGAAGCTGCTGGGCCGGTGGGGAGAGGCCCTGGCGGCGGAGAAGCTGCGGGAGCTGGGCTATCAGGTGATTGCCGCCGGCTACCATTGCCGGTTTGGAGAAATTGACCTGATTGCAGTAAATGACAAGTACATCTGCTTTATAGAGGTGAAGCTGCGGAAGGATGCCTCCTTTGCCCCGGGGCGGGCGGCGGTGGACAGGAGAAAGCAGGAAAAGCTGCGGACCACCGCCCAGTGGTATTTGGCGGAGCATCCGGAGCAGACCCGTCAGCCCCGGTTTGATGTGGCAGAGCTCTACGCGCCCCAGGGGATGCACACCAGGGCGCCGGAATTTTACTATTGGGAGAACGCTTTTTGAGGAGGGACCGTGTTACGGAGATTCAGGTGTTTGACGGCCACTGTGATACCGTGCTGAAGTGCGCCCTTTTGGGCGGGGGCTTTGGCCGCAATCGATATCATGTGGATTTGGAGCGGGCGGGGAAGTACCGGCGCTATGCCCAGTTCTTTGCCCTTTTTGGCCAGCCGGAGGATTTTTCGGGCCTGTCCTTCCGGGAAATCTTCCAGCGGGAGTATGCTCTGTTTTCCCGGGAAATGGAAGCGAATCAGGCGGCTGTCTCCCACTGCCGTACGGCGGAGGAGGCGGAAGCGGCCTTTCAGGTGGGAAAGATGGCGGCCTTTCTGTCGGTGGAGGGGGCGGAGCTGCTGGACTGCTCCACGGAGCGGCTGGAGGAGGCCCACGGCCTGGGCGTCCGGGCAGTCACCCTGACCTGGAATCATGTCAACGCCCTCTCCGGCACCAACGCGGAGGAGCCTGAACGGGGGCTGACGGCCGAAGGCCGGGCCTTTGTCCGCAAGGCGGAGGCGCTTGGCGTGCTGGTGGATGTGTCCCACCTGTCGGACAGGGGCTTCTGGGACGTGGCGGAGACCCTTTCCGGCCCCTTTTGGGCCAGTCATTCCAATGCAAGAGGGGTATTTTCTCACCCCCGGAACTTGACCGACGCACAATTTACTGCCATAATAGAGCACAACGGCGTGGCGGGCCTGAATCTTTACGGGGCCTTTCTGGGAGAGAAGCCGGATGCGGATAGGGTGATTGCCCACCTGGAGCATTGGCTGGCGCTGGGCGGAGCCCGAAATATCTCCCTGGGGGGCGATTTGGATGGGTGCAGCGTCCTGCCGGCGGGCTTTACCGGTGTGGAGAGCTGGGAGCTGCTGTATGAGCAGCTGCTGCGGCGCAACTATTCGGAAGCGCTGATTCAGGATGTGTTCTTCAATAATCTGATGAGGGTTGTGAGCGAAGTATGTATTATGTGAGCACAAGGAACAAGACAGACCGGCGGACAGCGGCCCAGGCCATTGAGAAGGGCCTGGCGGCGGACGGCGGCCTGATGACGCCGGAGGTGCTGCCCAAGCTGTCCCACAATGGTCTGGACACCATGAAGGATATGTCCTACCAGCAGCGGGCGGTGTATGTGATGAACGCCTATCTGGACGACTTTACCTCCTCCGAACTGGCGAGCTTTGCGGCCAAGGCCTACGGCGGCGGCAAATTCGACGTAAAAGAGGTGGCGCCCGTCCGCCAGGTGGACGACAGCACCTACTGCCTGGAGCTGTGGCACGGCCCCACCTGTGCCTTTAAGGACATGGCGCTGCAGATGCTGCCTCATCTACTCACGGCCTCTCTGAAGAAAAACCAGGAGGGAAAGACGGTGTGTATCCTGGTGGCCACCTCCGGCGACACCGGAAAGGCGGCGCTGGAGGGCTTCCGAGACGTGGACAAGACCCGCATCCTGGTGTTCTATCCCAAGGATGGAGTTTCCGCCATTCAGGAGCTCCAAATGAACACCCAGGAGGGGGAGAATGTGGGCGTCTGCTCCGTGGTGGGCAACTTTGACGATGCCCAGACCGGGGTAAAGAAGCTCTTTTCCGACGAGAAGCTGAGGGAGGAGCTGGCGGACCGGGGCTTCTTCCTGTCCTCCGCCAACTCCATCAACTGGGGCCGGGTGCTGCCCCAGATTGTCTACTATATCTCCGCCTACTGCGACTTGCTCCGGGACGGCAAGCTCCAGAAGGGGGACCCTGTCAATGTGTGCGTACCCACCGGAAATTTCGGCAACATTCTGGCCGCCTACTACGCTCGGGAGATGGGAGTTCCCATCAAAAAGCTCATCTGCGCCTCCAACGCCAACAACGTGCTCACCGATTTCCTGAACACCGGCGTCTATGACCGCAACCGCACCTTTTATAATACTATGTCCCCCTCCATGGATATTCTCATTTCCTCCAATCTGGAGCGGCTGCTTTTTGCCCTGTCCGGCCATGACGACGCCCAGGTCCGGGAGTATATGGCGCAGCTGAATGAGTGCGGCCGGTATGAGGTCAGCGCGGCCATCAAGGGCAAGATGGACAAGGTGTTTTCCGCCGGCTGCTGTGACGACAGCCAGACCCAGCAGACCATCGGCGCCATGTGGAAGGAGCACCGCTATCTGATTGACACCCATACCGCAGTGGCCTTCCATGTGCTGGAGCAGTACCGGAAGCAGAGCGGCGACACCACCCCGGCCATTGTGGTATCCACCGCCAGCCCCTTTAAGTTCTGCGACAATGTGCTGGGCGCGCTGGGCGTTGAGCAGGCTGCGGAGGGCACCGGCGTGCTGGAACAGCTCTCCCAGCTCACCGGCATTCCCGCTCCAGCCCCCCTGGCCGCGCTGAAGGAGAAGCAGGTGCGCTTTACCCAGAGCGTGACCAAGGAGCACATGGTGGACCAGGTGCTGGAGATGCTGCGCTGAATGGCACTGTACGCAATTGGGGATACCCACCTCTCCCTGGCCTCCAACAAGCCCATGGACGTGTTCGGCGGCGGCTGGGAGGGGTATGTGGACAAGCTGCGGGAGGGCTTTGCCCAGGTGGGCGCGGAGGATACGGTGGTGTTCTGCGGCGACCTGTCCTGGGGTATGAGCCTGGAGGAGGCGGAGGCCGATTTCGCCTTTCTCAACGCTCTGCCGGGCAGGCAGAAGCTGCTGCTCAAGGGCAACCACGACTACTGGTGGAACACAGCGTCCAAGATGAACCGCTTTTTTGCCGACCGGGGCTTGGACACTCTGCATATCCTGCATAACAACTGCTACCAGTACGGGCCGTATGCCCTGTGCGGCACCAGAGGCTGGTTTTATGAGGAAAAAGGAGACCAGAAGGTATTCAAGCGGGAGCTCATCCGGCTGGAGGCGTCCCTGAAAGAGGCGGGGGAGCGGAAGAAGCTGTGCTTTCTCCACTATCCGCCCCTGTACCAGGGCTACCGCTGTCCGGAGATTATCGCCCTGCTGGAGTCCTACGGCGTGGAACGCTGCTACTACGGGCATCTCCACGGCGGGAGCCACCGCCTGGCGGTGGAGGGTCTCCAGGGACGGGTGGAATATCACCTGGTGTCAGCGGACTACACAGGGTTCCGGCCGCAAAAAATCTGCGAATAATTGAAAAAAGGTATGGAAATTTTCCGCCGTATCTGATACTATATAGCGGATAACGCGAAAGATGGCCTTTGGCGTCCCCTTTGGCGGGCGGCGGAGGCTGACAGGAGGAAGTAAACAACATGAATGTCAAGAGCGTCGAGAAGCAGGAGAAGAGCACCGTAGAGCTGGTCATCGAGATTGGCGCGGAGGAGTTTGAGGCTGCCGTTCAGAAGGTTTATCTGAAGCAGCGGGGCAAAATCATGGTCCCCGGCTTCCGCAAGGGCAAGGCGCCCCGGAAAATCATCGAGGGCATGTACGGCTCCGGTGTGTTCTATGAAGACGCCATCAATGAGGTTTATCCCCAGGCCTATGCCGACGCGGTGGAGCAGGAGAAGCTGGACGCCGTGGCCTGGCCCAAGGTGGAAGTGGTCAGCGTGGGCAAGGAGGGCCTGACCTTCAAGGCGCTGGTGACCGTCCGGCCCGAGGTGAAGCTGGGCGAGTACAAGGGCCTCACCGCGGAGAAGAACGAGGTCACCATCACCGATGAGGACATCGACAACGAGCTCAAGCCCTACATCAACCGGGCCACCCGTATGGTCACCGTGGAGCGTGAGGCCCAGAACGGGGACACCGTGGTCATCGACTTTGAGGGCTTCCTGGACGGCAAGCCTTTCGAGGGCGGCAAGGGCGAGGGCCACAGCCTGGAGCTGGGCTCCGGCTCCTTCGTCCCCGGCTTCGAGGAGCAGCTGGTGGGCGCCAAGGCCGGCGATGAGAAGGACCTGGACATCACCTTCCCCGAGGACTATCACGCCGATCTGGCCGGCAAGGCCGTGGTGTTCAAGGTAAAGGTCCACGAGGTAAAGGAGAAGCAGCTGCCCCAGGTGGACGATGAATTTGCCAAGGACGTCTCCGAGTTCGATACCCTGGCCGACTTCAAGAAGGACCTGGCCGATAAGCTGACGCAGCGCCGGGAGGAGCAGGCCAAGCGGGAGTTTGAGGCCGCCGTGCTGGAGCAGGTTATGAGCAACATGGAAGTGGAGATCCCCGACGCCATGGTGGAGTTTGAGGCGGAGAACATGGTCAACGACATGGCTCAGCGCATTCAGGCTCAGGGCATCCCCTTCGAGCAGTATCTGTCCATGACTGGCATGACGCTGGAGATGATGCAGAGTCAGGCCAAGGCCGCCGCCCTGGAGCGGGTACGCCGCGACCTGGCGCTGAACGCCGTAATTGCCGCCGAGGACATCCAGATTTCCGATGAGGAGCTGGAGGAGGAGTACAAGCGCCTGTCCGAGCAGTATCACATGGAGCTGGACAAGGTGAAGGAGGCTGTGGCCGCCGACGACGTCCGCAAGGAGCTGTCCCTGAAGAAGGCCGAGCAGGTCATCTATGATTCCGCCAAGGTGGGCAAGGCCCCTGCCAAGAAAAAGGCCGCCAAGAAGAAGGCGGAGGAGAGCGAGGGCGAGGCCGCTGAGGGTGAGGAGAAGCCCAAGCGCCGCCGCACCACCAAGAAGAAGGCGGAGGAGACCGCCGAGGGCGAGGAAAAGACTGAGGAATAAGGCGCCGGCAGGCGGGCATACTCTCTTATGGGACTGCCCGCCGTCGGAGGATGGCCGGACGGCAAGTACGTCCTGACATCAAAATAAAGGAGAACCTGAACCATGAGCTTAGTGCCTTATGTTGTGGAGCAAACCAACCGGGGGGAGCGGTCCTATGATATCTTTTCCCGGCTGCTCAACGACCGTATTGTTTTTCTGGGCGAGGAGGTCAACGCCACCACCGCCAGTCTGGTAGTTGCTCAGCTGCTGTATCTGGAGGCCCAGGACCCGGATAAGGACATCCAGTTCTATATCAACAGCCCCGGCGGCTCGGTTACGGACGGTATGGCCATCTATGACACCATGCAGTACATCAAGTGCGATGTATCCACCATCTGCATCGGCATGGCGGCCAGCATGGGCGCCTTCCTGCTGTCCTCCGGGACCAAGGGCAAGCGCCTGGCGCTGCCCAATGCGGAAATTATGATTCATCAGCCCTCCGCCGGGACCCAGGGCCAGATTACCGACATGGCCATTCACCTGAAACGGCTGGAAATCATCAAAAAGCGGATGAATCAGATTCTGGCGGACAATACCGGCCGGAATGTGGAGGAGGTCACCGCCGCCTGTGAGCGGGACAACTTCATGTCCGCTGAGGAGGCCAAGGAATTTGGCCTGATTGACAAGGTCATCTATTCGCGGTAAAATCCAACAGGGGGGAGCGGGGAGGACGCCCTGCTCCCTCCGTGTCGTATCCGGGTGTCCGGTATTGGACCCTGAATTTCTAGCATTGAGGTAGGAAGCATGCCGAAAAATGACGAACGGAAAAGTGTAAGATGCTCCTTCTGCGGCAAGCATCAGGAGCAGGTGGCCCGTATCATTGCCGGGCCCGGCGCCTATATCTGCAACGAGTGCGTCCACCTGTGCATGAGCATTCTGGACGACAACTACGACCCGGAGGAGCCCATCAGCTCCGACATTCCCGATGTCATTCCCACCCCGCGGGAAATCCGGGATGTGCTGGACCAGTATATCATCGGACAGGAGGAGGCCAAGGTGGCCCTGTCCGTGGCGGTGTACAACCACTATAAGCGCATCTACTTCGGCGGCGGGGAGGATGTGGAGCTCCAGAAGAGCAATATCCTGCTCATGGGACCCACCGGCTGCGGCAAGACGCTCTTCGCCCAGACTCTGGCCCGTATTCTGAAGGTGCCCTTTGCCATTGCCGACGCCACCACCCTCACGGAGGCGGGCTACGTGGGCGACGACGTGGAGAACATCCTGCTGCGTCTGGTCCAGGCCGCCGACTATGACATCGAGCTGGCGGAGCGGGGCATCATCTATGTGGATGAGATTGACAAAATTGCCCGCAAGAGCGAAAACACCTCCATCACCCGGGATGTGTCCGGCGAGGGTGTGCAGCAGGCTTTGCTGAAAATCCTGGAGGGCACCGTGGCCAATGTTCCCCCCCAGGGCGGCCGGAAGCATCCCCACCAGGAGTTTATTCAGATTGACACCAAGAACATCCTCTTTATCTGCGGCGGCGCCTTTGACGGGATGGAGAAAATCATCGAGCAGCGTCTGGATAAAAAGACCATTGGCTTCGGTGCGGAGATCCAGAGCAAGAAGGAGAAGAACACCGCCATCTTTAAGGAGGTCCAGCCCCACGACTTGCTGAAATTCGGCATTATTCCGGAGCTGGTGGGCCGCCTGCCGGTGATTACCACCCTGAATGCCCTGGACAAGGAGCAGCTGGTGCGCATCCTCACCGAGCCCAAGAACGCCCTGGTCAAGCAGTACCAGAAGCTGCTGGAGTACGACATGGTGGACCTGGAGTTTGAGCCTCAGGCCCTGGAGGAGGCCGCCGAGAAGGCCATTGAGCGCGGCATTGGCGCCCGGGGTCTGCGTGCGGTGCTGGAGGAAGTGATGACCCAAATCATGTACGATGTTCCCTCCGACCCCACCATTGCAAAAGTGACCATTACGGCGGAGAGCGTCAGGGACCATCGGCCTCCCGCCATCGAATATGATTCCAACCGCACCCAGCGGCCCCGCCTCGGCGGCGCCGCTCTCCGGGCGGAGAAGGGCGGTTCCGCTCCCAAGGGGAACGTGTCCTGACAAATGAAAGCCTGAACGCGGAGCACAGAAGTCAGGAGTGGGGCGCAGCGGCTCTTGCTGAGTCAGCCGTATCCCCCTTTCTGACTTCTGTCTTTGTATGAGGGAGGTACCCGTATGCAAGCAAATACCCCGGTCACCATGCCGGCACTGGCCCTGCGTGGGCTGACCATTTTTCCCAATATGCTCCTCCACTTTGATGTGGGCCGGGAGAGCTCCATCAAGGCCCTGGACGAGGCCATGACCAATGCCCAGACCATCTTTTTGGTGGCCCAACGGGACTTGTCGGTGGAGAACCCCCAGGAGGAGGATTTGTACACCATCGGCACCATCAGCAATGTACGGCAGATTCTCCGCCTGCCCGGAGACAATGTCCGGGTAATGGTGGAGGGCATCAGCCGGGGACGGCTGTGCCGGGTGGTGGAGACCGCCCCCTATCTGACGGCGCAGGTGGAGGAAATTCCGGCAGAATTGTCTGTAAAGCGTTCTGCCCGTACAGAGGCGCTGATCCGCCAGACCTATGAGCTCTTTGAGTCCTACATCGAGCTGGCGCCCAAGATGACCCCTGATATTCTCCTCTCCGTGCTCTCCAGCGAGGACCCCGGCTACATTGCCGACTACATTGCCCAGAACCTCCCCATGCGGACGGGGGACAAGCAGGCCATCCTGGAGGAGCTGCGCCCGGTCCGCCGGCTGGAGAAGCTGAGCCAGGGCCTCCGCCGGGAGGTGGAGATTCTGGAGCTGGAGCAGGAGATGCAGGGCAAGGTGCGGGACCAGCTCACCCGCAGCCAGCGGGACTACGTCCTGCGGGAGCAGCTGAAGGTCCTCCAGCAGGAGCTGGGGGAGGACCCCCAGGGGGGCGCCGACCAGGAATTCAGCGATTACCGGCGGCAGATTGCCCATGCCAAGCTGCCGGAGGAGGTGCGGGAAAAGCTGGAGAAGGAGCTGCGGCGCCTGGAAAAGCAGCCCTTCGGCTCGGCGGAGGCCACCGTCATCCGCAGCTATCTGGACACGGTGCTGGAGCTGCCCTGGGGCAAAAAGACCAAGGAGCGGGTGAACGTGGCGGCCGCCCGTAAGATTCTGGACGCCGACCACTACGGCCTGGACAAGGTGAAGGAGCGAATCCTGGAATTTCTGGCGGTCAAGCAGCTGGCGCCCCAGCTGCGCGGGCAGATTCTCTGCCTGGTGGGTCCTCCCGGCGTGGGCAAAACCTCCATCGCCTCCAGCGTGGCCCGGGCCATCCACCGGAACATGGCCCGCATCTCCCTGGGCGGCGTCCATGACGAGGCGGAAATCCGGGGTCACCGCAAGACCTACGTGGGCGCCATGCCCGGCCGGATTATCGCCGCCGTGCAGCAGGCGGGAAGCTGCAACCCGCTGCTGCTGCTGGATGAAATTGACAAGCTGGGCAACGACCAGCGGGGAGACCCCGCCTCCGCTCTGCTGGAGGTTCTGGACGGGGAGCAGAACAGCACCTTCCGGGACCACTTTTTGGAAGTCCCCTTTGATCTGTCCGACGTGCTGTTCATCACCACCGCCAATACCCTGGATACCATCCCCCGGCCCCTGCTGGACCGGATGGAGGTCATTGAGTTGAACAGCTATACCGACGAGGAGAAGGTGCAGATTGCCAAGCGCCACCTGCTTCCCAAGGAGCTGAAGCGCCACGGCCTGAGCCGGACGCAGCTCAGGCTCACGGACGACGCCCTGCGCGCCCTGATTCGCGGCTATACCCGGGAATCCGGTGTGCGTATTCTGGAGCGGGAGCTGGGCGCCCTGTGCCGGAAGGCTGCAATGCGGGTGGTGTCAGATGGTGTAAAGTCAATAAGCGTTACAGATGAAAACCTGGAGACCTTTTTGGGCATTCCCCGGTATCACCCCGACCGCCTGCCTCAGTCGGAGCAGGTGGGTGTGGTCAATGGCCTGGCCTGGACCAGTGTGGGCGGCGAAATCCTGGAGGTTGAGGTGGCGGTGGTGCCCGGTACCGGTAAAATTGAGCTGACCGGCAACCTGGGGGACGTAATGAAGGAGTCGGCCCATGCCGCCCTGACCTATATCCGGAGCCGGGCCGCCCAATTGGGGCTGGAAGCTGATTTTTATAAGACGAAAGACCTCCACATTCACTTCCCGGAGGGAGCCGTGCCCAAGGACGGTCCTTCGGCGGGCATTGCCATCACCACAGCCATGGTTTCCGCCCTGACCGGCATCCCTGTCCGGCGCAATCTGGCCATGACAGGTGAAGTTACTTTACGGGGCAGAGTGCTGCCCATCGGCGGACTGAAGGAAAAGACCATGGCGGCCTACCGCAACGGAATCACCACTGTCATTCTGCCGGCGGACAACGAGAAGGATTTGGAGGAGATCGACAAGACGGTGCGGGCCGGCCTCCGCTTTGTCCCTGTGGAGCAGGTGGATGCTGTGCTGGCTGAGGCGCTGGCGCAGGATGTGTGCACCGGTGACGGCGGGCAGCCTCAGGTGGTGAGCAATGCGCCCCACCGGGGGGAGCGCCCCTCTCTCAAGCAGTGAGTTTACATATCGGAACAGAAAAAAGCCAATGCAGGAGGACGCTATGCCGGTTAATGTGCAAAAAGCGGAGTTTGTCCGCTCCGCGGCCAAACCTGGGGATTTCCCCAGAGACAGGCTGCCTCAGGTTGCCTTTGCGGGCCGCTCCAACGTGGGCAAGTCCTCGGTGATCAACCGTCTGCTGAACCGGAAGAACTTTGCCAGGGTGGGTGCAGCTCCGGGCAAGACCACCCATATCAATTATTTTCTCATCGACGGCGCCTTCTATCTGGTGGATTTGCCGGGCTACGGATATGCCAAGGTCTCCCTGGCAGAGAAACAGCGGTGGGGAAAGTTGATGGAAGAGTGGTTTGCCGATTCCCGGCTGATGACGTTGGGGCTGATGATTGTGGATGCCCGCCACAAGCCCACGGCCGATGACTGTACCATGGCCGAGTGGTTTAAAAACAGCGGAAAGCCCTTTGCCGTTGTGGCCAACAAGCTGGACAAGCTGCGCAAAAGCGACATCCTTCCCAATCTGACCCGTATCCGGGAGACCCTTGGACTGGATGAGACTGTAAAGCTGATTCCCTTTTCTGCGGAGAAGGGGGACGGGCGGCAGGAGCTGTTGAATCTGATTTTGGAACATGCGGAGGGAGTTTTATGAAATACGTCAAGCTGCGGAAAGATGGCCGGCCGGTCTGGGGCGTGCTTCAGGGACAGGAGGTGCGTACCCTGACCAAGCCTCCCTTTGAAGAGCTGTGCTACGACGGCGAAAGCCTGCCCTTGGCGGAGTGCGATTTGCTGGCGCCCTGTGAGGCCACGAAAATTGTGTGCATTGGAAAAAACTACTATGACCACATTCAGGAGATGCGCTCCATGGTGGATGCCTCTCACAATCCGGAACGGCCCACCCTCTTCCTGAAGGCGCCCAACGCCCTGAACGTGCCGGAGGGAACGGTACACGCCCCCGGCTTTGTGGGCCGTCTGGACTACGAGGGGGAGCTGGCTGTGGTGATGAAGCGCCGGGCCAAGGACGTGCCGGAGGAGGAGGCCCTGGACTATGTGCTGGGCTACACCTGCCTTAATGATGTTACCGCCCGGGACGTCCAGAAGTCGGACGGCCAGTGGGCCCGGGGCAAGAACATGGACGGCTTTGCCCCCATGGGGCCGGTTCTTACTGACGAGGTGGAGCCGGACCATCTGGAACTTACCACCCGGCTGAACGGCGCTGTGGTGCAGCACAGCAACACTGAGCTGCTCATCACCGGCGTGGGGAAGATCATCGCGTTCATCACCGCCTCCATGACGCTGGAGCCCGGTGACGTCATTGCTACCGGCACTCCGGCGGGAGTGGGTCCCATGGTTCCCGGCGACGTGGTGGAGGTGGAGATTGGCGGCATCGGTGTCCTGCGCAACCACATCATCTGAGTATCCCCGCGGGGCGGCCATCCCGGATGGCCGCCCTTGTGTTTTTTGGCGTACTTTGGTATAATGGAGCATCATGCGGCTACCCTGATGATAGACGGAGGAATCACGATTTGGCATCTTTTGCGGAGTTTGCGCAGCGCATGGACTGGTGGGGCCTGGTAACCCTGCTCATCAGCGCCCTTTCCGCCCTGCTGTGCATCACCCTTCACGAGCTCTCCCACGGCTTTGTGGCCTGGCGGCTGGGGGACCCCACGGCCAAGCAGGCTGGCCGACTGACCCTGAATCCCATCAAGCACCTGGACCCGGTGGGCCTGGTTATGATGCTCATCGCCAAGGTGGGCTGGGCCAGACCGGTCCCGGTGGATATGCGCTATTTCAAACGGCCCAAGCAGGGGATGGCGCTCACCGCGCTGGCGGGTCCGGCGGCCAATTTCCTCACCGCCATGCTGGCCGTGGGACTGGCCTCTCTGATCTGGCACTTCGGTTCGGTCAGCCAGGCCTCGCTGCTGGCGCTGTGTGTGCTGTCCAACATCGCCCTGCTGGGGGTGGGCATGGGTCTGTTCAACCTCATTCCCGTCTCCCCACTGGACGGCTCCAAAATCATGTTTGCCCTGCTGCCCAGCCAGATTTATTACAAAATCCTGCGCTATGAGCGCTTTGTGGGCATTGTGCTGATCGTACTGGTGCTGCTGGGGGTGTTCAGCAGACCTCTGAGCTTTCTGATGGTCCACACACTCCAGGGAATGTGCAGTGTGGTCCGTATGCCGGCGGACGTGCTGTGGATCTGTCAGGATGTGTCTGCCATCCTGAATCTGGTTTGAGGTGAGTACCATCGAAACGCCCATTTACCATCTGGAAAAGGTAATCAAAAACCGGGAGGAGCTGGAGGATTTCAACGGCCCTCTGGACCTGATTCTCCACCTGCTGTCCAAGAATAAAATGGAAATCAAGGACATTCAAATTTCCCTGATTCTGGAGCAGTATTTGGCCTGGATGGAGCAGCGCAAGCAGCTGGATTTGGAAGTGGCCAGTGAATTTGTGACCATGGCCGCCCAGCTGGTGTTTATCAAGACCCGGATGCTCCTGTCCATCCACGACGAGGAGGCCCTGTCCGAGCTGGAGCAGCTGATGGCCTCCCTGGAGGAGCACCAGCGCCATGAGAACTTTGTCCGCATCAAGGCAATTGTGCCGGAGCTGTCCGACCGGTACGCGGTGGGCAGGGACTACCTGACCAAACCTCCGGAGGTGCTGCTGACGCATAAAACCTACCGGTATGTCCACCAGCCTGAGGACCTGCTGCGGGCGATGAACAGCGTGCTGGCCCGGGTGGACCACCGGCTGCCGCCGCCCATGGCCGCCTTTGAGGGCATTGTGGGCCGGGAGCCCTATCCGGTGGCCGATAAGGCGGACGAAATCCTGGACCGGCTGGCCCGGTTCGGCGTGACCCGGTTCCGGGCGCTGTTTCGGGGAAACCGGAGCCGCTCGGAGATTGTTGCCACCTTCATCGCGGTGCTGGAGCTGTGCAAGGCCCGGCGCCTGCGGCTGGCAGGCACGGAGACCGACTGCACGGTAACCTGTACCGAAGGGGATGGGCAGGAGATGGAATTTTCCACGGACATATCTGAACCGGCGGATGGGGGAACACCATGGAATTGAAGGAAATTGAATCCGCCATTGAGGGGATCTTGTTTGCCGCCGGTGAGCCGGTGGGAGTGGAGCGGCTGTGCCTGGCACTGGAGATTGACCGGGGCACGGCGGACGCCGTCTGCCAGCGGCTGGCGGACTATTACAGCTATGAGCGCCGGGGGATCCGCCTGCTGCGGCTGGACAACAGCTACCAGCTGTGCTCCGCTCCGGAATTTGCCCACCATATCCGGCGGGCCTTTGAGAGCCGCCGTCCCGCCCGACTGAGCCAGCCGGCGCTGGAGGTGCTGGCCATTATCGCCTATTATCAGCCTGCCACCCGGGCCTACGTGGATCAAATCCGGGGGGTGGACAGCTCTTATACCGTGGGGCTGCTGCTGGAGCGGGAGCTGATTGAGGAGTGCGGCCGTCTGGCGGTGCCCGGCCGGCCCATCCAGTACCGCACCACCCAGAATTTCCTGCGCTCCTTCGGCCTGTCCAGTCTGGAGGAGCTACCCGAGCTGCCCAACGCCGCTCCGGAGGACGGTCAGCTCACCCTGGAGATGCAGGCGGCTGTGGCCCGGCTCCAGGCGGCGGAGGGCGGCGAACTCACGGACGAGGAGCTGGAGCAGGCCGCCCGGGAACTGGCCCGGGCGGAGGAGGGTGCTCAGCCATGAAGGTTGTGCTGATCCTGGCGGCGCTGGCGGCGGTTCTGGTTCTGCTCAGCCTGCTCCGGGTGGGGGTCCGGGTACTCTATACGCCCAGCGGACTGACCCTCCGGGTGAAGGCGGGTCCGGCCTCCGTCACACTGCTGCCCCGCAGGGCAAGGAAGAAGAAAAAGCGGCCGAAAGCGGCCAAGGCTTCCCCGCCGGCCAGGAGCAGGGGCGACATGCTCACAATGCTCCGGCAGGCGCTGCCCCTGGTGGCGGAGGGGGCGGGGAGGCTGAAACGAAAGGTGCGGCTGGACCGTATTTACCTGGATGTGACCGCCGCCGCCCCGGACCCTGCCAGCGCGGCGGTGGCTTTTGGCGGGATAAACGCGGCAATCGGTATGATTTGGCCCTTGGTGGAGCAGAATTTTAACGTAAAAGACAGACGCATCCGTACCCGTGTGGATTTTGAGGCCGGGCAGCCCACTGCCAGTCTGGACGCGGCGGCCACTCTCACGGTGGGACAGGCCGTGGCGCTGGCGCTGTGGCTGGCCCCCAGGCTGCCCCAGGTCCTGGACGGGGAGAAGAAAAACAGACAGACGGATACCATACAGAAAGAGGCGGTTTGAACATGGAAAAGCAGCATCCCATCGGTGATTTGATGACCACCACCATGCAGAAGCTCCGGGAGATTGCGGACGTAAACACCATCATCGGCCAGCCCATTCAGGCCGGAGGGGTGACCATCATCCCCATCTCCAAGCTGACGGTGGGCTTTGCCTCCGGCGGCAGCGACTTTGTTTCCAAGAACCAGAAGCCGGACAGCGACAACTCCTTCGGCGGCGGCAGCGGCGCCGGCATGAACCTGTCTCCCGTTGCCTTCCTGATTGTCAAGGGAGATACCGTAAAGCTGATGCCGGTGGCGGCGCCTCCCTGCAACACGGTGGACCGTGTGGTGGAGATGGTGCCCGAGGTCATTGACAAGGTGACCGGCTTTGTGGAGAAGCAGCAGGAGAAAAAGGCGGCGGATAACGCCGGGCTTTAAGGGGCATACTGGCATCATCAACGTGAGGTGATGCCCCTTGAGGCGTATAACCGCCCTGCTTTTCAGCCTGCTTCTGCTCTGCCCCTCCGTCTGTGCCTCGGCGGTGAGCACCTCGGCCTCCGCCGCCATTCTGATGGACCGGGAGAGCGGGCGGGTGCTCTATGCCAGCAATGAGACGGAGAAGCGGCCCATTGCCAGCATTACCAAGCTGATGACCGCCCTGGTGGCCGTCCGCCTGTGCCCGGACTTGTCGGCTGAGGTGACGGTGCGGCAGGAGTGGACGGGAACAGAGGGCTCCTCCATGTACCTCAAGCCGGGAGAGCGGCTGAGCATGGAGGCGCTGCTGTACGGTCTGCTGCTCTCCTCGGGAAACGACGCCGCTCTGGCCATTGCCGGCAGCTGCTGCGAAACGGTGGAGGCCTTCGTGGCCGAGATGAACGAGACGGCGGCCCAGCTGGGCATGTCCGGCACCCATTTTGCCAATCCAAACGGCCTGGATGACCCGGACCACTATTCCACGGCCTACGATATGGCCCTTCTGGCCCGTGCGGTGCTGGGGGAGGAGAGCCTGCGCCGGATTGCGGGGACCCGGACCATCACCATTGCCGGGCGCTACCTGGCCAACCACAACAAGCTGCTGTGGCGGTACGAGGGGTGTACCGGCCTGAAAACAGGCTACACGGACGAGGCGGGCCGCACCCTGGTCTCCAGCGCCCAGCGGGAGGGGCAGGAGCTGATTGCCGTCACCCTGAACGCCCCCAATGACTGGTCGGACCACGCCGCGCTGTTTGACTACGGCTTTTCCACCTATCCCAGGTGTCTGGCGGTGGACGCCGGCCAGAGCTGGCTGATTCCCTGCCCGGGCAGTCTGGGCAGGTTTGTCTCCGCAGTTCCCGCCGGGGCGGTGTGGTATCCGCTGGCCCAGGGGGAAGCCCTCTCCCAGGAGGTGTCCCTGCCCCGGCAGGCGGCGGCTCCGGTGGCGGCGGGGGAGCAGGCGGGTGTGCTGACCCTCAGCCTGAACGGAAAGACGGTGGAGCAGATCCCGCTGTACTATCAGAGCGGAGCTCAGGACGACCGGGCGCCGGAGGGCTGGCTGGACCGCCTGCTGCGCTTTGTGGAGAGAACGTAATATAAGAAGGTAGCAGAGGTCTGCCGCTGTTCAGCGGCAGACCTTTCCTGCGGGAGAGAACGAAGATGGAAGAACGGCTGCAAAAAATTCTGTCCGCCCGGGGCATGGTCTCCCGGCGTGGCGCGGAGCGCTGGCTGGAGGCGGGGCGGATAACCGTCAATGGCTGCACCGCCCGAATAGGGGACAAGGCGGACCCTCAGCGGGACGATATCCGGGTGGACGGCAGGCCGCTGCCCGCGCCGGACAGACGTACTTATCTGATGCTGAACAAGCCCAGAGGCTATGTAACCACCCTCTCCGATGAGAAGGGGCGCCGGACGGTAGCCCAGCTGGTGGCCGGCTGCGGCGCCCGGGTGTGGCCGGTGGGGCGGCTGGATTTGGACTCGGAGGGGCTGCTCCTGCTGACGGACGACGGGGAACTGACGCAAAAGCTGCTTCATCCCAGCCATGAGGTGGAAAAGGAGTACCATGTCTGGGTGGAGGGAAACGTGGCCCGCGGCCTGCCCATCCTGCGGGGGCCGCTCTCTCTGGACGGCGCGCCCCTTCGGCCCGCCCGGGTGGAGGTCCTGGGCGCAAACTTGCTCTCCGTAACCATCCATGAGGGGCGCAACCGCCAGGTCCGCCGGATGTGCGCCGCCGCGGGTCTGGAGGTGCGCCGGCTGCGGCGGGTGCGGGAGGGCGGCCTGACGCTGGGCGGCCTGAAGCCGGGCTGCTGGCGGCCCCTGACGCCGGAGGAGCTTTCCCAGCTGTTGGATGCGGAGAAGTAATTTGCAGGAAAATCAAATTTACTTGCAAAAAAGGATTGCTTTTCTGGTGAATTCCCGGTATCATTATACGAGCTGAAATTTTTGCGTCTTTCGGCATGCGTTTCAGAAAAACGCCCGCCGGACAGATGGGGTACGGGAGGTTGCGTCATGTCCAAGGATATTCTGTCGGTGATTCAGAGCAGTATGGGCACCTTTTCCAAGGGTCAGAAGCTCATCGCCAACTTTATTCTGGAGTCCTATGATAAGGCCGCGTTTATGACGGCGAGCAAGCTGGGAAAAACGGTGAAGGTCAGCGAATCCACTGTGGTACGCTTTGCCGCCGAGCTGGGCTATGACGGCTATCCCGCCATGCAGAAGGCTCTTCAGGAGATGATTCGCAGCAAGCTCACCTCCATCCAGCGGATTGAGGTGTCCAATGACCGGATTGGCGACCACGACATTCTTTCCATGGTGATGCAGTCGGATATTGAGAAGATTCACATGACCATGGAGGAGACGGACCGCGCCGAATTCCACCAGGCGGTGGATGCCATTGTCAGCGCCAGGCATATCTATATCCTGGGTGTGCGCTCCGCCTCCGCCCTGGCCAGCTTTCTGGGCTTCTACTTCAATCTCATTTTTGACCATGTCACCATTGTGCACACCACCTCCATCAGCGAGGTGTGTGAGCAGCTGCTGCGCATCGGGCCGGGAGATGTGATTATCGGCATCAGCTTTCCCCGCTATTCCCGCCGCACGGTGTCGGCCATGCAGTTTGCCCACGACCGGGGTGCTACCGCCATCGCCCTCACTGACAGCGAGACCTCGCCGCTGGTGCCCTATTCCACCCACCGGCTGCTGGCCAAGAGCGACATGGCCTCCTTCGTGGACTCCCTGGTGGCGCCGCTCAGCCTGATTAACGCCCTGATTGTCTCCATCGGCCGGAAGAAAAATGAGGACTTGTCCAAGACCTTCTCCGACCTGGAGCGTATCTGGGACGAGTACGATGTCTACGAAAAGGTGGAAGCAAGCCATTGAACGACGTGGTAGTGATCGGCGGCGGCGCGGCGGGCTGCATGGCTGCCCTGGCCGCCGCAGAGCAGGGGGCGTCGGTGCTCCTGCTGGAGCGCAACCCCAAGCTGGGGCGGAAGCTGTACATCACGGGCAAGGGGCGGTGCAACGTCACCAACGACTGCGGCGCGGCGGAGGTCCTGCGGAATGTGCCGCACAACAGCCGCTTTCTCACCAGCGCGGTGACCCGTTTCCCGCCGGAGGCGGTGAAGCGCTTTTTTGAAGCGCAGGGGGTTGCCCTGAAAACCGAGCGGGGGGGACGGGTATTTCCCCAGTCGGACAAGGCGGCGGATATCATCGACGCCCTGCTCCGCGCCCTTCGCCGGGCCGGCGTGTCTGTGGTGCAGGACCGGGTTACAGCACTGGAGCTGGACGGCGGGGCGCTGCGCGGCGCAGCGGGGGAGCAGGGCGCTTATCCCTGCCGGGCGGCGGTCATCGCCACCGGCGGCGTGTCCTACCCGCTGACCGGCTCCACCGGCGACGGCTACGCCCTGGCACAGGCCATGGGTCATACGGTGCTCCCGCCCAAGCCGTCCCTGGTGCCGCTGGTGGCGAAGCAGTCCTTTTGTGCCCGGATGCAGGGCTTGAGCCTGAAAAACGTGGCCATTCGCGTCCGGACGGAGAAGAAAAAGACATTGTTTGCCCAGCAGGGGGAGCTGCTGTTCACCCACTTCGGCCTGTCCGGCCCCCTGATTCTCACCGCCTCGGCCCACATGCGGGACTTTGAGGGGGAGCACTACCGCATCCTGCTGGATTTAAAGCCCGCGCTGGATGAGGAGAAGCTGGACAGAAGGCTGCTCCGGGATTTGGAGGAGCAGGCCAACCGGAATTTTCAGCATGTGCTGGAGGGACTGGTGCCCCGGCTGATGGTGCCGGTTCTGCTGGAGCTCACCGGTATTCCGGGGAGTGTAAAGGCAAATTCGGTGACACGGGCGCAGCGGCGCAGACTGCTGGAGACCCTGAAGTGCATTTCCATTGATATCGTGGGTCCCAGGCCGGTGGAGGAGGCCATCATCACCTCCGGCGGCGTCAAGGTCTCGGAGGTCAACCCCGCTACCATGGAATCCAAGCGGATTCCCGGAATCTTTTTTGCCGGTGAGGTGCTGGATGTGGATGCCTATACCGGAGGCTTCAACCTACAGATTGCCTGGTCCACCGGCCGGGCGGCCGGGCTGGGAGCCGGAGCATGTGCGTTGGGTCAAGGAGGAGTGGAGCTGTGACAAAGCAGCACAGGAGTATTGCCATTGACGGTCCGTCCGGGGCGGGGAAGTCCACCCTTGCCAGGCGCCTGGCGGAGACGCTGGGCTATTTGTATGTGGATACGGGGGCCATCTACCGCACGGTGGGCCTGTATGCATTCCGTGCCGGCGTGAACCCGGCGGATGGGGGGGCCGTGATTCCCCTGCTGAAGGAAATTCAAATCCGCCTGGCCTATGGCGCGGACGGACTGCAGCACATGTACCTCAACGGGGAGGACGTGACAGGGGAAATCCGTCACCATGAGATTTCCGCCTATGCTTCCGCCGTGTCCGCCATTCCGGAGGTGCGGGCCTTTCTGCTGGCTCAGCAGCGGGCTCTGGCCGAGGAGCACGACGTGGTGATGGACGGCAGGGACATCGGCACGGTGGTGCTGCCGGACGCCGACGTGAAAATTTTCCTCACCGCCGCGCCGGAGGCGCGGGCCCGCCGCCGCTGGCTGGAGCTGCGGGAGCGGGGCCAGGAGACTCCCTTCGACACCGTGCTCCGGGACCTCTTGGAGCGGGACGAGCGGGATACCAAGCGGGCGGCGGCGCCTCTGCGACAGGCGGAGGACGCCGTGCTGGCCGACACCACCGAGAAGGACCTGGAGCAGAGCCTGGCGCTCCTGACACAAATTGCAAAGGAGCATTTAGGCGCATGAATATCATCTATTTTCTGGCATATCTGGTCCTGTGGCCGGCCTTCCGGATTTTCAAGCCCACCAAGTGCATTAACAAGAAGAACTTTCCCACGGGGGGCGCCCTGCTGTGCGCCAATCACACCCGGATGAGCGACCCTCTCTTTGTGGCCTACGCCCTGGGCCTGCGCCATCAGATTCATGTGATGGCCAAGGAGGAGGTCATGCACTGGCCCATCATCGGTTGGATTCTGAAGCACGGGGGTATCTTTGGCGTCAAGCGGGGCCAGGCGGATATCGGCGCCATCAAAACCGCCATGAAGTATCTGAAAAACGGTGAACTGCTGCTGATGTTCCCCGAGGGTACCCGGCATCAGGACGGGGATTTCGGGGACGCCAAAACCGGAGCCGCCATGCTGGCGGTACGTACCGGGGTCCCGATTGTGCCCATCTACATCCCGGCGGAAAAACGGTGGTTCCGGTGGAATCAGGTGGTCATCGGCCAGCCCTATCAGCCGGTGATCGCGGGGAAGCGGGGCACGCCGGAGGAATATCGGGTCATTGCGGACGAGGTAATGACCCGTATCGAGGCTTTGCAGCCTCAGGCCGGCCGATGAAGCTGGAATTGGCCAAATCCGCCGGCTTCTGCTATGGAGTCCGCCGGGCGGTGCAGATGGCGGAGCAGGCGGCCCGGTCCGGAGAGCCCTGTGTCATGCTGGGACCCATCATTCACAACAACAGCGTGATTGACTATCTGCGGGACAGGGGCGTGGGCCTGATTCACACGCCGGAGGAGGCCCAGGCAGGTACGGCGGTCATTATCCGCTCCCACGGTGAGGGGCGGGCCGCCTACGAGGCGCTGGCGGCCCGGGGCTGCCCCCTGATTGACGCCACCTGTCCCAATGTCTCCCGCATCCACCAGATTGTCTCCCAGGCGGAGGAAGACGGCCGGCAGGTGATTATCATCGGCACTCCCACCCACCCGGAGGTGTCCGCCATTGCCGGCTGGTGTGCCCGGCCCCTGGTATTTGAAGGGGCGGAGGCCCTTGGAGCCTGGCTGGAGCAGGCCCCGGAACGCCGTTCTCAGCCGGTCACCATGTTGTCCCAAACCACCTCCACTCGGGCAATTTGGGATAAGTGCGTAGAAAAAGCAAAAAAAGAGTGTACAAACTTAAAAATTTTTGATACAATATGTAATGCTACGTATAAACGGCAGTCCGAGGCCCAGGCGCTGGCCGCCCGTTCCGATGCTATGGTCGTCGTCGGAGGGCGGGAGAGCTCCAACACCAAACGGCTGGCGGAATTATGCGCGGCGCTCTGTCCCAAGGTTGTTTGGATCGAACGGGCGGCAGAGCTGGAACCTTCCACCCTGTGTCGGAAGGCTTCTATTGGAATCACTGCGGGCGCGTCCACGCCTGAGTGGATTATAAAGGAGGTCTATGACAAAATGAGCGACGAAAACATTGAGA
>CALWOL010000065.1 GCA_944383135.1 uncultured Flavonifractor sp.
AGGTGGAGGTCCAGGGCCGCCACAAGAAGCAGACCGGCGGCCACGGCCAGTTCGGCGACGTGTGGATGCGCTTTGAGCCCGGCGACACCGAGGAGCTGCAGTTCTGCGAGGAGGTCGTGGGCGGCGCCGTGCCCAAGAACTACTTCCCCGCGGTGGAAAAGGGCATGCGGGAGGCTGTGGTCCACGGCGTGCTGGCGGGCTATCCCGTGGTGTACCTGAAGGCCACCCTCTTTGACGGCTCCTACCATCCGGTGGACTCCTCCGAAATGGCCTTCAAGACCGCCGTGCAGCTGGCCTACAAGGCCGGTATGCCCCAGGCCAGTCCCGTGCTGCTGGAGCCCATCGGCGAGCTGAAGGTGACCATCCCCGACAGCTACATGGGCGACGTCATCGGCGATTTGAACAAGCGCCGGGGCCGCGTGATGGGCATGAACCCCGACGGGGAGGGCAACCAGATTGTGGAGGCCGAGGTGCCCATGGCTGAGATGGGCCGCTATGCCATTGACCTGCGCTCCATGACCCAGGGCCGCGGTTCCTTCACCTTCCACTTTGTCCGCTACGAGGACGCGCCCCCTGCCGCCCAGGAGAAGGCCATTGAAGCCGCCAAGGCTATGCAGGAGGAATCCAACTGACAAATATGCAAGCTGTCCCGGCCAATGGCCGGGACAGCTTTTTTATGGCGGCAGCGGCGTGTCCTCGGGGGCCCCGTCAAAGACGGGGCGGCGCTCTGCGCCGTGCAAGCGTTTTGGGCCACCGGCCCAAAACCTTGATGCCGGGGCAATTCATTTGCCCCGAGCAGATGAAATCCCGCCCGGAGGGCTCCCGGCGGAACCTGTTCCGCCGGGACAGACGCGCCCCCCGCCGCCCAGGAGAAGGCCATAACGGGTCCCCAAAGCGAGCCCAGCACAGCGGGTCGCTTTGGGAGCGGAGGCGCAAGGGAGCGGCTTGAGGAATGACCGCCAGGGCGTTCCGAAAAGAGCGGACTTTGCGACGACGCGGCCATGCGGGAGGAATCCAACTGACCGACACCCAGAAGCCCCCCGGCCATGCCGGGGGGCTTCTGGGTGTCGAAAAAGCCTCGCAGAGTTCGCGCCCGCAGGCGCGAAAAAGGTGCCAATCTGTTTTCAGCCGCGACATGTGCGTGGCTGAAAACACCGCTCAGGCTGCAAGTGTGGGTTTTGTCCGCTTTCTGCGGACAAAACCTGCATGCGGCAGACTGCATCCTACTCGAAAAAGTGGCGTCCGCCACTTTTTCGACAGTCTCAGAAGCCCTCCGGCCATGCCGGGGGGCTTCTGTTCAGGCCGGAGTCTCCCCATCCAGCTCCTCCGGGTGGAACTGGGTGGCATACTGCATGGTAAAAAAGGCTCCGGCATCGTTCCAGCTGTTTCTCATTCGGTTCTCCATGGCGGACAGGGCGGGATATTGAATGGCAACCCGCTGGTGGGTGTAGTTAAACCAGCCGCTGATGAGATAGCCGTCCTCAAGCTCCTCAATGGGATAGGCCACATAGCCCCGGTGGTTCTCTCCGTTGGAGGGCATGGAGAAGGCGGCAAACACATCTGTACTGGTCTGCGCACCCCAGAAGAGGCTGTCGGAGGTAACGCGCTGCTCCCCCAGAAACCAGTAGGGGGCGGCATAGGTCTGGCCGTCCTTGTCATACAGCACCCGGCCGGTCACCTCGCCCCCGGCGCACCACCCATCGGAATCCTGATAGGCGGGCCAGAGCTGGATGGACTCGGTGCCATAAAAGCCGGGATTCTCCTCCCAGCGGAAGTGCTGAATGATCATCCACCGCTCCACTGCCCCGGACAGCTCCACCGCCACGCCGGTGATGTGCAGGGTCTTTTGCTTGTCGTTGTTCAGGGGCTCGTCACAGGTCTCCACCACCGCCCGGATGGCTCCGTCACAGGCGGCCAAATCTTCCGCCGTCAAGTCGTCCAGCACGTCCTCCGGAATCCCCAGCTCCAGCAGCTCCGCCTTGATTTCCGCCGTTTGGCCGTGCTCCCCGGTTTCCACCGGAGTCCACGCCATAGGGTAGCGGCTTCCGAAGAGCCAGCCGCAGATACAGCCCCCCACCAGCAGAAGGGTGATGGCCAGGGCCACCGTGCCATCCTCCATCCGTACCGGCGCGGGACGGATGGCATAGCCCGCCTCGTCCAGTTCCCCGGAGAGCTTCCACAGGCCGCGGATGATACAGACGTACACCATCAGCAAAATGCCCCCCAGAAGCAGGCCCACATACCCCACCTGAGCCAGCAGGCACAGGAAGGCATACCACACCATCAGGGCCACCGCCCCTCCGGCGTGGGGGGGCAGGCCCGCCTTCCGCTGGACCGCCCGCAATCCGCCCCACAGGCAGAAAAACTCTGCGAACAGAAGGCCCAGGCTCACGGTCACCAGAGCGGACGCCTGGGAGGAGGCGCGAAACGCGCTTTGCAGAATCGTGGCATTGAGAATCAGGTTGACAAAGGTATACACCGCCCGCAGCACCGCAATACCCCAACAGGTCCGGAACCACGGATTTTCCCGCCGCAGGGCCCGGAAGCCCAGCAGCAGCAGCACCATGCCCACGGCGGGGAGGAGATAGTCCAGCCAGAGAAAGTTGAGGGTAATGGTGGTGAGGCCCAGGCCCACCAGCACCCGGTTCATGGCCCTTCTCCAGGGGGTCACCTCGTCCACCACATCCTGGGGCGGCAGGTCGGGCAGGCTGCTTTTCAGCAGCTCGTCAAGCTCCTCCTCGCTCATGGGGGGACGCTCATGCTCCTTCATAGCCTTCACCTCCCAGCCAGCCGCGCAGCTGCTTTTTGATGCGGTACAGCCGTCCCTCCACCGCCCGCTCCGTCAGACCCAGCTCGGCGGCAATCTGAGCGGTGGATTGGCAGTAGTAATATTTCCGGTAAAACAAAATCCGCTCCCCGGCTGGCAGCCGATCCAGGGCCTGCCGCACCGCCTCCTGCCGCTCCCGCCGCAGCACCTCTTCCTCCGGGCCGGGCTCCGGAGCGGGCGTGGTTTCCCTCATCTCCCCGGCGCCGCTGTGCCGGTCGTTTTTCCGGGCATGGTTCAGGGCGGTGTTCCGGGCCACGGCGGTGAGCCAGGCATTCCAGCTTCCCCGCTCCCCGTCAAACTGCCCGATTTTCTCCCACGCCCGCAGCGCGGTCTCGGAAAGGCAGTCCTCCTGGTCCCGGACATCGGGCAGAATGGGCGCGATGACATACCGCAGCAGCGGCCCGTAATGCCGCAGCAGCTCCTCCATCCCCCGCTCGTCCCGCTCCCGCAGCAGGGCAAGGATTTCCCACTGGTCCACGCCGCCGCCTCCCCTCTGTCTCTTTCTATCATATCATACACCGGCCGGCGGCAAAACCCACGAAATAAAATCGCCGGCCCCGCAAAAGGGGCCGGCGCAGCGCTTATTTATGGTATAGTTTGTTGGTCTCGTACTGGGGCTCGCAGGTGAGGCGGAGACCCAGTCGGCTGTAAGTGCCCGAATCCACGGGAGAGAGAATGACCGTGGAGTGGGCCTCGCACCCTCGCAGGGCGGAGAGCTGGTCCAGGGCCTGCTTGGCCAGGGGGTTGGTGGTGGCGGAAATGGCCAGGGCGATGAGAATCTCATCGGAATGGAGCCGGGGATTCACCGAGCCCAGGTGATGGACCTTCACCTGCTGGATGGGCTCCAGCGCCTCCCGGGAGATGAGGTGGTGGACGTGGTCAATCCCCGCCAGAGCCTTCAGGGCGTTGAGCAGGGTGGAGGAGGAGGGGCCCATCAGATCGGTGGTCTTGCCGGTGACCACCTGGCCGTCAGGCAGCTGGATGGCCCCGGCGGGCTTGCCCGTCTCCTCCGCCACCTGGGCGGCGGCGGCCACCACCGGGCGGATGGACACATCCACATGGGCCTGCTGCATCACGGTCTCCAGCTTGTACACCAGCTCATCGTCGGCGGTGCCGATGCGGCGGTCGCACAGGGCGGTGTAGTACCGGCGGACAATCTCCTGCCGGGCGGCGTCCTGCACCGCCTCGTCATCCACAATGCAGTTGCCCGCCATATTCACCCCCATGTCGGTGGGGGACTTGTAAGGGCACTCCCCCATGATCTTCTCAAACATGGCGGAGAGGACGGGGAAAATTTCCACATCCCGGTTGTAGTTCACCGTGGTCTCCCCGTAGGCGGCCAGGTGGAAGGGGTCAATCATATTCACGTCCCCCAGATCGGCGGTGGCCGCCTCGTAGGCCAGGTTCACCGGGTGCTGGAGGGGCAGGTTCCAGATGGGGAAGGTCTCAAACTTGGCGTACCCCGCCTTGATGCCCCGCTTATACTCGTGGTACAGCTGGGACAGGCACACCGCCATCTTGCCGCTGCCCGGGCCGGGAGCGGTGACCACCACCAGGGGGCGGCTGGTGGCAATGTAGTCGTTTTTGCCATAGCCCTCGTCGCTGACAATCAGGCCGGTGTTGTGGGGATAGCCGGCGATGGGATAGTGGAGGTAGGTCCGCACCCCCAGGTGCTCCATCCGCCGCCGGAAGGCGTCGGCGGCGGGCTGGCCGGCGTACTGGGTGATGACCACGCTGCCCACCAGCAGGCCCTGGCCCCGGAAGGCGTCGATGAGCCGGAGCACATCCACGTCGTAGGTGATGCCCAGATCCCCCCGGACCTTGTTCTTCTCAATGTCGCTGGCGCAGATGGCAATCACCACCTCCACCGAGTCCCGCAGCTCCTTGAGCATGCGGATTTTGCTGTCCGGCTCAAACCCCGGCAGCACCCGGGAGGCGTGATAGTCGTCAAAGAGCTTGCCGCCGAACTCCAGGTAGAGCTTGTTGTCAAACTGGCCAATCCGCTCCCTGATGTGGGTGGACTGGAGCTCCAGATACTTCTGATTGTCAAACCCAATCCTGTCCATGTCCCAACTTCCGTCCCTTCTCGCTAAATTCACTCAACGGCTATTGTAATGTCTGCTGAATAAACCGAAAATCGGTTTATTCATGCGGCGGTAGCCGCGCAATTCCATAAAAGCGGCTCCTTTGAGCCGTTTTTATGGAATTCAGCCATTGTTACAATGCGTATTTCCACTGGCGCGTTGTAACGCGCCAGTGGAAGGTGCAAGGTTTTTGGAGAAAATGATCCAAAAGCCTTGCACCCGAACAAAGCCATTTGGCCTTGAAAAGCCTGACTTTCAAGGCTTGTGGCTTTGTTCAATACGCATTATTGTACCACACTTCCGCCCCAAGCAGTAGCTTTTTTTCGGTCCCTGTCCAATTTTTTCCCCATCTCTTGACAGCAGGCTCCTACACGTGTAGTATCATAATCAGATACGACAGTTGTAGGAGGTTTCGTGATGAAGCTCAGCGACAAGGAGTGGCAGGTACTGGAGGTATTGTGGCAGGCGGAGGACGGCCTGAGCCTGGGCCAGGCGGTGGAGGCTCTCCGCCCCGCCACGCTCTGGAGCCGGAACACAGTGCTCA
>CALWOL010000066.1 GCA_944383135.1 uncultured Flavonifractor sp.
GATGGTGTCCTTGGTGGCAAACCACAGATCCTGCCTAGTGTCAATGGCGTACTGGAAGCAGGAGCGGGCAAAGGAGCAGATGGAGCTGTCCTTGTTGTACTGGCCCTGGAGCACGCCGCCGCACTCAAAGTCGTAGATGGTCTGGCGGAACTGCTCGCTGCCGTTCTCGTCGGTGAACACCAGCTCGGCCTTGCCGGGGCCGGGCACCCGGTACTCGGTGGACTTGTACACGTCGCCATAGGCGTGACGGGCGATGGTGATGGGCTTTTTCCAGGTCTTGACCACGGGGGAGATTCCCTTCACCATAATGGGGGCCCGGAACACGGTACCGTCCAGAATGGCCCGGATGGTGCCGTTGGGGGACTTCCACATCTGGGAGAGCTTGTACTCCTCCACCCGCTGGGCGTTGGGGGTGATGGTGGCGCACTTCACCGCCACACCGTATTTCTTGGTGGCCTCGGCGGAGTCGATGGTCACCTGGTCCTTCGTCTCCTCCCGGCAGGGCAGGCCCAGGTCGTAGTACTCGGTTTTCAGGTCAATGAAGGGCAGCAGCAGCTCGTCCTTAATCTGCTGCCACAGCACCCGGGTCATCTCGTCGCCGTCCATTTCCACCAGAGGGGTGGTCATCTGAATCTTTTCCATGGTCTCCTCCTCGCGCTGCAAAATTCTTTATCGAGGCAAATTATACCTCTATCCGCCGAAAAAGGCAACCGCTCTTGGGGAAACCGTTTGGTTTTTCTTGCATTTTCCACGCCGGAGGACTATACTTGCTTCCGTGCGTTTTCCCGTGTCCGCAATCTTTCAGAAAATCGAGGTTGAGGCTCCGTGTTCAGCAAATCCGATCTGCGCAGGCTGATCCTGCCTTTGATTATTGAACAGCTTCTCTCCGTCATGGTGGGCATGGCGGACATCGTCATGGTCTCCGCCGCAGGTGAGGCGGCGGTTTCCAGCGTGGCCCTGGTGGACCTTATCAACGTGCTCATCCTCAACATTTTCGCCGCCCTGGCCACCGGCGGCGCGGTGGTGTGCGCCCAGTCCATCGGCGCCGAGCACCTGGACCGGGCCAACCGGGCCGCCAGACAGCTGATGTACATCCTCACCGCCGCCTCCCTGGCCATTCTGGCCCTGGTGCTCCTCTTCCACCGACCGCTGCTGGGCCTGCTCTTCGGCCAGGTGGAGCCCGCCGTCATGGAGGGGGCGATCACCTACTTTGTCATCTCCGCCCTGTCCTACCCCTTCATCGCCCTGTACAACGGCTGCGCCGCCCTGCTGCGGGCCATGGGCAATTCCCGGGCCTCCATGTGCGTCTCCGCCTGGATGAACGGCCAGAATATCGTGGGCAATGCCATCTTCGTCTACGGCTTCCACCGGGGGGTGGACGGCGTGGCCTGGTCCTCCCTGCTCTCCCGCATTGCGGCCGCCGCCATTATGCTGGTCCTCCTCCACAGCCGCCAGAATCCGGTGCGGCTCCAAGGGCTGCTGGCCTTCCGCTTTGAGCCGGAAATGGTGGGGCGCATCCTCCGCATCGGCATCCCAAACAGTCTGGAAAACAGCTTCTTTCAGCTGGGCCGGGTGCTGCTGGTAAGCCTCATCTCCACCTTCGGCACCGCCCAGACCGCCGCCAACGCGGTGGCCAACAACATCGACGGCTTCGGCATCATCCCCGCCCAGGCCATGGGCCTGGCCCTTATCACCGTGGTGGGCCAGTGTGTGGGGGCGGAGGCCTGGGATCAGGTGCGGCGGTATACCCTCAAGCTGATGAAGCTGGCCTACCTGCTCACCTGGGGACTCAACGCCGTGCTGCTGCTCAGCCTGCCCCTGATTTTGAAGCTGTACAGCCTGTCCCCGGAAACCCAGTGGTACGCCACGGTGCTCATTTTCATCCACAACGGCTGCGCCATGGCCCTGTGGCCCGCCTCCTTTACTCTGCCCAACGCCCTGCGGGCCACGGGAGATGTGAAGGTGCCCATGGTCATCTCCGTGTGCTCCATGGTCCTTGTCCGGCTGGCGTGCAGCTATGTGCTGGGCGTCCACTTCGGCCTGGGGGTCATCGGGGTGTGGATTGCCATGGTGGGCGACTGGGTGGTCCGGGTCATCTGCTTCCTGATTCGCACCCGGTACACCCTCTGGAAGGCCCACCCCTGAGCCTTACCAGATCCCCAGAACCCGCTGCATGCCCAGGCTCACCGCCGTAATGGCCGCCCAGCAGCAGGCGCCCATGAGGATGGGCTTGCCGCCGGTGCGGATGAGCTTGACCAGATTGGTATTCAGGCCAATGGCCGCCATGGCCATAATGATAAAGAATTTGCTCAACTCCTTCAGGGGGGCAAATACCCCGCTGCTCACCCCGGCGCTGAGACAGATTGTGGTGACAACGGAAGCCAGCACAAAAAACAGGATGAAGAAGGGAAAGATCTTCTTCAGCTGGAAGCTGCCCTCCCGCGCTTCCCCGCTCCGTCTGGCCCGCGCCACTCTGGCCAGGGCCAGGACCAGGGTGATGGGAATAATGGCCAGGGTGCGGGTAAGCTTTACAATGGTGGCGGTATCCAGGGTATTGGCCCCGGGATGCATCCCGTCCCAGGCCGCCGCCGCCGCGGTGACGGATGAGGTGTCGTTTACCGCCGTACCGGCAAACAGGCCGAAGCCTCCGTCGCTCAGGCCCAGCAGTCCGCCGAAGGTAGGGAAAAACAGCGCCGCCGCCACATTGAAGAGGAAAATGACCGAGATGGCCTGGGCAATTTCCTCATCATCCGCCCCGATCACCGGTGCGGTGGCGGCAATGGCCGAACCCCCGCAGATGGAGGAGCCCACCCCCACCAGGGTGGAGATGTTGACGGGCACCCGCATCAGCTTGTGGAGGAGGAAGGCCACCACCAGGGAGGTGGTGATGGTGGAAACAATGATGGGCAGTGAGGTCAGCCCCACCCGGGCCACTTCCCCCAGATTCATTCCAAAGCCCAGCAGCACCACCGCCAGCTGAAGAATATACTTGGAGGTGTAGGCAATCCCCGCCTGGGTCCGCCCCTTTTCCCGGTAAAACAGGGCAATCGCCATGCCCGCCAGGATGGCAAACACCGCCCCGCCCACCACGGGCACCGCCTTGCCCAGCAGCCAGCAGGGCACCGCCACCGCCAGGCATAGCAGCAGGCCCAGCCACCGCGCGTTCCATTCCTTCATCTTTCTTGCTCCTTCCAGTATTTTCTTTGTCCAGCCCAGTATACCCCCTTTTACTCATCATGTAAAATGATGATACTTTATAGAGCGATAAATATACATTATGGATTTAGACGGCACTTGCCGTCCCCATGCTTTTCCTGTATAATGTGACAGAGTAACCGGAAGAAAAGGAGCGCTTGCCATGCTGCAAACTGTAATTCCCCAGGGGTATGCCCCCTGTCTAAATCTATATGACACCCAGAAGGCCATCGGCCTGCTGAAGCGGCTCTTTGAGGACACCCTGGGGGGCGCCCTCCACCTGCGCCGGGTGTCCGCCCCTCTCTTTGTGGAGGCGTCCACCGGCCTGAACGACGATTTGAACGGCGTGGAGCGGCCGGTCTCCTTTGACATCCCCGACGCCGGACGGGACGCCCAGGTGGTCCACTCCCTGGCCAAGTGGAAGCGGATGGCCCTGTACCGCTACCAGTTTTCCGTGGGGGAGGGGCTGTACACCGACATGAACGCCATCCGCCGGGATGAGGAACTGGACAATCTCCACTCGGTGTATGTGGACCAGTGGGACTGGGAAAAGGTGATTGCCCCCAGGGACCGGACGGAAGCGTATCTGAAGGATACGGTGCGCACCATTGTGAAGGCCATGGCGGAAACCCAGGCCACCCTGCGCTCCGTCTTTCCCCAGCTCACCGCCCTGCCTCCCCTGCATACCGAGGTATCCTTCGTCACCGCCCAGGAGCTGGAGGACCGCTGGCCGGACCGCTCCCCCAAGGAGCGGGAGGACGCCTGGGTGAAGGAGCACCCCACCACCTTCCTTATGGGCATCGGCGGGGCCCTGAAGTCGGGCAAGCCCCACGACGGCCGGGCCCCGGACTACGATGACTGGACTTTGAACGGAGACATTCTGGTGTGGAACCCGGTGCTGGAGCGGGCCTTTGAGGTGTCCTCCATGGGCATCCGGGTGGACCCCGCCGCCATGGACCGGCAGCTCACCGTGGCCGGATGCGACAACCGGCGGACGCTGCCGTTTCACAGGATGCT
>CALWOL010000067.1 GCA_944383135.1 uncultured Flavonifractor sp.
ACACCCGGCCGGTCTTGCCCCGGACCAGCTCGGCCACGTCGGGGTTCTTCTTCTGGGGCATGATGGAGGAGCCGGTGGAGTAGGCGTCGTCCAGCTCCACATACTTGAACTCCCAGGAGCACCAGAGAATGATTTCCTCGGAGAACCGGGACAGGTGCATCATCAGGATGGAGCAGGCGGAGAGGAACTCAATGGCAAAGTCCCGGTCGGAAACGGAGTCCATGGAGTTGTCCGTGGGCTTGGAGAAGCCCAGTGCGGCGGCGGTCTGGAACCGGTCCACCGGGTAGGTGGAGGTGGCCAGGGCCCCCGCGCCCAGGGGGCACTCGTCCATCCGCTCCAGACAGTCCTCCAGGCGGGTCACGTCCCGCTTGAGCATATTGGCGTAGGCCATCATGCAGTGGGCGAAGGTGGTGGGCTGGGCCCGCTGCATGTGGGTGTAGCCGGGCATCACCGTCTCCAGATTGGCCTGGGCCTTCTTCATCAGCACCTTCTCCAAATCCAGCACCATGCCGATGATTTTGGGAATCTCCCCCTTGACATACAGCCGGAAATCCAGCGCCACCTGGTCATTCCGGGAGCGGGCGGTGTGCAGCCGCTTGCCCGTGTCCCCGATGCGCTGGGTGAGCATGGTCTCAATGTTCATGTGGATGTCCTCGTTTTCCATGGAGAACTCCACCTGCCCGGCCTCGATGTCGGCCAGGATGACCTTCAGCCCCTCAATAATCTTCTCCGCCTCGTGCTCCTCGATGATACCCTGCCTGCCCAGCATGGCGGCGTGGGCCATGGAGCCGGTGATGTCCTCTTTGTACATCCGGGCATCAAAGGTGATGGAGGAGTTGAAGTCGTTTACCAGCGTATCGGTCTCCTTTTGAAACCGTCCGGCCCAAAGTTTCATAATACCGCTCCTTACTGTAATTACGGCGAACGGGCCGCCGAGGACGCCGGCCCCTGCGGACTGTCCCGCAGAGGCCGGACGACCGACGCCCCGCCCGCAGAAAATGTGTGATTATTTGTTCAGCTTGCCCTGGTCCCGGAGCGCCAGCACCGTGTCCGGCAGGCCCCACAGGTTGATGAACCCGGTGGCATCGTTCTGGTTGTAGTCGCTCTCCTGGAAGGTGACGATGTCCTCGGAGTAGAGGGTGTCGGGAGAGGTGACGCCGGAGGTGATGATGTTGCCCTTGTACAGCTTCAGCTTCACCGTGCCGGTGACGTGCTTCTGCGTCTCGGTGGCAAAGGCGGTGAGGGCCTCCCGCAGGGGAGTGAACCACTTGCCGTTGTACACCAGATCGGCGAAGTCCACCGCCAGCTTCCGCTTCATGTGGGCGGTATCCTTGTCGATGGTAATCATCTCCAGCACCTCGTGGGCCCGGTAGAGAATGGCGCCGCCGGGCGTCTCATACACGCCCCGGTCCTTCATGCCGGTCATCCGGTTCTCCACAATGTCCAGCAGGCCGATGCCGTTGGCGCCGCCCAGCTCGTTGAGCTTGCGGATGATGTCGCTGGCTTTCATCTTCTCCCCGTCGATGGCCACCGGCCAGCCCTTCTCAAAGTCCAGGGTCACATAGGTGGCCTTGTCGGGGGCCATGGCGGGGGACACGCCCATCTCCAAAAAGCCGGGCTTGTCGTACTGGGGCTCGCTGGCCGGGTCCTCCAGGTCCAGGCCCTCATGGGAGAGGTGCCACAGGTTCTTGTCCTTGGAGTAGTTGGTTTCCCGGGAAATCTTCAGGGGCACGTTGTGGGCCTCGGCATAGTCGATTTCCTCATCCCGGCTCTTGATGGACCACTCCCGCCAGGGGGCGATGATCTTCATCTCGGGGGCGAAGCGCTTAATGGCCAGCTCAAAGCGGATCTGGTCGTTGCCCTTGCCGGTGCAGCCGTGGCAGATGGCGTCGGCCCCCTCGGCCTTGGCAATCTCCACCAGGCGCTTGGCGATGATGGTCCGGGCAAAGGCGGTGCCCAGCAGGTAGTCCTCGTACTTGGCGCCCATCTGCATGGAGGGGATGATGACGTCGTCCACCATCTCGTCCACCAGATCCTCCACATACAGCTTGGAGGCGCCGGTCTTGAGGGCCTTCTCCTCCAGGCCTTCCAGCTCGTCGGCCTGACCCACGTTGCCGGAGACGGCGATGATTTCAGGGTTATTGTAATTTTCCTTCAGCCAGGGGATGATAATGGATGTATCCAAGCCGCCGGAATAGGCGAGCACTACTTTTTTTACTTCAGCCATGATGAAAAACCTCCGTTTGTTCTTGTTGGGGATAGTGTAGCACACCCCCCAAGGAAATGCAAGGGGGCAATTCGCATAAATATGCGAGTTGCCCCCCATTTCTCTGGTGCATATTTCCGATAATATGCATAATATCCATTATGTTATGCATATTCATAGGTTCCATCGACGCAAGGCCGCTCACAGGTGGAACCGTTTTCGAGCCTCCTCCCGCAGGGAGGGAATCCGGCGGACGATGATGAGGGGGATTACCAGCCCCACGCAGATGGTGAGCACCACCAGGGACCAGGAGGGCTCCCAGGCGGCACAGAGCCAGTGATCAATGAGATATTCCACCCCGAAGAGAAACACACCCAGGCTGCCGATGAGGATGGTAAGGGTGGTAATCACCGAGCGGCGGTACACCCGGAGCACCAGCCCCAGCAGGAGCAGCACCGCCCCGCCCCACAGAATGATGGGGGCGGCCAGGCCCCAAAACCAGGCCTTCCCGTCCAGATCCACCGAAATCAGGTAGATATACAGGCCCACCGCCACCACATCCACCAGCAGCCGCAGCAGCAGGTGCATCCCCCGGGCCAGCAGCGGCGGCACAATCCACAGCCACAGCATCACCGCCGCGCCGATGACATACAGGGACCAGCCCCGGTCCGGCCGCAGAAACAGGTTCAGAATGCCGCAGCACGCCGCCACGCAGGCCAGCATGGCGGTAATCAGCAGGGCCAGCTCCTGCTTGGCTACCGGAGCCACCTCCCCCCGCTGGGTGGGGAAGGGCTGGGCGGCGGCGGGGTCGGGCAGCTGGGACAAATCCAGTACCTTGGTATGGCAAAGGGGGCAAAAGGCGGCTGTGGCGTCCAGCTCCACCCCGCAGTGGACACAATATGGCATAAAATCCCCCTTCCTATTCCGTCCGGTTGCTTTCCACCTTCACAGCCACCCCGTCCCGGATGAGGAAGCGGAAAAAATCCCGCTCGGTGTCGGTCTCCTTCTGGGTGCCGGCGAAGGTGATTTCCATGATATCACCATAGCTGATGGAGGCGCAGTGGACCCGGGGAATGGTAGCCTGGCCCAGAATGACCTCCATTCGGCGGATGTGGGGCGCCATCTCCGGCGGCACCGCAAAGGCGCCCGGATTGGTGTAGGTCCCGGAATAGGGCCGTACCCCCGCAATCCGGTAGCCCAAAGCCATCACCGGATTTTTCAGGGCAATGGGCACAATCTGAAGCAGGCGGTTTTGGGTGAAGCGCACGTTGCCCGTCAGCTCCGCCCGCATCCGTTTGCGGTCCACGCTCAGCCGGAGCATATGGTGGACCTGGCTGAGCACCTCCTCAAAGGTGTATTCCCCCAGGGAGGGGTCCACCACCGGCCGGGCGGTGAGAATGAAGTTGCGCAGGGTTTCCGACGGAAACCAGGCCCGCAGGTTGATGGGAATGGCCAGGGCCACCGGCAGCTCCCGCCGGGGCGCTTCCCGGTGCTGCTTGTCCAGAATCACCTTCATCAGCACCGCCGTCAGATATTCCGTGATGGACACGCCGTACTCCCCCGCCTTCTGCTTGAGCTGGAGCACCGAGCAGAAGCCCATGGTCACGTTAAAGGTATAAAAGGGCTCCGGCGTACCGGTGTTCTGGTAGGCCTTGCCCCGGTGCTTCATCCGGCGGCCCTTGCCCTGGGCATACCGGCCGTAGGCGTCCTCCAGCTCCTCCTGCCGGGGCGGGGCGTCCACGTCCAGCACCCCGCAGGTATTGGGGATGGCGTGGCCCAGCTCCCGGAGGTAAACCGCCAGCAGGGTCCTGAACAGCACCAGGGCGCCTCCCCCGTCGCTGACAGCGTGAAATACCTCCACCGAGATCCGGCAGTCATAGCTGTAAAACCGCACCAGCCAGCCGTTGTCCTCCTGAAAGCGCACCGGCTGACAGGGGTTGGAAATGTCGTCCTTCACATAGGGGCCGGGGGCGTCGTTGGGCTCAAAGTAATACCAGAAGGCCCCCCGCTTGATGCGCACCCGGAAGGTGGGAAAGCGGGGCATGGTCTTGTCCACCGCCCGCTGGAGGGCCTGCCGGTCCACCGGGCGGTCCATCACCGCGGAAAAGCGGTAGATGGCGGAATAGGTCTCCTTCTGCAGGGCGGAATAGAGCACCCCCGCGTTGTCCAGACGATACCACTGGGAAGCACCGCCGTTTTCCGCCATAGCCATCCCCCCTTTTTATTAGCATACCACATCCCTCTCCCCGTCACAAGGGGAAGGCTGGCGCCTTCCGCCGCTTTCCTTTTCCGCGCCTGCGTGGTATAATGCCTTACAACACAACATTCCAGCTTTCAGGAAGGAGCAGCTCCATGGACCAGGACAACATCCACATCAAGCTCCAGCCCCGGGGGCAGAACCGCGCCGACACCCAGCGGCTGGACCCCTTCCTCCGGGCCCTCCGGGCCATCCACAGCGCCGCCACCCCGGAGGAGATGAATCTGAAGGATTTGGAAAAGCAGCGCAAGGGCCAGCAGCTGCTGGGCCGCCTGGTGGCTCCTATGGCGGGCATGAGCTGGGAGCCCTTTCGCCTGGATGGGATGCCCTGTGCCTGGGTGCGGCCCCAGCGGGGCCATGACCGGCGGCGGGCCATTCTCTACTGCCACGGAGGGGGCTACACCAGCGGCAACCTGGGCTACTCCCGCATCCTGGCCTCCAAGCTGGCCAATGTCACCGACTGGCAGGTGCTGTGCTTCGAGTACCGGCTGGCTCCGGAGCACCCCTATCCCGCCGCCGTGGAGGACGCCATGAAGGCCTGGGACTATCTGATGTACCAGGGCTACGGCGCCCGGGA
>CALWOL010000068.1 GCA_944383135.1 uncultured Flavonifractor sp.
TTTCTGCAAGGAATATAAGCACTCTAATGCCTAACATGAAGATGTAAAAAAGGTTGTCCTAAATTACCTTTGTGGGCATAATAACATCGCCCTATGTCTCTGTGTATTGCCTTATTTGTGGTGTTAAAATGGTGCCCAACTTTACAAAATCAACTTATACGGAGACATGAGAAGATACACGCCAAAACGGAAAAACCATTGAAAATACAGGCTTTCTTCTCGCTTCAATAAATACTTGCAAGAAGTTATAAGACGATTTTCGCCCATAAAATCTATAAAAAACATAATAAAAAAATCCCCTTGATGTAAGAACTGTGAACTGCCCCAGATTGTGCGGACAGTACAAAAAGAACCTCTGGTAGGAAAAATTAAGTTTTAGAGGGAGAAGCGTCGCGCCAGCGGCGCCTCTCCTGTTTTTAACTGGATGCGTTCATGGTTGTAGAAGTAAATATAGCAATCAATCAACTCATTGGCCTGTGAGAAGGTAGCCGGTTTGTGGCGGTAAATACATTCTGTTTTGAGGATAGAGAAGAAATTCTCCGCCATTGCATTATCATAAGGGGGTTCCACGCCTTGACATAGACGGCGTAATGCCGTATGTTTGAGTTAGCTCAAAATATGCTTGTGAGGCGTACTGAGCACCCTGGTCGCTGTGGAGCTGCAACTCCGCAGCGGCCCTCTTTTTCTCCCGCTTCATGGCCAGACGAATAGTATCCAGCACCAGGTTGACCGACTGCCGTGTTCCTGTCTTGTAGGCCACAATGCTGTTGCCATAGAGATCCCGGATCATACTGCCGCAGCCTGACGGACGTGGCCATTCCCGCCGGTGTGCGGGAGATTGGGGCGTATGCCTTTGCCTACTGTGACGCCCTGGCGTCGGTGTCGCTGCCGGAGGGGCTGGAGCGGATTGGAAACCGGGCCTTTCTGGAGTGCCTGTCCCTGACCCAGGTGACCCTGCCCGACGGGCTGAAGGTGCTGGAGGACGGGGTGTTCCTGAGCAGCGGTCTGACCAGCCAGCCCGCCTGGCCCTCGGGGCTGGAGGAGGTGGGCGACTCCATCTACAAGATGTGCGAGGGCATCACCGGCACCGGCACCCTCCCCGGCGGAGCGCTGGGGGACAGCGCCTCCACCACGTTTGACGACAGCAACATCTCCAAAGCGGTGGTTTCCGACGGCGTGACGTACATCCCCAGCCAGGCCTTCAGCAGCTGCAGCAAGCTGGTGTTTGTCTATATCCCCGCGTCGGTGACCGCCATTGACAATCTGGCCTTTTACGGCTCCAACCGGATTGCCCATATCTACTATGAGGGCAGCCAGGAGGACTGGGACAACATCACCATCGGCTCCAGCAGCAGCGCCTGCCTGAAGCGGGCCACCCTCCATTGCCTGGGCTTCAACCATCCGCCCACGGGGGAGCGGCCGGTGTATGAGAGCACCACCGTCAAGCGGACCATCCGCATCTTTGACCCGGACAACCGGGCGTATCCCGTTCCCACCGGCTTTACGGTGGAGGTGAACGGGACCGCCTATTCCACCGGGGGGAAAAACTACATCACCCTGGAGCTGGACCGGGAGAATCCTCCGGATGTCACCATTTCCAAGGAGGGCTACCGCACCTATACCCTTCCCGGGGAGCAGATTGGGGCCAGCAACCTGGTCTACCTCTACCGGGCCAATCGGGAAGGACCCATCCCTCAGGCCATTCTGCTGGACAAGTCCTCAGGCAGCTACCTCTGCTACGCCAATCTGATGCAGGAGTCGGAGCTTGTCACCCTCAGCTCCGCCAGGTGGAAGGCCCGCACCCTCTACCTCAGTGTGGACTGGAACGGCTGCGGGGAGGGCAGAGCCTATCTCTGCCAGTCCACCGGCTGGCAGGTGGAGCTGACGGAGGGCTACAACCAGGCTGTCTGCCTCAACCAGGGCCTGAAGACGGGCATCCCCATTTACCTGAAGCTGGTGGGCGCGGACGGCACCGTGACGGAGCAGGCCCTCAAGCTCTCCGTCCAGAGCGGCACCCAGCCCACCGTCCGCCTGAATCTGGGCAGCAGCGAGACCGAGGCCATCATCCGGGACCCCGCCGGGAGCAAGGTGGATGTGGTGGATAACCAGTCCCTGGGTGTGGATTTTAAGAAGGTAATGGGCAGTTATCTGCCCATCAGCTTTGAGCTGAAGGAGGACGGCACCCTCAAGGGCACCATCGGCCTCAAGCTCCAGGAGGAGCAGGAATACGAGGGCTTTGACAAGGAGACCTATGACGCCCTGAACAATGCCCTGGCCGCGATGAACAGCGGAGCCGGGGGGGCGGAGGTGGACGCCCTCATCCAAAAGGCGGTGAAGCTGGGCCTGCTCAACGAGGACGTGAAGATAAAGGTGGGCATTTCCGGCTCCGTGCAGGTGCTGGGCACCTTTGAGGGCTGCCTGGACGAGGAGGGGTGGCCCAAGATTTCCTCCGCCAAGCTGGCGCTGCTGTTCTCCGGCGGCGTCTCCTATACCCAGAACTATCTGATCGGCACCGTCCCCATGTACTTTACCGCCTCCCTCCAGGCCTCCCTGGAGAGCGCCATCCAGGCCTGCATGAACGACCAGGGGCAGCTGGAGCCCCAGGACATCTCCCAGCCCGGCGTTTACTCCATGGCCTTTACCCTGGGCATCACCGTGGAGAACGGAGTGGGCAATCCCCAAATCCTCTCCGGCGGCGTTCAGGGCAGCGGCAATCTGAAGGTGCAGTTCAACCTGCCCTATGACAGCAACCATACCGCCTGGAGCCTCAACGCCTCCGCCGCCTTTGTGGGCAGCCTGCTGGGCTACGCCAGCGGCAGCTGGGTGTTCTGGAACAGCAAGGAGCTCATCCTCTATCAGGACGGCCAGCTGCTGCCCGACTCCGGCGTCGCCACCCTGGCGGCCCTGGACCTGGCGGATGTGGAGTGGGTGCAGGCCGGCCGGGATTACCTGGATAAGCCCTCGGCGTTTACCGCCAACGACAGCCTCTCCCTGCTGGCGGAGGAGGACGGACAGCTTGCCAGCGCCGTTCTCCAGAGCAATGTCTACCCCTACACGGTGCCCCGGATTGCCGTCTATTCCTACCGGGAGGGGAGCGAGCGGACCGCGGCCGTCTGGCTGCAGGATGTGACCGGCCGCTCGGACGAAAACCGCACGGCCCTCTATTACAGCACCTACAACGGGTACTACTGGGATACGCCCCAGATGGTCCCCACAGGCAGCCAGACGGCGGACTTCGCCCCCACCCTCCAGGTGGTGGACAACCAGGCCGTCGCCCTGTGGATGAAGGCGGATACCGTGCTGGAAAGCGGCATTGACGTGGAAGAGACGGCCAGCCATATGGAAATTGCCTACGGCGCCCTGGGCTCCGGCACCTATCGGACCATCGGCCTGGAGGGGCTGGACATGCTGCCCGTGCTGTGGAAGGACGGGCAGGGCATCCAAATCGCCTTTGTCCACTGTCCCGACGGCCTCTTCGGGGAGGAGATGGAAATTTGGCGCTATACCGAGGCCACGGGGGAGTATACCCTGCTGGCGGAGGGCCTGTCCGGTGTGGACGCCCTGGCTGTGGACGACGGCGGCACCCTCTATTACAGCGTCAGCCGGGAGGGCGCCCAGAGCCTCTACCGCCTGACGGCGTCCGGCGGCTCTCAGCGGATGGGGGACGGCGGCAAGCCCGTCTGGGCCTGCGATCGGCTGTGGTGGTACGCCGGCGGTGTGGTGCGCAGCACCGCCGGCGACGCGGTGCCCACCCTGGCGGGCTCGGACTGGTTCCTACCCCTGGAATTCGGCGGAAGACAGGCGGTGCTCTTCCGGGGCGGCAGGGAGGACGGCGGCACCATCCTTTCTCTCTCCCTCAAGGACGGGGACTGGCAGCAGCCCATCCCCCTGCTGGAGACGGAGGAGTACCTGAGCGACGTGTCCGCCTCCGCCTCCGCCCAGGCCGGAAAGCTGGCCATCCTGGCCAATCGGCAGACCATGGGGGAGGGGTACGAGATTACCCAGGCCGACCTGGTGTACTGGCAGGTGACGCCGGGCATGGACCTGGCGGTCACCGCCGCCACCTATGACGGCACCACCCTGATTCCCGGCGAGGCGCTGCGCGTCAGCCTCCAGGTGGCCAACCGGGGTACGGAGGCCGCATCCCTGTTCCAGGTGGATTTGTACGACGGGGAAACGCTGGTGTCCACCGCCTACGCCAAGGAGGAGCTGCCCTCCGGCGGCAGCATCCTGCTGACGGCGGACCTGCCCCTGCCGGAGACCCTGCCTGGGTCGGTCACCCTCCAGGTGACGCCGCTGATGGCCGACGAGGTAAGCCCGGAGGACAACCGTATCCCGCTGGAGCTGCGGCTGGCCGACGTGTCGGTGGAGGAGATTGCCGCCCAGACGGCGGGAGACGGCACCGTGGAGACGGTAGTGCGGGTGGTCAACCGGGGCCAGAACACCCTGACGGACCTCCCCGTCTCCCTTCACGGGGGAGCGGAGGACGGCCCGGAGGCGGCGGAGCGGCAGACCATCACCTCCCTGGCCCCCGGCGATGTGGCCGTGCTGTCCTTTGTCAGCGCCGCCGGCGCGCTGGAGGAGGGCGGGCTGGTGTATGCCGTGGTCCAGCTGACCCAGGAGCAGCAGGCGGTGGAGAACCTGCTGGCCAACAACACCGGCTTTGCCATGGTCCAGAGCGGCGTGACGGAGGCGGACACCCGATTCCGGGTCTACGCCGGCACCGCGGCGGAAAACGGCCGGGCCAGCGTGGTGGTAAGCGTGGAAAACAACAGCGGGGAAGCCGTGGCGGCCAGCTATTACATTGCCCTCTATCAGTCCGACGGCCGCATGGTGGAGGCCACAACCACCGGCCTGATTACGGTGGAGGCCGGGGAGCGGCGGACGGCGGCGGAGCTGACCGTGCCCTATGCCCGGGGGCTCACCGCCAAGGTCTTTGTGCTGGACGGCGACAGCAGGCCTCTGCTGCCCGCCTGGTCCGGCGCGGTGGGAGAGGCGGAGGATACCTGAGCCGGCCTTTTTGACACACTTAAAAAAACTAAATGGTTTATAAGTTAATCAAGTTTGATTTTCCCACAGGAGCGTGATACAATGCCCTCGCAATAAGGTATGCATCGCCCCGCTTTTAAGCGGATGAAAGCTGGTCTGCTCACTACCGAATGAGGAAACCAAGTCATCCATTTAGAAGAAAAGGAGTGCATAGAAATGGCCAACACACCCAAAGTTGCCGCCATGGAGGTTTTCCCCGTCGCAGGCAAGGACTGCATGGAGCTCAATCTCTCCGGCGCTCACGCCCCCTATTTCACCCGCAATGTGGTGGTGCTCACCGATGACCGCGGCAACACCGGCGTGGGTGAGGTGCCCGGCGGCCAGAAGATCACCAAGGCCCTGGAGGACGTGAAGCACCTGGTGGAGGGCACCTCCCTGGGCGACTACAAGAACACCCTGAAGCGCGTCAACGACTGGCTTACCTCCAACATCAAGGATGACGTCCGGGGTCAGCAGACCTTCGATTTGCGCACCGGCGTCCACGTGGTCACCGCCATTGAGTCTCCTCTGCTGGACCTGCTGGGCCAGTATCTGGAGGTCCCCGCCGCCGCCCTGCTGGGGGACGGCATCCAGCGCAGCAAGGTACGTTTCCTCAGCTACCTGTTCTACGTGGGCGACCGCAACAAGACCGATCTGCCCTACTACTCCGAGCCCGACTCCGACTGCGACTGGTACCGCCTGCGCCATGAGGAGGCCCTGACCCCCGACGCCATTGTGGCGCTGGCCAAGGCCACCTATGAGAAGTATGGCTTTGAGGACTTCAAGCTCAAGGGCGGCGTGCTGGAGGGCAAGGAGGAGCTGAAGGCGGTGCAGGCCCTGAAGGAGGCCTTCCCCGAGGCCCGCATCACCCTGGACCCCAACGGCGGCTGGCTGCTGAAGGACGCTCTGGCCCTGGCGCCCGAGCTGAAGAAGGTTCTGGCCTACTGCGAGGACCCCTGCGGCGCCGAGGGCCGCTTCTCCGGCCGCGAGATTATGGCCGAGTTCAAGCAGGAGAGCGGCATGCCCACCGCCACCAACATGATTGACACCGACTGGCGGGAGATGCGCCACTGCATCGCCCTGCGCAGCGTGGACATCCCTCTGGCCGATCCCCATTTCTGGACCATGGCCGGCTCCGTCCGGGTGGGCCAGATGTGCAACGATTTCGGCCTGATGTGGGGCTGCCACTCCAACAACCACTTCGACATCTCCCTGGCCATGATGACCCAGTGCGCCGCCGCCGTACCCGGCAAGCTCAACGGCATCGACACCCACTGGATCTGGCAGGAGGGCCTGGAGCGGCTGACCAAGCAGCCCCTGCAGATCAAGGGCGGCTGCATTGACCTGCCCGAGCGGCCCGGCCTGGGTGTCGAGCTGGACCGTGACCAGCTGATGAAGGCCCACAAGCTGTACATGGACAACTGCCTGGGCGCCCGGGACGACGCCATCGGCATGCAGTACCTCATCCCCGGCTGGAAGTTTGACCCCAAGCGTCCCTGTCTGGTGCGGTAAGCAACCTGCGCTGACTGCAAATGTTGCCTCCTATATTTTCCCAAACCTGCGGCGGAGCCGGGGCGGATTTTCCGTCCCGGCTCCGCCGTTTTTTCCCGGCGGGATGCTTTACAAGGGGGGCACCTATCCGGTATGATGGAGCTGACAGGCGGAAGGAGGAACCGGAATGGCAAAATTCGCGCTGCTGCTGCCCCGGGCCGAGATGGTGGAGCCCGCAGGCCGCATTGCCCGGGAGCTGGGCATGGAGGTGGTGCTGAACAAGTCGGTACCCACCGAGCAGGTGCTGGAGCTGATGGAGGAGTGCCGGACCCTGGGCGCGGACATCCTGGTGGCCCGGGGACGCCAGGCCTCCATTCTCAAGGAGCACACCGAGCTGCCGGTGGTGGAAATCCGGCTTACCGGTCTGGAAATCGCCCTGCTGCTCCACCGGGCCAAAAACCTGGTGCCCCGGCTGGAGCGGCCCCGGGTGGGGGTGGTGACCATCCCCAACATGGTGGGGGAAATCCAGGGCTTTGAAGAGGTGGTGGGTATTGAGCTGCACACCTACTTTGTCTCCGGTGTGGAGGAGATGGAGCGGTGTGTGGAGCAGGCGGTGGCCGACGGGATGGACGTCATCCTGGGCGGCGATTTTGTCAACGCCTGCTGCCGCCGCCTGGGCAAGCGCACCCTGTTTTTCGAGGGTACCGAGGATTCCCTGCGCACCAGCCTGCGCAACGCCCGCAGCGTGGGCTTCGCCGCCGACGCCGAGCGGCGGAACACCGCCCACCTGCAGGTGCTGCTGGACTACTCCTTCAACGGCATCATCGAGCTGGACGCCGGCGGGGTGATTGCCCGGAGCAACGATATGGCCTGCAAGATTCTGGGCCGGGACCGGGAGCAGCTGGTGGGCCAGCCCCTGTCCGCCCTCATGCCCCGGGAGGACCAGGATTTGTGGAGCGACGCCGTGGCCCGGCATCAGGAGCTCTACTTTTCCGTGCTCAGCGTGGCGGGGGTCCACGTGGTGGCCAATGCCGCCCCGGTGACCGACTGGGAATCGGAGGAGGGGATGATTTTCTCCTTCTACGAGATGCACAAAATGGAGCGGCAGGGGGAGCGGGCTCTGCGGGAGCGCTACCGGCTCCAGCGCTATCTGGCCTACGGCCGGTTTGAGGACGTGAACCACATCAGCCGGGAGATGGCCCGGGTGGTGCGTCTGGCCCGCAGCTTTGCCGGAACCACCCAGCCCATCTTCCTCCGGGGGGAGGTGGGCAGCGGCAAGTCCCTCTTTGCCCAGAGCATCCACAATGCCAGCCCCTGCTCCAAGGGCCCCTTTGTCACCTTTGACTGCGGGGCCCTCTGGCGGGAGCAGTGGGCGTCCCTGACCCAGGCGGCCCGGGACGCGGATACCGGCACCCTGTACCTGGACCATCTGGAATACCTGGACCAGGGCGGACAGCACGTGCTCTGCCGGCTGATCCGGGAAAATGTGGTCCACATGCCGGGAGAACGCGCTCCGGAGCCGGTTTCGGTGCGGGTGATTGTGTCCACCGCCGACGGGGAGGTCCCCCGGATGCAGGACGGCAGCTTCCTGCCCGAGCTGGGCTATATTCTCTCCCCCCAGCAGCTCACCCTGCCCCCCCTGCGCACCCGGCCGGACGACCTGGAGCAGGCCATCACCATGTCCCTGGACGACTGCGTCACCAAGCTCAACCGCTATGTGGTGCTCACCAAGGAGGCCCGCAAGGTGCTGCTGGACTACCCCTGGCCGGGCAACTACATCCAGCTGCACACCTTTCTGGAGCGCATGGCTCTCACCGCCCCCTCCCGCACCATCAAGGACGGCTATGTCCGGGATTTGCTGGAGGAGCTCTATCCCGGAGACCTGCCCCTGGGGGAGCCGGTGGAGCAGCCCCCCTCGGAGGAGGCGGCCCGGATTCTGGCGGCCCTGGCCCGGTGGGGGGGCAGCCGGGCGGAGACCGCCGCCGAGCTGGGCATGAGCAAAACCACACTCTGGCGCCGGATGAAGCAGTACGGCATCCGGGATTCCTATCAGCGCTGAAAAAACACGGGGCCTGCCGCGGAAGCGGCAGGCCCCGTGTTCTATTATCCTTACAGCGCGTCGGACAGCTTCAGAATTCCCCCCAGCTCGGGGAAGAAATCGGTGGTGACCACGGCGGAGCCGGGAGCCACCCGGCTGCTCACCTTCTGGCCCAGAATCCGGTTGGTCACGTAGGCGTGGAGCTTGTCCCCCCGGACGCACACCGCCAGGGGGAGCTGGGTTTTGCCCGCCAGGGTCCGCAGCGCCCCCACGAACCGCTCGTCGGGCAGGGTGGGGGTCTCCCGGGGGCGCAGCACCAGCCAGCCCTCCCGGCTCAGCCAGTCGGGCAGCCCCCCCACCACCTGCTGGAGGTCCCGCTCCCCACTGTAATACTGGTCCCGGGAGTCCTTCATCATCACCTTGGGATGGATGAGCCGGCAGTCCAGGCCGGTGTCGTGGTCCAGAGTCACCGTCACCCAGGCGCCGAAGACAAATTCATGGTGCTTTTTTCCCGCCATGGAGAAGGAGTGGGTAAAACCGGCGTCGCTCAGAGCCACCGGCCGGCCCCGGTAGGTACCGGTGCCCCCCTCCCGGACCAGGATGGAGCCCTTGGCGGCGTTGGCCGCCACCAGGCGGACCTGCTCCAGCGCCTCCGGCTCCAGCGGGGACTCCGGCGTGTGCCTGGCGTCCTGGAGGACGCGGGCGAAGGTGCTCTGCAGGCAGGCGTGGACAAAGGCCCGGGTGTAGGCCCTGGAACGGCTGCGCACCACCACCAGGTGGTAAATCAGACTGGCCGCCAGCAGCGCCAGAGTGACGCGTTTATCCACGAAAAAGAAAATCAGGGCCAGCACCGCGGCGGCCAGATAGACCAGATAGAGCAGGCGCAGGCTTCGGTACTGGGCGGTGAGGGCCTCCAGCAGACCCTGTTTCATCTCTTTCATCGGCGGGCCTTCCTTTCCATTCAAGTTCCACTGGCTTATGAACAGTGTACCAAATCCCGAAAGAATACACAAGTATGAGCAAATGGAGAGACGGCGGGGGAGATTTTGTGCAGATATACTAAATTTAAAAAGCGGTTTTTTTGGAAAACAGAAAAAAGCGGCGAAAAATTCAAAAAACTTCCAGGAACAAGGAAAGAAAGATTTCAGAGTTGAAATGGATATGCGGCAAAATTGAAATAAAAATTGCACGCAATTGAAACAAGAACAGATGCACTAATTTTTGGGGTGTGATTCGGGGCTATTTGCGAATAGAAAGAACTGTACGGGTTTGCTATCATATGGGCACGGTAGTGAAGCAGACCCCATTTCCCTGACGAGCATCCCAAACACAACGAAATGCGAAAGAATGAAAGGAAGGACTGCACAATGAAGTTCAAGAAACTGATTGCACTGCTCCTCTCAGCGTCCATGGCGGTTGGCCTGCTGGCCGGCTGCGGCAACACCAGCAGCGGGAACAGCGAGACCCCCAGCGGCGAGCAGAGCGGCGAGGTGAACAACGCCTCCGGCGAGAGCAGCCTGAAGGGCAAGCGCGTCCGCGTGGTGATCGGCTCCACCTCCACCGGCGGCGACTCCTACATGATCGCCGACATGGTCACCCGTTATCTGGGCGAGGAGATGGGCTTCAACGGCAAGGTTGACGCCGTGGGCAACGCCCAGGCTCTGGACGCCATCAGCAAGGCTGACGGCGACGGCACCACCATTATGATGTTCCACGACATGGCGTTCCTCTCCGTGCTGTTCGGCGCCGTGGGCGAGGAGTACGCCCTGGAGAACCTTACCGTGGGTCCCCGCATCGGCGTCAACCCCGGCGGCTGCTTCGCGGCCAACGCCTCCGTCCCCTACAACTCCCTGGCTGAGGCCGCCCAGTGGCTGGCCGACAACCCCAGCGAGACCCTGCACGTGAACATTGAGTCCGGCTCCGCTTCCCACCTGTGCTTCGTGGTGTGGTACATGTGGGCCAAGGAGACCTACGGCGACGACGTGGCTTCCCGCATCAAGGCCATCGTGGGCGGCACCACCGACGAGAAGAAGCAGCGCCTGTGGGACGGCAACGCCGACATCATCTACGCCGACTACTCCTCCTGCGTGGAGTTCACCAAGGAGGGCGTGGACGCTCAGCTGGCCATGAAGATCTTTGACACCTGCGGCCAGGTGGCCGACGAGAGCATCATCTCCATGGTGGAGGACGGCATCACCTTCAACGGCGAGCCCTTTGACTTCAACAAGGACTTCTTCATGCTCTTCCCCAAGGATATGGACGAGGGCATCCTGAACGAGATCACCGCCGCCATGCAGAAGGTGTGCGAGAACCCCGACTTCCAGGCCGAGATGGCCAACCTGATGTACGCCGCTGTCACCGCCGAGGAGGCTGACCTCCAGGCTTCCCGCGACTACATCAACGCCAAGCGGGAGACCTCCAACGCCATTGTTGCCGTTGCTCCCGGTCTGGACGAGCTGACCTAATCGAATGAGGAACGGCGCCCCGCTGAAACCCGACCGGTGGTTGGCGTTTCAGCGGGGCGTTCCCGCAAAAACCATGAAAGAGAGGTAATAAGATGCGCATCAATGTGGTCTATTCCACCCAGCATTGGATTTTTCCCATCATCACCATCGGCGTACTGATTATCCTGGGTATCCTGCTTATCGCCGTGGAGGGCGCGGCCCGGGTAAAAGCGGGCAAGGGCTTCTTTGCCAAGCCCGGCGCATTTTTTGAGAAGAACTACGACAAGGTAAAGTTTTGGGGCAGCATTGTGCTGATGTTTGCATATTTCTTTATGCTGGACAAGATTGGCTTTACCGTGTGCTCCATTATTTTCCTGTTCCTGTTTAACACCCTGTTTGCAAACAAGGAGCAGATGGGCACCCCCAAGTACCATGTGGTCAGCGTTATCATCTCTGTGGTGGCCTGCCTTGTCATCAGTATCCTGTTCGGCACCATCTTTGCCATCACTCTGCCCTCCGGCTTCTGCACCATTGAAATCCCGGCCCTGAGCCTCATTATTTACTAAGAAAGGCTGGTGAACGTATATGCCATTTGCTATCGGTCCTGAATACATTGCCGTGGCCCTGCTGGGCGTGGTTATCGGCATCATTTTCGGTGCTATCCCCGGCATGACGGCCACCATGGCCGTGGCCGTGTTCCTGCCACTGACCTATGCCTACTCCATGGAGATGGCCCTCTACCTGCTGCTGGGCCTCTACGTGGGCGGCATTTCCGGCGGCCTGGTGCCTGCCATCCTCATCAGTATCCCCGGTACCCCCTCCTCGGTGTGTACCACCTTTGATGGACACCCAATGGCCTTGAAGGGCGAGAGCGAGCGGGCCCTGAAAATCGGTATCACCTCTTCCTTCATCGGCGGCATGATCTCCCTGGTGGTGCTGGCTTTCTTTACCCCTGTGCTGGCTGCCTGGGCCATCAAGTTCTCCGCCGTGGAGAAGTTCCTCATCATCCTCTTCGCCCTCACCGTCATCGCTGCCCTGTCCCGGGGCCAGATGCTCCGGGGCATCTGGATCGGCATGCTGGGCGTGCTGATGGCCATGATGAACCAGTTCTCTGTCAACAACGAATACCGCATGGTTCCCGACTTCCTCAAGAGCGAGATGCAGAGTGGCTTCCAGCTCTTCCCCGTGCTCATCGGCCTGTTTGCCGTGTCCGAGATGTTCCAGCAGTGCGAGACCGGTATGCATGCCTCCTACACCAAGGAAGATGCCATGAAGGTGGAGAACAAGCAGAAATTTAACTTCTTCCGGGACTTCAAGGGCCAGTGGATCAACGTCGTCCGTTCCGCTCTGCTGGGCACCTTCATGGGCATCCTCCCCGGCGTGGGCGGCTCCGCTGCCTCCCTCATCGCCTACTCCCAGGCCAAGAGCTGGTCCAAGCACCCTGAGCTGCTGGGCACCGGCGTGCCTGAGGGCCTGATTGCCTCCGAGACCTCCAACAACGGCCTCACCGGCGGCGCCCTGGTGCCCCTGCTCAGTCTGGGCATCCCCGGCGACTCCACCACCGCCGTGCTCATCGGCGCCTTCATGCTCCAGGGCATTCAGGTGGGTCCCCTGTTCATCACCAACAACCCGGACGTTTGGAACACTGTACTGGTAGCCCTGCTGGTGTGCAACATCCTGATGTTCCTGGTCATGTTCTTCCCGGTAAAGCTGCTGGCCAAGATCATCCTCATTCCTCAGGAGCGGCTGTACCCCGTGGTGCTGATGATGTGCACCGTGGGCGCCTATGCCACCCTCAACGGCCGCATGTTCGACGTGTGGTGCCTGCTGTTCTTCGGCATTGTGGGTCTGCTCATCAAGAAGTTCCACTTCCCCGTGTCCTGCTTCCTCATCGGCTTCATCCTGGGCGGCGACCTGGAGGACTACTTCATCCAGGTGCTCACCGCCTATGACGGATCCCTCACCGGCCTGTTCGTGCGTCCCATGAGCTGGGTCATCTGGGCACTCATCGTCATCTCTGTTGTGTATGCCTTCCTGGACAACCGGAAGGCCAAGCGTCAGGAGAAGGAAGCTGCCGCCAAGCAGTGAGTTTAAATTAAGGGGAGTATGGATATGAGCGCGCCTCTGTACATCAAAGTCAAGGACGTGGACAACGTGGCCATCGCGGTGGAGGATATCGCCGCGGGCACCCAGGTGATGCCCGGCGTCACCACCCGGGAGGATATCCCCCAGGCCCACAAGATTGCCCTCACCGATATTCCCAAGGGGGGCGAAATTGTCCGGTACGGCGTGGTGCTGGGCTATGCCAAGGACGCCATCCCCGTGGGCGCCTGGATTAACGAGCACATGCTGGACCTGCCCCAGTCCCCCGGCCTGGACGACATGCCCTTCGGCACCAATCTGGTGGCGAAGGAGGACCTGCCCGAGCCCACCCGGAAAACCTGGATGGGCTACCGCAACAAGACCGGCCCCGCCGGCACCCGCGACCTGCTGGGCATCGTAACCACGGTGCAGTGCGCCGCCGGCGTGGTCAACGTGGCGGTGGAGCGCATCAAGCGGGAGCTGCTCCCCAAGTACCCCAATGTGGACGGCGTGGTGGCCATCAACCACCCCTACGGCTGCGGCGTGGCCATCAAGGCCCGGGAGGCCCACATCCCTATCCGGGCGGTGACCAACCTCATCCGCCACCCCAACTTCGGCGGGGAGCTGATGGTGGTGGGCCTGGGCTGTGAAAAGCTCACCTACGACATGGTGCTCCCCCCCGAGGACATTACCCCGGAGAACACCCTCACCCTCCAGGACTACAAGGGCCACGACGCCATGATGGAGGCCCTGATGGATATGGCTGAACAGAAGCTGGCCAAGCTCAACCAGCGCCGCCGGGAGGAGCTGCCCCTCAGTGAGCTGCTCATCGGCATGCAGTGCGGCGGCTCCGACGCCTTCTCCGGCCTCACCGCCAACCCCAGCGCCGGCTACGCCGCCGACATGCTGGTGAAGGGCGGGGCCACCGTCATGTTCAGCGAGGTTACCGAGGTGCGGGACGGCGTGCATCTGCTGGCCGCCCGCTGCCGGGACGCGGCCACCCGGGACAAGCTGGCCGCCGAGATGAAGTGGTACGACGACTACCTGGAGGCCGGCGGGGTGGACCGGGACGCCAATCCCACCCCCGGCAACAAGAAGGGCGGTCTGGCCAACATCGTGGAAAAGGCCATGGGCTCCATTGCCAAGTCGGGCACCGCCCCCATCGAGGAGGTTCTCTCCCCGGCGGAAAAGCCCAGCAAGCACGGCCTCATCTACGCCGCCACCCCCGCCAGCGACATCGTCTGCGGACCCTGCCAGCTGGCCAGCGGCATCGGCCTTCAGGTCTTTATGACCGGCCGGGGCACCCCCTATGGCCTGGCCGCCGCCCCCGTCATCAAGGTCTGCTCCCGCAATGAGATGAAGGAGCACTGGTTTGACCTCATCGACGTCAACGCCGGTCCCATCGCCACCGGGGAAAAGACCATTGCCGACGTGGGCACCGAGCTGTTCGAGCTCATTCTGGACGTGGCCAGCGGCGTGAAGAAGCCCTACTCCGACCAGTACGGCTTCCACAACGACGTGTGCATCTTCAACCCCGCGCCCATTACCTGACAAACGATATGCGCCCATCAGGCTCCCGCCGGCACTCCGGCGGGAGCCATAGGCGCACTTGAACCCCATCAAGGAGGCGGAACGCAATGGAAATCAAACAGGGAGGCGTGGTCTCCCAACTGCTCTCCGGGGTGCCCATTCCCCCCATGTTCCGGGCCAGGCAGGAGTTCCCCTCGGAGCATATTGAACCGGCGGACATCCCGGCGGCGGTAATGGAGCAGCTGGACCGGGAGCCCTTCCGCTCCAAAGTGCGGCCCGGCATGGAAATTGCCATTACCGCCGGCAGCCGGGGCATCGCCAATGTGGACATCATCACCAAAGCGGTGGTGGACTTTGTGAAATCCCGGGGCGCCACCCCCTTCATCGTCCCCGCCATGGGCAGCCACGGCGGCGCCACCGCCCAGGGCCAGCTGGACATCCTGGCGGGCTACGGCATCACCCCGGACACCATGGGCTGTGAGATCCGCTCCAGCATGGAGGTGGTGGAGCTGGGAGTGTCCGACACCGGCATGCCGGTGTACATGGACAAAAACGCCTACCAGTCCGACGGCATCATCCTCTCCTGCCGGCTCAAGCCCCACAACGCCTTCCGGGGCCCCTACGAGAGCGGCCCGTGCAAGATGATGACGGTGGGCCTGGGCAAGCAGCGGGGGGCCGAGCGGGTCCATGCAGAAGGTATGGGCAAAATCGGCCAGAACATCCCCTCCATGGCCAAGGTGGCCCTGGAGAAGGCACCCATCCTTTTTGCTATCCCCTGCCTGGAGAACGCCTATGACCAGACCTGGAAGCTGGAGGCCATCGACAGGGACGACATCCTCAAGCGGGAGCCGGAGCTGCTGAAGGAGGCCTTTGCCCACATGCCCTCCCTGCTGGTGGGGGAGTGCGACGTGCTCATCGTGGATGAGACGGGCAAGAACTACTCCGGCACCGGGGTGGACCCCAACATTACCGGCACCTTCTCCACCGAATACGCCCACGGCGGCGTAAAGGTGCAGCGCACCTGCTTTTTGGACCTGAGCGAGGCCAGCCACGGCAACTCCCTGGGGGTGGGCCTGGCCAACGTGATTACCAAGCGCTTCTTTGACAAAATCGATCTGGAGATGATGTATCCCAACTGCATCACCTCCACCGTTCTCACCTCCGCCCGCATCCCCTGCATCGTGGCCACCGACAAGGAGGCCATCCAGATGTGCATCCGCACCTGCAACGGCATTGACCAGAACCATCCCCGCATCATCCGCATCCCCAACAGCCTGCACATCGGGCAGATTATGCTCAGCGCGGCCTACTACGAGGATGTGAAGGCGGGGCGGTGGCCCGGCCTGGAGGCGGTGTCGGAGCCGGAGGAGCTGAAATTCGACGGGCAGGGGGCCCTGCTTACCCCCATCGAGGCTTGACATGAACAGCTTTTTGAAAATGGTGGACGTCCAGACCGTCCTGTTCCTCTACATGGCGGTGGGCTTCGGCTGCCGGAAGGCGGGGATTTTCAATGACGTGACCCGGGATAAGCTCACCGACTTCGTGGTGTTCGTCACCCTGCCCTGCATGATTTTCGAGTCGTTCCACATGGACTTCAGTCTGGAGGCCCTCCGCCAGGGGGCGGTGGCGCTGCTCATCGCGGTGGGCATGTCCCTGGTGGCCCTGGTGCTGGGCAGGGTGCTCTACAACCGCTTCCCCTACGAGGAGAAGAGCATCTTCCAGTACGGCACCCTGGTGAGCAACTCCGGCTTTGCCGGCCTGCCGGTGGTCAGCGGGGCCTACGGGGACGAGGGGCTCTTCCTGGGCTCCCTGTTCATCATCCCCACCCGCATCCTGATGTGGAGCGCCGGCATCTCCCTGTTTACCCGGGCGGACGCCAAGCAGGCCTTCAAAAAGGTGATGCTCAATCCGGGCATCATCGCCGTGGAGGTGGGCCTGGTGCGGATGATCCTCCAGATCCCCCTGCCCCACTTCGTGGACACCGCCGTGGACAACATGGGGGCCTGTACCTCCCCCCTGGCCATGGCCCTGGTGGGCGCCATCCTGGCGGACGTGCCCCTGAAAACCGTCTTTGAGCCCAAGTGCTTTTACCTGGTGACGGTGCGGCAGTTCCTGCTGCCCGGCATCTGCCTGGCGGCGCTGAAGCTGCTGGGGATGGATGCCCTCACCATCGGGGTGAGCGTGGTCATCACCGGCATGCCCATCGGCTCCACCACCGCCATTCTGGCCCAGAAATACGGGGCGGACGCCCAGTTCGCCTCCAAGTGCGTGTTTATTTCCACCCTGACCAGTCTGGTCACGGTGCCTATTTTGACCCTTTTCCTGTGAGGAGAAAGGAAGATCCCTATGCAGCAGAACTATGACGTCGTCATCATTGGCGGCGGCGTGGTGGGCAGCGCCATCGCCCGGGAGCTCTCCCGGTATCGGCTGCGTATCGCGGTGCTGGAGAAGGAGAGCGACGTCTGTACCCAGACCAGCGGACGGAACACCGGCATGCTCCACGCCGGGTTCCTCTACAAGACCGGCACCCTCAAGGCCATCTGCGCCGTGGAGGGCAACCAGGAGTTTGACCAGGTGGCCGCCCAGCTGGACGTGCCCTTCAAGCGCACCGGCAAGCTCATCGTGGGCTTTACCGACGAGGACCGGCAGCGGCTGGAGAATTTCAAGGCCCGGGGCGAGGCCAACGGCGTCAAGGGCCTGGAGATCATCGACCGGGCCCGGATGGACGAGCTGGATCCCAGCGCCGGCGGCAACTTCGCCATGTGGTGTCCGGCCAGCGGCATCCTGGACCCCTTCCTCTACACCATTGCTCTGGCGGAAAACGCCGTCCACAACGGTGTGGAGTACCACCTGAATTGTGCCTTTACCGGCGAGACCAAGCAGGCCGACGGCACCCACCTGCTCCACACCACCAAGGGTGATTTCCTCACCCGCTGGGTGGTGAACAGCGCGGGCCTCAACTCCGCTGTGGTCAGCGAGCAGCTGGGCATCCCCGGCTACGTTATCAAGCCGGTGAAGGGCGAGTACTTCGTCCTTGACAAGCTGGCGGGACAGTACGCAAAGATCCCCGTCTATCCCGCCCCCAATCCGGACAACACCTTCGATACCCACGCCACCCCCACGGTGGACGGCAACGTGCTGGTGGGTCCTGACAGCCAGCTGGCCCGGGATTTCCAGGACTATGAATCCACCCAGGCCGCCATGG
>CALWOL010000069.1 GCA_944383135.1 uncultured Flavonifractor sp.
GGCAGCCAGCGCCGCCGGTCGTTCCCCCGGCCCTCCTCAAAGTGGCAGGCGGCGGCATATTCGCACCACTGGCAGGCGTTGTGCTCCGGCCCCCGCCAGAAGGGGTCGGCGTTGATGTTGCCGGCGGCCAGCTCTTTTCCAATATCCTCCAGCACCTTTTGGGTGTGCTTTGCCAGCTTCCCCAGCCGCTGGGCGGAGACCAGCGCCTCCCCGGTGATGGCACCGGTGCGGGTCACCCGGACGGGGAGGAAGCGGATGCCCTCCTCCCCCGGCTCCTCCATGGCGGTAAGCACGTCAGGGTCATCCAGCAGAATGCCCTTCCGGCGCAGCTGAGTATCCACCAGCTTCTGCCGCTGGGCCTCGCTCATGGCCCGGCTCCCCGCCGCCACCGCGTCCCGGGCGGGCAGGTAGAGCACCCCGGCCCCGGTTACATCCATATGGTAAAGCGTTTTCCCTTGCTCCTCCAGGGTGAAAAGATAGAGCAGCATCTGCAGCCCCATGCCGTTCCAGATCTCGGTGAGGTCAAAGGATTTCCGGCCGGTTTTGTAGTCCACCACCCGCAGGTAAAGCCGTCCGTCATGGACCCAGCCGTCCACCCGGTCCACAAAACCGGAAATGCTCACCGTTACCCCGTCCACGGTCAGCTCCACCGGGGGCAGCTGCTGCCCCTGGCCGAAGCCCAGCTCAAAGGAGATGGGCTGGAAGCGGGAGGCGCGCAGCTCCTCCGCCACGTTTTCCACCACGGCGTACACCGACTTGCGCAGCCGGCGGAAGAGGTAGCGGAAGCGGGCGCTCTCCCCCTCCAGGCCCCCCAGCTTCTCCGCCGTATAGGCCTCCACCGCCTGGTCGCACAGGGTGCGCAGCTCCTGGGGAGATACCTCCTTCACCCCGCCCCGCTCCTTGCACCGGAGCAGCACCTGCTCCAGCACAAAGTGAACGAAGGTGCCATATTCCGGCGCCTGAAATCCGGCGGCCCGGCGGGGCTCCGCCCGCAGGCCGTACTGCATGAAGTAGGAGAAGTGGCAGGACTTGTATTTGTCCATCCGGGAGGCGGACATGGGGACCCGGCTGCCATAGAGGGCGTCCACCGCCTGGCGGTGGAGCCGCCCCCGGTCCAGGGCGGCGGCCTTCCGCATCCGGGTCACCAGGGGGGCATAGTCCGGCAGCTGCTCCAGGGCCTCCCCCACGCCCCGCCACCGCCCCGCCAGTTCCAGGGCGGGCCGGGGAGCGGCCAGACGGAAGGTCCCGTCCAGCCGGCGCTCCTCCACACACTCCAGCTTGGGGAAGAGCAGCCGCAGCTTTTCCGCCAGGAAGGAGGGGCGGCGCTCCGCGCCATCCGCTCCGGCGGCGGCCCAGCTCACCGTCAGCCGCTCCCGGGCCATGGCGCAGCACTCATAGACAATGGTCATCTCCCGGTACAGCTTCTCCCCCAGCCGGGGCGCCAGCTCCAGACCGTAGGAGGCCAGCAGGGTGCGGTCGTCGTCATTGAGCAGGCCGGGGGCGGGGGCCGCCGCCGGGATGGCCCCGTCGTCCGCCCCCAACAGAAAGACCGCCCGGTACTTCTTGTGGGCCAGCCGGGGCATTTCCCCGCAGGTCACCTGGTCCAGGGATACCGGGATGGAGCCCACGTCGTACTGGGAGAGCACCAGGGTGAACAGCCGGGCAAACTCCTCCAGCTCCATGGGGGTCTCTCCTAAAATCCCGGCACACTGCTCCAGGCCCCCGCACAGGATGTCCCACAGCTGGGCGTACTCCTCCGCCAGGGCCTGCTGGCCGTCGGCGCTCAGGTCCCTGGCCCGCTGGGCCAGACGCTCCGGCACCCCGATGTCCTCCAGCAGCTTGTAAAGGGCTTTTGCCTGCCCTTCCCCTGTCCGGTTCGGATTCTTCGCCAGAGCCACCAGGGGGGCCGACACTTGCCGCCGCAGGCCCTCCAGCCGCTCCACCAGCGCCTTGTCCTCCGGCGTGAAGGCCCTGCCGTACCCCTTGGGGTGGCTGCTCCAGGGCTTTGCCCCCGTCCAGGCGCTCCCCTCCAGGTTCCAGGTGAGGACATAGTTCTCCAGCAAATCCACATCTTCCCGGCTCAAGTCGGTGAGGCCGGTTTTCAGATAGCGGAACACGTCGTCATAGCGCCAGCCTCCCGCCGCGGTATCCAGCGCGGCGGTGATGAGGGTCAGGATGGGTTTCTCCAGAATGTCGCTCATGCGGCTGACAAACACCGGCACCCCATACCGGGCAAAGACCGTCTCAATCAGGCTGCCGTACTCCTCCATTCCCCGGGCGCACACCGCAATGTCCCGAAAGCGGAAGCCCTCCTCCCGCACCAGGCGCAGAATCTCCGCCGCCGTCCACTCCACCTCGGAGTAGGGAGAACGGGCGGTGAACAGGCCCAGGCCCTCCGGCGCCTCCGGAAAGGGCATGGGCTGAGGGGCAAACAGCTCCCGCTCCAAATGACGCAGGGGAGCGGTGCGGGCCTGGGCGGGGAGAGGCATCGTCTCCACCTGGGCGGGCACCCCCACCCTCCGGGCCAGGCGGAGGAGCTGCCGGGCGGTGCGCCGGGCCGGTGAGAAAATGCCGGCGCCCCCCTCGTCCTCCTCCAGGTTGTCACAGGTAAGAGCCACTGTAAAGTTATTGCACTTGTCAATCAGGGTAGACACCACCTGCCGCTCCTGGGGGGTCAAATCGGTAAAGCCATCCAGATAAACGTCCCTGCCCCCGGCCCAGTCCGTCTGCCCCAGGGCTTCCGCCAGCCGGGTGAGCTTGTCCCGGGGGTCGGCGCCCTGGCGGGCGGTGAGGGCCTCGTAGGCGCCGTATATGAGGGAGAGGTCGGCCAGCTTGTCACCCTCCTCCCCGCCGTTCTCCGTCCCGGCCAGCCACAGCTGCTCCGGGGTGACGCGGCAGGTTTTCAGCTCATCCACCGTGGAGAGCAGACCGCTGAGAAAGGCGGGCTTCCGGGAGGGACGCTGGTACACCTTCAGCTGGTCCGTCACGGAGTTGAGGGCCATGCGGAGGAGGAGCAGGCGGCCGCCGCCGTCCAGGGCGGGGGCCGCCAGGCCGCCGCAGGCGGAAAAGACCCGGCTGGCCAGGCGGGTGAAGGAGAGCACCTCCGCCCCCAGGGAGATGGAATTGCCCCCGATCCGGCACAGGGCCCGCTCCATGTCGTGGGAGTGCTGCTCCGGTACAATCAGAATCTGGGGCCGCGTCCCGGCGGCGGCGGCCATGGTCTCCAGAATGGCCCGGGTTTTTCCCGCTCCGGAGCGGCCCAGCAGCAGCTTCAGCATGTCCCTCTCCCCTTTTCCGCGTATTTGTTCTGGTAAAGTATCATAGCCGCTTTGCGGCTATTATACCACACCCCGTCCCAAAGCAAAAGCGGAACAGAACGGGGGGTGAACGGAACTTAAGCGAATCTTTTGCGTCTATATCAACAGGAACAGGCATTCAGAAAGGAGGCTGCCCCATGAAAAAACACCGCTTTCCGGTTTTCACGCTTGTGCTGCTCCTGTCCTTACCGGCGTGTACACAGCAGGCAGAAACCGCTCTATCCTCCAATGAGCTGGCCGGTCAGTCTTTGGCAAGTTTTTCCTATGAAGAAGATGCCGCAGCGTACAAGGACGGAGACCCCGGCGTGAATCCGAATGAATTTGTAAATGTGGACGTCCATCCCATTGAAAGCCAAGACGCGGCGGTGGAACGGGCGAAAAGCGAATGCACGATTGAATATAATGCGACAAGCGCATCCTATGATGAAAGTACGGATATGTGGCGCATCCATTTTTTTACCGCCGCAGCCAGGCAGGACGACGCTTTGTGGGTTACCGTGGGCGGCGGCCAAAGCGTTTATATGAACAGCGACGGCATTACGCAGCTGATTGTATACGGAGAATAAAATGAAACCTTTAGACGAAACTCTCTGTCCGAGATAAGGATTGGCCTGTATCCCTGACTCTTATGTTCATTTTTGACTGCCCACAGAAAAATAAAAAGGAGCAAGGTGTATTTCAACCTTACTCCTCGGCTTTTTCGGCAAGCTGGGGGAGACGGCTTCCGTCTCCTCTGTTTTCAATAGCCCCGCAGGGGAACAGAGCCGTCGTCCTCTCCCTTCTCAATGGACAGGATGGTAGCGTCATAGCCAAAGCTGTCGTTGACCTGGATATGTACCCGGTCCCCCACCCTGCGGCCCAGCAGGGCCTTGCCCACCGGAGACTCCTTGCTGATAAGGCCCCGGAGGGCGTCCTGGCGCATGGTGGTTACCACCTGGTAGGTCTCGGTGTCGTCCTCGTCCTCCAGGTGGACGGTCACCTTGTCGTACAGCTTCACCCCGTCGGCGGGGCCCTCCTCCCGGAGGACCCGGGCGGTACGTATCATATTCTCCAGGTAGCGGCTGCGGCCCTCGTTGCGGTTCTTCTCCTGCTTGGCCGCCTTGTACTCAAAGTTCTCGCTCAGGTCCCCAAACGCCCGGGCCTCCTTCACCGCCTCCAGCAGCTGGGGACGGAGCTGAATCCGGCGGTAATCCAGCTCCTCCTTCATCATCTGTAAATCCTTTTGCGTCAGTTCGTCGTGCATCAGGCATCTCTTTCCTTTATTTGGATTGATTGGACCGGAATTTCCTGGGCTCCTCCCCCCGGAGGACGCGGCCCAGGCCGTGGTGGTGCCGGCTCACCATCAGCGCCGTCAGGACGGCGGCCAAAGCCCCCGCCTCCCAGCTGTGGAAGAGGACGGCCAGGGGGACAAAGACCGCCGGGATAACCACCGCCCCCAGGGGCAGCCAGCCGGTGAGCAGAGTAACCGCCAGGCCGGTGACGCAGGCCGCCGTCCCCCACAGGGGGGAGTAGAGAATCAGCCCCGCGCAGGTCACCGCCACCCCTTTTCCCCCCCGGAAGCGCCGCCAGAAAGGGAAATTGTGCCCCAGCGCCGCCCCCAGAACGGCCCACAGCAGCCCCGGGCGCCCCAGGCTGTCCCCCGTCAGCCGGACGCAGACCAGGCAGGCCAGGGCGGTTTTCAGGATGTCCCCCAGCAGGGTGAGCAGCCCCCACCGCAGCCCCAGCTCGTGGGCCAGGTTGGCCATACCCGGGTTGCCGGTACCCAAACGTCGGGCGCTCTCTCCGGTGCGGCAGCGGGCCACCAGCTCCCCGGTGAGGAAGCAGCCCCAGGCATATCCGATGATGAGGCAGAGCAGTCTTTCCATGGTCCCCACTCCTCGCTCCTGTTATGGAGCCAGTTTGCCCCAAAACGGCGGTTTTAGCCCTCCTGTCCGCCGGTGTGGGCTCCCTGGCCCCGGCGGATGGCCTCCCGCTCCCTGGCCAGCTCCTCCCGGAGCTGAAGGGAGTTCCACGCCCCGTTGGTGGGGGTGAGCACCGCCTTCAGGGCCACGGGTGGGATCTTGCTCCGGCGGAAGCCCTGGAGGAATTGATCCAGCAGGGGGCCGGGGCAGTTGACCAGCAGCAGCACCTCGTCCGAAAAGCTCTCCCCCGTCCAGGGCGTCTCCGGCGCCCGGCCCGCCGCCAGATCGTTCAGGCTCAGGCCGTATTCCGCCGGCTCCACCAGCCGGGTGCGCAGCTTCAGGGGCAGGCACATCCGGCGGATTTTTCTCCCCTTTTCGCTGTTCAGGTTATAAAGCAATACCACGGGATGGCTCATACGCATGTCCTCTTTTCCGTAAGGTGATAACGCATCTTATTTTACCCGTCCGCTCCTCCGCCGTCAACAATTTCAGTTCTTGCAAAGACCGGGTATTTTGTGGGATACTAAGGAAAAGGAGGGAATTTGAGATGAAGATTGCCATTGTCACCGGCGCCTCCTCCGGGCTGGGACGCTCCTTTGTCCGCAGGCTGGACGCCCAGGGCGGACTGGATGAAATCTGGGGGGTGGCCCGCCGCCGGGGGCGGATGGAGGAGCTGGCAGCGGAGCTGTCCACACCCCTGCGCCCCCTGGAGCTGGATTTGACCAAGCCGGAGAGCGTGGACACCCTGAAGGGGCTGCTGGAGGAGACGGGGGCCGATGTGCGGGTGCTGGTCAACTCCGCCGGCTTCGGCAAGTTCGGCACCTACGCCGACATGACCCTTCAGGAGACGGCGGATATGATTGATTTGAACTGCCGGGCCGCCGTGCTCCTCACCGCCGCGGTGATTCCCCACATGGGCCGGGGCGGGCGTATTCTGGAGATTTGCTCCTCCGCCGCCTTCCAGCCCCTCCCCGGCTTCAATGTCTACGCCGCCACCAAGGCCTTTCTCCTCCGGTACAGCCGGGCCCTCCGGTGGGAGGTGGCCCCCAGGGGCATCCGGGTGACGGCGGTGTGCCCGGGCTGGATTCGGACGGAATTCATGGCGGTGGCCCGGGACACCAAAAACGGCCGCACCGTCCGCCACTACCCCTTCGCCCTGAAACCGGAGACGGTGGCGCGCCGCGCCCTGCGGGACAGCCAGGTGCTGGCGGTCACCACCTGCGGCCTGCCCGCCCTGGTCCAGCGGACGGCCAGCAAGTTCCTCCCCCACTGCTTCATCATGGCCTGCTGGGAGGGGCTGCGGCGGATATAGAAAGACGAAATACGCCGCAGGCCCGTCTGGGCCTGCGGCGTCCGCGTTATTCCGAAGTGCTTTTGGGGATGGCGCCGGTGTTCAGGTAGTCGGTGATGCCCTGGGTGATCCCCTCCGCCAGCTTCTGCTGGTAGGCATCGCTCTTGAGCCGCTCCAGCTCCTCCACGTTGGACATGAAGCCGCACTCCACCAGCACCGCCGCCATATTGGTCTCCCGCAGCACCACAAAGTCCGCCGAGGCAATTCCCCGGTCAATGGCCCCGGTGGCGGCACACACCGCCGTCTGCACCGCCTGGGCGAAGTTCTTGCTCCGGGTGCTGGAGGGGTGGTAGTAGGTGTACAGCCCCTGGAAGGTGGGCACGGTGCCCGAGGCGTTGATGTGAATGCTCACAAACAAATCGGCCCCCACCGCGTTGGCCAGGGCGGAGCGCTGGTACAGATCTCCCGCCGTCTCCCCCGTCCGGGTCATCACCACGTTGTAGCCCGCCGCCTCCAGCTCCGCCTTCAGCTTGTTGGAGATGGACAGGGTCAAATCCTTCTCGTAGATTTTGGTGCCGCTGGCGTCGGGATAGACCGCCCCCAGAGTGGTACCGTCATGGCCCGGGTCCACCACAATGGTGTACTTGTTGGGGTCCAGGGGCTCCTCCGGCATACCGGGAATCTCCGGCGCGGTCAGCGTCACCCGGATGGTGTTTTCCCCCGCCTCCACCCGGACGTTCTTGGCGTAGGTGGCGCCGCTCTTCAGGTCCAGCACCACCCGCAGGGTGTGGGGATAGCTGTATCCCAAATCGTCGTCGTGCTGGTAGTAGCGCACGGCGGAAATGGTCTCGCTGTCGGCGGCAATGGAGAGGATGTCCTCCTCCGCACCGGGACATACCGCCCCCAGCACGTCAATCACCACCCGGTCCCCCAGGTCAATGACCCGGTACTCCGGCTGATGATCGGCGGTGATGATCACCGTCTGGGCGTCGGCGGAAAAGGCGATGTCCGTCACGCTGCCGTTGTCCGGGTTGGCGGGGGGCTCCGGACTGGGAGAGACCTCCGGGGGGGTGGTTGGAGTTGATTCGGGGGGAGGCGTGACCTCCGGCTGAGCCGGGGAGGTGATGACGGCGGTAAAGGTGGCTCCGTCCCAGGCCACCTCCGCCCCCAGCTGTTCGGAGACAAACCGCAGGGGCACCATGGTGCTCTCCTTCCCCTCCCACTTCACCACGCCGGCGGGGATGCCGTCGGGGAGCTGGACGCTCTGGCCGTTGACCAGGGCGTCGGCGGAGCCCAGGGTGAGGACGATGGTGCTCTCCTCCTTCATCAGAATGGCCTGCCGGGTCTCCGGCACCCAGGTCACCGTGGCGCCCAGCGCCTCCGCAATGAGACGCACCGGCACCAGGGTGCGGCCGTTGGCCCCCGCCAGATACTGCACCAGGGCGGGCACATCCTCCGGGGTGAGGGCAGCCCCGTCCAGGGTCATCAGCACCCGGTCGGTCTCCGTCAGTTCACCATAACGGCCCGTGGTCTCATCATAAAAGGAAACGGTCAGGGTACCAGCCGGCCCGGCGGCCAGGGCGGGCACCATTCCGATCAGCAGTACAGCGGCAAGCAGCAGGGAAAGGACCTTTTTCATAGCAGAACTCCTCGGCAGAATATGCATTTATTCTACCGTATTCCCGGGAAAGCGTCAAGGCGGCCGGTCAAAAAAGTTGACATAAATTTCTGGCAGGGCAAATTTGCAAGCCGCGGCAAAACGGCTTGCACTGAGAGAAAAAAATTGGTATGATAGAGCTACTTTGAAACATACGGAGGGGATTACCCATGCTGAAGCTCACCACGGAGGGCGTCTACTACAAAAACGGCACCTTCCTTTCCGCCCGGGACGGCGCCGCCGCCGGGCTGGCCGCCCCGGAGGAGGCCAAAAAGGGCACTATGGCCTATGGCATTCTGAAGGCCCACAACACCGGCGATTCCATGGAGAATCTGGCCATCCGCTTTGACGCCATGGCCTCCCACGACATCACCTACGTGGGCATCATTCAGACCGCCCGCGCCTCCGGCATGCAGCGGTTCCCGGTGCCCTACGTCCTCACCAACTGCCACAACTCCCTGTGCGCCGTGGGCGGCACCATCAATGAGGACGACCACGTGTTCGGCCTATCGGCGGCCAAAAAGTACGGCGGCGAGTTTGTTCCCGCCCACCAGAGCGTCATCCACTCCTACATGCGGGAGCGGTACGCCGCCCCGGGCAAGATGATCCTGGGCTCCGACTCCCACACCCGCTACGGCGCTTACGGCACCATGGCCATCGGCGAGGGCGGCCCCGAGCTGGCCCGGCAGCTGCTGGAGAAAACCTACAACGTCTCCTATCCCAGGGTCATCGCCATCTACCTCACCGGCGCCCCCATCCCCGGGGTGGGACCCCAGGACGTGGCCCTGGAGCTCATCCGCTCCACCTTCCAGGACGGCGTGGTGAAAAACGCTGTCATGGAGTTCTTCGGGCCCGGCGTGGCCAATCTGTCCATGGACTACCGCTCCTGCATCGACGTGATGACCACCGAGACCACCTGCCTGTCCTCGGTATGGGTGGCCGACGGCACCCTGAAGGACCACCTGGCGGTGCTGGGCCGGGGCGGCGAGTTCAAGCCTCAGGCCCCCGCCGACGGGGCGTACTACGACGGGATGATCCAGGTGGAGCTGGACAAGATCCGTCCCATGATCGCCCTGCCCTTCCACCCCTCCAACGCCTACACCATCCAGGAGTTCAAGGAGAATATGCAGGAGCTGCTCCACCAGGTGGACGAGGACACGGTGCACCAGCTCAAGCTGAAGAACAAGCCCGCCTCCCTGCTGGAGAAGGCGGCAAACGGCCAGTTCCGCGTGGACCAGGGGGTCATCGCCGGCTGCTCCGGCGGCACCTACCAGAATATCGTCCGGGCGGCCCAGATTCTGGAGGGCCGCGCCATCGGCTCCGACGCCTTCTGGCTCTCCGTCTACCCCACCAGCCAGCCCGTCAACCTGGAGCTGACAAAGCGGGGCTACATCTCCGCTCTGATGGCCGCCGGCGCCTCCATCCGCTCCTGCTTCTGCGGTCCCTGCTTCGGCGCCGGGGATGTGCCCGCCAACGGAGCCTTCTCCATCCGCCACTCCACCCGGAACTTCCCCAACCGGGAGGGCTCCAAGCCCTCCGACGGCCAGGTGTCCTACGTGGCCCTGATGGACGCCCGCTCCATCGCCGCCACCGCCCTCAATGGCGGCGTGCTCACCGGGGCGGACGAGCTGCCCAATCCCCCCGCCGACCCCGCCGTGGAGCCCTTCTCCTACGACGACACCCCCTACAAGGCCCGGGTGTACTTCGGCGTGGGCAAGGCCGACCCCAGCCAGGAGCTGGTATTCGGGCCCAACATTGCCGACTGGCCGGAGCAGGTGGCCCTGCCGGACAACCTGCTGCTCACCGTGTGCTCCGCCATCTATGACCCGGTGACCACCACCGATGAGCTCATCCCCTCCGGAGAGACCTCCTCCTACCGCTCCAACCCCATTAAGCTGTCCGAGTTCGCCCTGAGCCGGAAGGACCCCCAGTACGTCCCCCGGGCCAAGGAGGTGCTGGCATTGGAAAAGCTGCGCCGCGCCAATCCGGAGGCTCCGGAAGTGAAAGAAGCCCTCATGGGCCACGACGGGAAGGACACCGGCCTGGGCTCGGTGGTGATGGCCCTCAAGCCCGGCGACGGCTCCGCCCGGGAGCAGGCCGCCTCCTGCCAGCGGGTGCTGGGGGGCGTGGCCAACCTGGCCGCCGAGTACGCCACCAAGCGCTACCGCTCCAACGTGGTGAACTGGGGTATGCTGCCCTTCATCGCCGAGGGGGTAAAGGACTGGAATATCCAACCCGGCGACAAGCTGTATCTCCCCGGCGTGCGCGCCGCCGTGGACAGCGGGGCGGAGGAGCTTTCCGCCACCCTGATTCAGAACGGCGTGGAGAAGGCCGTCACCCTGCGCCTGCCCGGCATGACCCGGGAGGAGCGGGATATCGTGCTGGCCGGCTGTCTCATCAACTATTACGCCAAGTAAGGGAGCCGCCCATGGACGCCATTGAACTGTCCTGCGCCGACTGCGGCGCCAAGGCCTGCTGCAATGCCGACGGCCCCCTGCCCCCCTTCTGCACCACCACGGCCCTGGAGCCGGGGGAGCTGGAGGAGGCCCTGGCCCTCTCCAACCAGCCGGAGAACCAGGCGGTGCTCCGCAGCGCCGCCCAGGTGGAGTACGAGGGCTACTGCAAAATGACCCGGGTGGAGGAGATTATGGCCTTCGCCCGGCGCATGGGCTTTCACAAGCTGGGCATCGCCACCTGCGTGGGCCTGCTGAAGGAGAGCCATGCCCTGGCCCGGATTCTCCGGGCCAACGGCTTCCAGGTTTACGCCGTGGCCTGCAAGGCGGGACGGGTTGACAAATCCGCGGTGGGAATTGACGAGGCCTGCAAGGCGGTGGGAGTCAATATGTGCAACCCCATCCTCCAGGCCAGACACCTCAACCGGCTGGGCACGGAGCTGAACATTGTGGTGGGCCTGTGCGTGGGCCACGACAGCATGTTCTACAAATACGCGGAGGGGCTGACCACCACCCTGATTGCCAAGGACCGGGTTACCGGCCACAACCCCGCCGCCGTGCTGTACAACCTGGACAGCTATTATAAGCGCCTGCTGACTCCGCCTTCCTCCGGAGAAACATAATGTTCCACTGATGCAATCATGCTCCCCGCTCAGGTGTGTATGGGGCAGAACACACAGGAAGGAGGATCTGCCATGAAGCGCCTGCTTCGCGCCGTCCCAGCTCTGCTGCTCTGCCTAGCCCTGCTGGGAGGCACCGCCGCCGCCGACATGGGGCCCAAGCAATCCCTCACCATTACCGTGACCAACGCCCCGGAGGGAGCATACTATCTAGATCTGCTCTATCAGGAGGATTGGACGTACCGCAATGTGGACCTGGAGGATTATGATTCAGCCTTGATTGCGGGACTGTGCGCCTGGGAGGATGAGGGCTGGTACCCCGCCCTGGTCCACGGCACCAACCTGCCCCTGTTCGGCGATTTGCTGCCCGGGGCAGACGGCACCCACACCTTCTCCTACTACGGTCTGCCGGAGACCTTCCGCATTGCCGTCTCCTCCGCCGGTGGGGCCCAGGCCACGGAGGAGCCCTTCACCCGCACCGTGTTCCACACCGAGCTGGTGTACGACTACGCCGGCAACACCATCACCCGGTCCACCTCCACCGCAGGCTACTACCTCACCCAGTTCCTCTCCACCCTGATTCCCACGCTGGCGGTGGAGGGTATCCTGCTGTGGCTGTTCGGCTTCCGCTCCAGGCGGAGCGCGGCTGTGTTCCTCGCGGTCAACCTGGTAACCCAAGCCGCCCTTCACATCCTGCTGGGCTCGGCCATTCTGGCGGTGGGCGCTCATGCCCTCTACTACCTGATGCTGCTGCCGGCGGAGGTGCTGATTTGGCTGGCGGAGGCCATTGCCTACGGCCTGCTCCTCCGGGACCAGAAGCCCGGCCGCCGGGTGGGGTACGCCTTATGCGCCAATCTGGCCAGCTACGCCGTTGGATTTCTCCCCCTCCATCTGATTGCCCGGCTCCTTTTGGGGCGCTGGTAAAGAATTGTTTTACAGAATCCAAGAAATGCGGTATAATACGATACGCCGGGTAGGAATTACCCGGCGTATCGTATTTTAATTGAGACAAGGGGATACCTATGAAGAAACTGCTCGCGGCGGCCTGTACTCTGGGCCTGCTGCTCTCCGCCTGCTCCGCTCCCGCCGCCTCCCAGCCGGAGGAGGACGGCAGGCTCCGCATCCTGGCCACCACCTACCCGGTGTACCTGTTCACCACGGCGGTCACCGAGGGGCTGGACCATATCGAGGTCAGCCTGCTGGTCAACCAGCAGACCTCCTGCCTCCACGATTACACCCTCACCGTGGCCGACATGAAGGCAATCGAGGGGGCCGACGTCATCGTAATGAACGGGGCGGGGCTGGAGGACTTTATGGACGACGCCCTGGCCGCCTCCGACGCGCCGGTGATCGACTGCTCGGAGGGGATCGAGCTGCTGCCCGCTCTGGGTCACGAGGGCCACGACCACGACACGGAATATGACCCCCACATCTGGATGAGCTATGAGAACGCCGCACGCATGCTGGAGAACATCGAAAATGGGCTGGGTGAGTTGGACCCGGAGCATGACGAGGATTATTGCCGCAATTTCGGCAATGCCAGCGATGCCATGGGGTACGACCCCGACAAACTGGCCGCTCTGGACGGCAAGCCGCTCATCACCTTCCACGACGGCTTTCAGTACTTCGCCCAGGCCACCGGCCTCAGCCTGCTGAAGGCCATTGAGGAGGAGGAGGGCGCGGAGGCCTCCGCCGCCGAAATCAAGGAGATTGTGTCCCTGATTGGGGAATATGACATTCCCGCCATCTTCACCGAGGTCAATGGCTCCGACGCCACGGCCCAGGCGATTTCCCGGGAAACCGGCTGCCAGGTGTACCAGCTAGACATGATAATGAGCGGAGACGGCACGGGCATCCAGCCCTATGTGGACGCCATGGAGAAAAACATCGACACCATTGTGGAGGCGTTGGGATGAGCGTACACAGACACGGCGATACCGGACCGGGCTGCGCCGGGTCCTGCTGTCTGAAGGTGACCGACCTGGGGGTCAACTTCGGCAATGAAGAGGTGCTCCACAACGTCTCCTTTCACCTCCACTGCGGGGAAATCGTGGCCCTCATCGGCCCCAACGGGGCGGGCAAGAGCTCCCTGTTCCGCACCATTCTGGGGCAGATCCCCCACACCGGCGCCATTGAGTTTCAGCGGGCGGGGGGCGACAAAACCCGCCCCCTCATCGGCTATGTGCCCCAGTCCCCCAGCTTTGACCGGGGAGACCCGGTAAGTGTGTTCGACTTTTTCTCGGCGGCCATCTCCAGGTGGCCGGTGTTCCTCCCCGCCCCCAGGACCCTGCGCCGGCGGGTGGCGGGCTGCCTGGAGCGGGTCCACGGGGACGCCCTCATTGACAAGCGGATGGGCACCCTGTCCGGCGGAGAGTTGCAGCGGGTGCTGCTGGCCCTGGCCCTGGAGCCCCTGCCCCACATCCTGGTGCTGGACGAACCCCTGTCCGGAGTGGATATCGACGGGGAGCGGCAGCTGCTGGACATGCTGGATGAGATTCGCACCAATTACGATTTGTCCATTCTCCTGTCCACCCACGACTTTGCCACCCTGGACCAGTACGCCGACAAGGTATTGCTGCTGAAAAATGAAATTCTGAAGGTGGGTACGCCCGCCCAGGTGCTCTCCTCGCCGGAATTCCAGGCGGTCTTTCACCTGGATTTGGGGAAAGGAGGGCGCGGATAATGGAGTGGTGGTATTCCCTGGTGGAGCTGCTGCCCTTTGAGTGGGCCCAGCCCGGCTCCATGTATTTTATGAAAAACGCCCTGCTGGCGGTGCTGGTCATCTCCCCCCTGTTCGGCCTGCTGAGCACCATGGTGGTCACCAACCGGATGAGCTTCTTCTCCGACGCCCTGGGCCACTCCGCCTTTACCGGCATCGCCATCGGCACCCTGTGCGGCTTTGCCGACCCCATGT
>CALWOL010000070.1 GCA_944383135.1 uncultured Flavonifractor sp.
CTTCGGTGGACAAAACCCACACTTGCAGCCTGAGAAGTGTTTTCAGCCACGCACATGTCGCGGCTGAAAACAGATTGGACTTTCTTCGCGCCTGCGGGCGCGAACTCTGCGAGGCTTTTTCGACAAGTTGAAGGAGACGGCCTGTGCCGTCTCCTTTTTTGTGCCAGTTCAGCTTTGCCGGGGTACCAGCAGCCAGCCGCTGAGGGGGGGCAGCAGCCGTCGGCCGGGGGCGATGGTCCTGCCGGTCATCCAGTCCCTGGCAGGCCAGGGCACCTCCACCGCCGCCGCTTTCCGGCCGGCGTTGACGGCGGCCAGCACCGGCTCACCCTCCCCCTGACGGAAAAAGGTGAGCAGCCGGCCCTGGGTCTGTCCCCACACCAGCTCCCCCCGCCGCAGGGCGGGCAGCTCCCGCCGGGCGCGGCCCAGGGCGGTGTACCACTCCAGCAGAGCCTGGTCCTCGTTCCCCCAGGGATAGGTGCGGCGGTTGAAGGGGTCCTCAAAGCCCTCCATTCCCACCTCGTCCCCGTAATACACCGTGGGGGAGCCGGGAAAGGCAAAGAGCACCAGGGCCCCCAGCATCAGCTTGGTGCGCCCCAGCAGATACTGGGCCTCCGTCATGCGGTAGGCCGCCCGCCAGTCCTTGTCGTGGTCCTGGCCGTCGGAGCCGCAGCCCAGCAGGGTGAGAATCCGGGGGGTGTCGTGGGTACCCAGGAAGTTCATGGCCGAGCGCCAGGCAAAGGGGGGATAGTTCTCCCGGATGGTCTCCATGGTCCCCCGGAACTCCTCCGCGTTGCCCCCCATCAGGTAGGCCAGCAGGGAATTGCGGAAGGGGTAATTCATCAGCCCGTCGCAGTGGCCCCCCAGGATGTGCTTGCGGCGGACGCCGTAGGCGATTTTGGTGGAGCCGTCCTCCCACACCTCGCCGATAACCATGGCGTTGGGGTCGGTCTCCCGCACCGCCTGATGGATACCGTGGACAAAGTCGTCGGGCAGCTCGTCCGCCACATCCAGCCGCCAGGCGTCCGCCCCCGCCCGAAGCCACCGGCGGACAATGCTGTTTTCCTCCCCGAAGATGTAGGCGCGGTAGCTGGGCTCGGACTCATTGACGGCGGGCAGGGAGTAAATGCCCCACCAGGAGTCGTATTTATCCGGCCAGTGGGAGAAGTTGTACCACTTGTAATAGGGACTGTCCTGGGACTGGCAGGCCCCAACCTCCGGATAGGAGCCGTCCCCGTTGAAGTAACGGCTCACAAACCCCTGGTGGTTGAACACCCCGTCCAGCATCACCTTCATCCCCAGCCGGTGGGCCGACTGGCACAGGAGCTTGAAATCCTCCTCCGTACCCAGCATGGGGTCAATTTTCTCATAGTCCCCGGTGCCGTAGCGGTGATTTTCCGGCCCCTCAAACACCGGGCAGAAGTAGATGGTCTCCACCCCCAGGTCCTGGAGGTAGGGCAGCTTCTCCAGCACCCCCCGCAGGTCCCCGCCGAAAAAGTCCCGGTTGCGCACCTCCCCCTTGGCGTCGGGCCGGTACTCCGGGGCGTCCCCCCAGTCCCGGTGGACGGTGCGCCCCCCCACCATGCCGGCGGGGTCGGGAATACGGGAGCGGCGGAAGCGGTCCGGGAAAATCTGGTAGGTCATCCCCTCTCCAAACCAGCCGGGCACCCGGTCGGCGCCGTCGTAGACGGTGAGCTGATAGGGACCCAGCTCCTCCTGCCGGCCGTCCAGACCCATCAGGCGGAAGGAATACCACACCAGGCCCACGTAGTCCCCGGTGGGCAGGACCACGGTGAACACGTCCCGATCCCCCTCCATGCCCTTCCACTCCATGGACAGCTCCAGCCGCTCCTCATTGCGGCTTTCAAAGTAGGCGATGAGCAGTCCCTCGGAAAAGCCGCAGGTGCGCAGGGGCCGCAGGGCCAGGTTTACCCGGGTGCCGGCGGGCACCGCGCCGTAGGGCTGCTTGTACCGGACATCCCGGCTGTCAAAGGTCTGTGCGTCCAGCAAGATGGAAAACTCCCTTCAGCGGAGCAGGGTATTCTCGGTTCCCACCGATTCCATGGTATTCTCCGCGCTGAAATAATAATCCACGATTTCCGCGGTGGCCTGGGCCAGCTTACTGCCCGAGGCGCCCCGCTCCACCACCATGGAGATGACGATCTGGGGATCGTCATAGGGGGCGAAGCAGACAAACAGGGCGTTGGCCTCCACGTTGGATGCCACCTGGGCCGAACCGGTCTTGGCTCCCACCTCCACCGGCAAATCCTTGAAATACACCGAGGAGCTGCTCTCGGGGTCGTTGGCCACCTCCCACATGCCCTTCTTCACCGCCTCCACATTGTCCGGGTCCAAATCTAGGGTGCCCAGCAGCCGGGGCTCATACTCGTAGACGGTGGAGGAGTAGTCGCTGGATTTCACGGTTTTCAGCAGATGGGTGGCGTAGTGGTTGCCCCCGTTCACCAGGGTGGCAATGTAGTTGGTGAGCTGGATGGGAGTAACCATGTTGTTGTCCTGGCCGATGACGGCGTTGAGCAGGTTGCCGCCGTACCACTCCATGCCCAGGGCCTCGCTGGTCTCCGGGCCGGCCACCCAGCCCTTCTCCTCCCCCAGCTCCAGGCCGGTGGTCTGGCCCAGGCCAAAGGCCTCGGCGTACTCCACCACCCGGTCGATGCCCAGCCGGTGGCCGATGGTAAAGAAGTAGATGTTGCAGGAATCCCGCAGGGCGTCGGCCAGATTCTCCAGGCCGTGGGTCCGGCGGTACTGGCGGTAATACCAGCACTGGGGATGCCAGTCGCCGTAGGGATAGTGATCCTCCTCCGGCAGCTGGAAGTAGCCGGTGTCCCGAATCTTCTCCGTGGGCGTCACCACGCCCTCCTCCAGGGCGGCGATGGCCACCAGGGGCTTGAAGGTGGAGCCGGGGGGATAGGTGCCGTTGGTGGCCCGGTTGTTGAAGGGCTTCAGAGGATTGTCGGCCACCTGCTGGTAAAGCTCGGTGCTGCTGTACACGGTGGCCAGATCGAAGGTGGGATAGGAGGCCATGGCCAGGATGCCGCCGTCGTTGACGCTCTGCACCACCACCGCGCCGCCCTGGGTGTCGGCGGAGTCGATGGTCTCAATGGTGTTGGCCAAAACCTCCTCCACCTTTTCCTGAAGACGGAGGTCCAGGGTGAGCATCACGTTGTCTCCCGGCTTGGGCTCCAGGGTCTCGCCGGTCTGGGCGTCCGTCTTCCAGTACTCGCTGACCACCTTGCCGCTGGTGGACAGCTCCTGGACCAGGGTGCCCGACTCCCCCCGCAGGTAGTCCTCAAAGGCTCCCTCCACGCCGCCGATGCCCACCTTGTCGTTCATGCCGTAGCCCTTGTCCTTGTACTGGTCCCAGTTCGCCGCCTGGATGGCCGACACCCGGCCCAGCAGATGGGCGGCGCTGGTGGTGTTGTACTGGCGCACCGTGGTGGAACGCACCGTCACGCCGGTGAGACTGCGCTCCTTGATGGCGGTAATGGCGTCAATGGTCACGTCCTGGGCAAAAATATACTCGGTCTGGCGGATGTTTTTGCTGCGGAGGTTCACCTCGTACAGCACCCCGATGAGGGCCCGGGCGTCGGCGTCGGACAGGCTCTCGTCAATGAGGAAGTACTGCCGCAGGCCGTCGATGATCTCCCCCGCCGTCAGGCCGCTCCCCAGATCCGCCGCGGAGGAGGCGGCGTTCAGGTCCTCCTGCCGCCAGCGGTCGGGCAGAATCTTGGTGCCCAGGGGCAGGGCGTCCAGCAGGGCCCCCAGGTAGTTGAAGTGCAGCTCCCCCTCGCTGTCGGTATACACCAGGGGGCTGTCGCTGGTAAAGGTAAAGGGGGCGTCGGCGGAGATGGGCAGGGTGTCCGTCCAGCTCAGGCCGTTGTCTCGGCAGATGGCAATCAGCTCCAGCAGGATGGCGTTGCGCTGGTCCTCCGCCCCCATAATGGAGGTATTCAGGGTGATCTCATAGGTGGCTCGGTTGCCCACCATGTCCCGGCCGTACCGGTCCACAATCTCCCCCCGGGCGGCCTCCACCGTCTCCACATTGGCAATCTTGACAATGGAGGCGGCCCGGTATTCGTCTCCCTTCACAATCTGCAGCTGATAGAGCGCTCCGGCAAACACCAGCAGCAGCAGGGCCAGCAGCCCGGCCACCACCAGGGTGCGCCGGTGAAATTGCTTTCCTTCCATGGGTTCCCTCCTTGGGGGTCACTGGGCCAGGGTCACACTGTTCTTATGATAAAACATGCGCATCAGGTTATTGCGCCAGTCCGCCGGATCGGCGGTGATGTCGGAGTTGTACAGCAGGGGGGGCCGGACCTGGATGGGGGCGAACACCGGATCGGTGACCGTCTCGTCCAGCAGGGCGTCCATCCGGGCGGTCTGCTCCTGGTAGTAGGCGGCGGCGGAGCCGTCGGCCAGGGCGGCGGCGGCCCGGACGCTGGTCATGGAGGCCCAGCACCGGCCCAGTCCCACCGCCGCCAGCAGGACCAGGAGCACCGGTACGGCCAGCCGGCACCGGCGCAGCAGCCTCTCCGGCTCCTTCACCCGGGGCAGCGCCGCCCGGCGGAGCCAGCCCAGCCAGTACCACAGGTTGAGCAGCACCAGCCAGTAAAAGGCGTAGTACACAATGCTCCGCAGCCGCTCCGGCCCGGCCTGGGACAGGGCGTAGAAATGGGGGGCGTTCTGGGCGGCGAAGAGCAGGAAGGTGAACACGGAGAAGGCCAGGGGCAGGGGGAAGGAGAACTTCACCCTGCCGGTCAGGCCCCACACCGCCGGGATGAGCAGCGCAAAGACAAACAGGCTCACCCAGTTGGGCCAGGTCAGGCAGTCCTTCCCCGCCTGGAGAATGGACAGCGCCACCGCCCCCACCGCCCCCAGGGGCTCGGTGACGGTATCCTGCCGCACCTGATTGCCGGGGGAGAGAAAGCTGATGGCAAAGGGGACGGCCAGGGAGAGGAAGAGCACCAGGCCGGGGAAAAACTTCCCCCGCTCCCGCCACAGGAACCACAGCAGGAACAGCCCGCCGATGAGGGTGGCCAGCAGGGCGGAGACATAGTTGCTCCCCCCCACCAGGATGCCGGCCGGAATTCCGGGGAGCACCGCCCACAGCACCTGGCGCCTGGTTCTGGCCAGCTTCAGGGCGGCAAACCGCTCCGCCAGCAGCAGCATAATGCCGTAGGTAAAGGTGTAGTACACCGCCCCGTTCCACCAGTAAAAGCTGTCCTTGGGGGAGGGCACAAACTGGATGGACAGCAGCAGGATGGGCACGGCCACAAACACGGTCTGCCGCCAGGTGCTCCCCAGGCCCCGGCGCACCAGGGTGTCGGTGAGCTTGAAGGTACCCAGGCACAGGCTGGCCAGCATGACCACCGGGGTGAGCCAGTAGAGGTACTCGGAGACCGCCAGGGGGGTCACCGCCATCAGGCCCAGGGCCATGAAGGTGCCCTGCCAGCTCTGGTAATATCCCCACATGGTATACCACACCGCCCCCAGGAAGTTGCCGCCCTGGAGCAGGGCCTCATGGGGCCGGTAGGCGTAGCAGTAGTCGTCGGAGGAGGGCCAGTCGTACCGGCCCAGCAGCAGAATGGACACCAGGCTGGCCGCCAGCAGGGCCAGCAGCAGCCAGGGGCCGTATTTCTGCCAGAACGCGCGGATTGCTTCCATGGTTTACTCTCTTTCTTACAGTACGGTTTTCTTGGGGACCCGGCGGTACACCCACAGGAAGAGGGCGTACACCGGAAAGGCGAACAGCAGGGAGAGGACAATCTCCTGCCCCGCCAGGGTGAGCATGGCCCGCAGCGCCGTCTCCCCCCGGAGCAGGCGGGCGAGGATGCGCACCCCGTCTATGCCCGCCAGCGCCAGCAGGGAGCACAGCAGGCAGCCCACCAGATTCTGCCGCAGTAGATACTGGGCCAGGGCTCCGGCGGCAATGCCCGCCACGCAGATGCCCACGGTCATGGCTCCGTTGGTGCCGAAATACACCACGTCGCACAAAATACCCACCGCCAGGCCGAAGCCGCCCCCGGCCACCGCCCCCTCCAGCACCGCCACGGCCACGGCGGCCAGGGGGAGTACCATGGGCACCAGGGGCAGAAAGGGCAGGCGGTTGAGCACAAAGGCCTGGCAAAACCACACCGGCAGCAGAGCCAGGCCGTATACGCCCCATTTGATGCAGAAATCCTGGGTGGTCACGAGGGGGTCTGCCTCCTTTTCCCGTCACTCCACTATGTGGAACTCCTTGATGATAAAGACCTGCCTCAGGCTGTCCAGGTCGGTCTCAGGCACGATCACCGCATATTGGCTGATGCCGGAGGCGTCGGTGCGCACCTCCTCCACATGGCCGGCCACCAGCCCGGCGGGGTAGATGCCGCCCCGGCCGGAGGTGGTCACCAGATCCCCGGACATGAGCTGGCTGTTTTCCGGCAGGAAGGTGAGCTTCAGCTTCCCCTCCCCCATGAGGGCCAGATCCCCCTCCAGAATGGCGGCCCCCCCGGTGCGGGTGATCTGGCCGCCCAGCTGGGTGTCCGAGTCGATGAGGGTGCGTACCGTGCACCAGTTCTCCCCCACCTCGGCTACCACGCCCACCAGGTTCCAGTACTCGTCCACCACGGTGTCGTCCACCTCCACCCCCTGGGCGGAGCCCTTGCTCAGGGTGAGGGTGGAGGCCCAGTTGGAGGTCTCCCGGGCGGTGACCATGGCCGACTCCAGCTCGTCAAAGCTGCGCTCCTTGGGGCGCAGGTCCAGCAGATTGCGGTACCGCTCGTTCTCCTGGAGGGCGGCCTCATATTCCCGCTCCTTCTCCTCCAGCTCGGCCACCCGCTTTTTCAGCTCCTCGTTCTCCTGCTTGAGCTGCTCCTGGGCAAAGGCGTCGGAGTAGCGCTCCTCCGTCCAGTTCACCACCCCGTTGATGGCGTTGCGCACCGGGGTGGTAATCACGTTGGCCAGGTTGGAGAAGGGATCGGCCGTCCCCCCCAGCAGGGCGGACACCACCGCCGTCACCAGGGCAATCAGGATGGCCGCGATAAGAATCAGCAGTCCGTTGCGCCGGAAAAAGTCTTTCACCGCTCCGTCCCCTTCTCCCTGCCCGCGGCCAGGGAGAGGCAGTCCACCCCCATCTGGCCCAGCAGCCGGCCCAGCCGGCACACCGGCAGGCCCATCACGTTGTAGTAATCTCCCTGAATGCCCTCCACCAGCAGGGCCCCATAGCCCTGGATGCCGTAGGCTCCCGCCTTGTCCATGGGCTCTCCGGTGGCGATGTAGCAGTCAATCTCCGCCGTGCTCAGCTCCCGGAAGGTGACGGTGGTCTCCTCGCTGACGGTGTGGCATTCCTCCCCCCGGAGCACCGTCAGGCCGGTATACACCTGATGGCGGCAGCCGGAGAGGGTGGAGAGCATCCGGAACGCCTCCAGCTCGTCCGCCGGCTTGCCCAACACCGCCCCGTCCAGGGCCACCACCGTGTCGGCGGCAATGATGAGGGGAGCCTTCCCCTCCTGGGCCTGCACCGCCAGGGCCTTCTCCTGGGAAATGCGGCGCACCAGCTCCTCCGGCGGGAGGGGACGCTCGGTATGCTCGTCAATGTCGGGGGTGACAATGCGGAAGTCCCGCACCCCCATCCGCTCCAGCAGCTCCCGCCGCCGGGGGCTCTGGGAGGCTAAAATGATCTCCATGTGCATGCTGTTCCTTTCTCTGCCGTCTAGCGTCCGGTGGAGCCGAAGCCGCCGGCGCCCCGGCCGGTCTCCCCCAGCTCCTCCACAAGCTCCACCTCCGGCGTCACCACCGGGGTGAGCACCAGCTGGGCAATGCGGTCCCCGGGCTGGATGGTGTAGGGGGTGTGGGACAGGTTGGTCAGCCCCACCTGGATTTCCCCCCGGTAGTCGCTGTCAATCACGCCCACCCCGTTGGACAGGGCGATCCCGTGCTGGATGCCCAGCCCGGACCGGGCGAATACCAGGGCCACATACTCCGGCCCCGGCAGGGCAATGGCAATGCCGGTGGGAATCCGCACCAGCTGCCGGGGGGAGACGGTCACCGCCTCGTCCAGGCAGGCCCGCAGGTCCAGCCCGGCGGAGCCCGGCGTGGCCCGGCTGGGGAGGGGAATCTCCTTCCCCAGCTTGGGGGATACCGCTTTGATGCTCAGCTTCATATTATCCTACTCCACATCCCGGTAATACAGGCCCCGGGTATATTCGTTGGGACTCCAGCCGCTCTGGGCCAGATAGCGCTGGGCCACCTGGACGCACTCCCGGGGGTTTTCCGTGGTGAACAGCAGCCGCTGAGCCCACAGACCCAGGCGCCGGTAATCGGCGGCCTTGTCCGCCAAAAAGAGCTTTTGGGAATTGAGCAGCTCATTGCGGCAGCCGGGGGCCTTCACCACCGGGAAGCGGGCTCCCTTCCGGTCGGTGAGAATGTTGGTGTTCTGGCAGCCGCACTGACCGGTGCGGTTTTTGATGATGCAGTTCTCCATCACCATCAGGGGCAGGCGGCCGTAGGTAATCAGCTCGGTGTCCAGGCTCTTGGAGATGTCCCGGATCTGGGGGAATTTCAGCTCAAAGGACAGGGTGAGGGAGGCCAGGCCCAGCCGCTTATATTCTTTCACCGCCTGGGAATTGTAGACCTCCAGGCCGAAATCCCCCCGCAGGGTGAAGCCCAGCCGCCGGGCGGCGGGCAGCAGCCCCAGGTTGCCGATGAGGGCGTCGGTAACCCCCAGCTCCCTCGCCCGGGCCAGCTGCGCCTCCACCTGCTCCAGCTCGGAATCCCAGACAATCCGGGGCAGGATGACGCCGATGCCCGTCCCCGCCGGGGCCTGGGCCTTCTCCGGATGGGCGGCCAGCTCCTCCAGGGGGAGGTACACCATGGCCGGCCCCAAATCCAGCAGCTCCCGGGTCACCTGCTCGGCGGTGCGCACGGAAAGGGTGAGGACCGGCGGCTCCCTCCGGTTTTCATACCGGGCGCCGGGGCGGTACTCCCCCTGCCTGCGCCGGGGGGGCTGCTCCCGCAGCCTGGTCAGCTTGTCCAGGGACTCCCGCCGCAGGGCGTTGAGGGCGGCCAGGGGGAGGGACAGCCCCTCCTCCACCAGAGCCCGCACCTTGACGCAGCGGTAGGGGGTGCCGCCGGTGCGGGAGAGCTGGGTCTCCACCGCCTCGGCCGTCAGGGGGCGGGTACGGGCGGCCTCGGGCACCTGGCCCTCCACCGTCACCACCCGGCCCTGGGGGTCCTCCACCCCCACCCGGGCGGGCTCGCCGGGGCGAATCATGGCGTAGAAGGTCACCGGCACCCGCTGGGCCTCCCCGCTCTGGTAGGTGTTCCGGGCGGCGGCAAAGAGCTCCCGGGGCTCCTTCTCCTCCTCCCGCACGCCGAACATGTCCGGCCCCTTCTCCCCCAGGTAGTAGCCCTGGGTGAAGCCCTGCCGGGAGAAGGCGGCCCGCAGCTGCTCCAGCTCCTCCGCCGTGGGCTCCCGGTCCTCCTTGATGGCCCGGGAGTAGATGCCGGTGACCACCGCCACGTACTCCGGGCGCTTCATCCGCCCCTCCAGCTTGACGCAGGCCACCCCCATCTTCCGCAGCTCGCGCAGGTGGCCCGCCAGGGACAGGTCCTTCAGGGACAGGGGGTAGGCATCCGCCTTGTCCATCCAGCCGTACCTGAGCCGGCAGGGCTGGGCGCACAGGCCCCGGTTGCCCGAGCGCCCCCCGATGACGGAGGACAGAAAGCACTGGCCGGAGTAGCACATGCACAGGGCCCCGTGGGCAAAGACCTCAATTTCAATGGGAGCCCGCTCACAGATATAGGCAATCTGCGCCCGGGAGAGCTCCCGGGAGAGCACCACCCGGCTCATCCCCAAATCGGCGGCCATCCGCACCCCGTCCAGATTGTGGATGGTCATCTGGGTGGAGGCGTGGACGGGCAAGTCCGGGGCCGCCTGCCGCAGCATGCGCACCACGCCCATGTCCTGCACCAGCACCGCGTCCGCCCCGATGGCGCTTGCCCGGGCGGCAAACTCGGCGGCCCGGGGCAGCTCCCGGTCGGTGAGCAGGGTGTTGAGGGTCAGGTACACCCTGGCCCCCCGCACATGGCAATAAGAAACCGCCGCCGCAAACTCCTCCTCCGAGAAATTCTTCGCGTTGCGGCGGGCGTTGAAGTCCCCATATCCCAGATAGACCGCGTCGGCCCCGTTCTGCACGGCGGCAGCCACGGCCTCCATGGACCCGGCGGGGGCCAGCAGCTCCAGCATGATATCCCTCCCAAAAAGGGGGCGCGCGCCCCCTTTTTATTTCCTGTTCTGCAGCTTGAAAATCTCCCGCTTGGCCTCGGACAGCTCCAGCTTCATCTTGGTGGCCTCCTCCAGGTACTCCTTGAGCTGGCGGCGCAGGTTCTCCGCCGCCTCCACCTCCTTGAAGTACTCATCGGCGATGTTGACCGCCGCCAGCACCGCCCCGTCCACCAGGGATACCCTGGAGCCGTCCAGGATTTCCCGCACCTTGGCGTCCACATGGGCGGCTACCTTCTCGGTGTAGCTGGGCTCCTCGCTGCCCACCAGGGTGTATTCCTGGCCGGCGATGGTGACGGTGACGCGGTTTTTCATGGGTACCCCTCCTGACCGTAGTCATAATAAGTTACACTATTATACCACACATACCGGAAGATGAGAAATAAATTCTTCGTGAATTTTCCGGGGATTGAACTGGGGGCGGGGAGTGTGCTATCATAAATTACACGATTGGAGGAAAGGGGGGAGGACTATGTCCGAGCTGCTGCTGCCCGGAGGGATCATCGCCATGGACCGGCGGGCCGCCGGGCGGCTGATTGCCGCCGGCAACGGGGACGGGGCCCTGCTCTACCTGTGGCTGCTGGACCACGGGGGGGAGCTGGTCCCCTCCGCCGCCCGGAAGGCCCTGAAGTGGGACGAGGTGCGGCTGAACGAGGCCGCCGCCGCCCTGAAGTCCCTGGGCCTGTCCGACGGCAGCGTGAAGGAGGAGGCCCCGCCGCCCCCCGCCCCCGCCGGGCCGCCGGACTACACCGCCGCCGACATCACCCGGGAGCTGGAGCAGGAGGCCTCCCCCTTCCCCGCCCTGGTGAATGAGGTGCAGCGGCGGCTGGGCAAAATCCTGTCCACCGCCGATCTGAAGAGCCTGTACACCCTCTACGACTATCTGGCCCTGCCCGCCGAGGTCATCTGCCTGCTGGTGAGCTGGTGCGTGGAGGAGTTTGAGCGGAAGTACGGCGCCGGGCGGAAGCCCCGGATGTCCCAGGTGCAGAAGGAGGGCTTTGTGTGGAAGCGGCTGGGGGCGGACACCGTCCCCGCCGCCGAGGCCCATCTGAAGCGGCAGGCCCTCTACCGCACCCGGGAGGTGGAGGTGCTCCGTCTGCTGGACATTCCCCCCCGGCCCCTGGTGGAGGGGGAGCGGAAGAAGGTGGCCGCCTGGACGGATATGGGCTTTGAGGACGCCGCCCTCCGGCTGGCCTATGAAAAGACGGTGTACAAGAAGCAGAAGATGGACTGGGACTACATGAACGGCATTCTGGCCCGGTGGCACCGGGACAATCTCCACACCCTGGCGGAGATTGAGGCGGGAGACAAGTCCCGGCGGAAGGCCCCCGCCGCCCAGGGCCAGTCCAGTCCCCCCGGCGAGGCCGACCGCCGGGTGCGGGAGGATTTGGAGCGGATGCGGGCCTTTCTGCGCCGCCAGAACAACCAACAGGAGGGGGAGTAAGCCATGGGATATGAGCCTGCCGTCCTCCGCCGGGCCTCCCGGCGGCTGGAGGAACAGCGCCTGCGCCGGGAGGCGGAGCAGGAACAGGTCAGACGGGACATCTACGCCAGGCTGCCCCGGGTGGCGGAGATTGACAGGGAGCTGAAGGGCACCATCTACCAGATTATCGCCGCCTCCCTGAAGGAGGGCCGGGACCCGGTGCCCGCCATCGGGGTCATCCGGGACCGCAACCTGGATTTGCAGGCCGAGCGGGCCCGGCTGCTGGCCGACCACGGCTACACCCCCGACGCCCTGGACGGCCGTCCCGCCTGCGCCAAGTGCAACGACACCGGCTGGGTGGGCGCCAGCATGTGCACCTGCCTGCGGGCGCTGTGCGCCCAGGAGCAAATCCGGGAGCTGTCCAAGCTGCTGGATTTGGGGGAGCAGTCCTTTGACTCCTTCTCCCTGGACTGCTACTCCCCCCTGCCCTGGCCGGGGGAACGGGTGCCTCCCCGGGAGAACATGGAGTTCATCTACGAGGTGTGTTTAAATTACGCCCAGAAGTTCGGCAAGTTCTACTTCCGCAACCTCTTCCTCACCGGGGCGCCGGGGCTGGGCAAGACCTTTTTGTCCGCCTGCATCGCCCGCACGGTGTCGGAAAAGGGCTTTTCCGTGGTGTATGACACGGCGGTGAACATCTTTGCCCAGTTTGAGGAGCAGAAGTTCGCCCGGGACAGGCTGGAGGCCGGGGAAGCCCGGGACGAGACAAAACGCTACCTGGGCTGCGATCTGCTCATTCTGGACGATCTGGGCAGCGAGCTCACCACCCCCTTCGTCCAGTCGGCCCTTTATACCCTCATCAATTCCCGGCTGACGGCGGACAGGCGGACGGTCATCTCCTCCAACCTGTCCATGGATCAGCTCCGCCAGCGGTACACCCCCCAGATCGCCTCCCGGCTGGAGGGGGAATACCGGGTGCTCCCCTTCTACGGGGAGGATATCCGCCTGCTGCGGAAGGGACAGCTGTAACCGCAGGAGGGAGCCGCTTTGGGCGGCTCCCTCCTTTTGTCTTGCTTTCCGGGGAATTTATGATATACTGTTTGGGCTGATTCTTCCACTTTTGTCTGATATAAAAGGAGTTCTACATGATTACAGTTTCCGACCTGGGTCTGGCTTACAGCGGTCAGCCCCTCTTTTCCCACGTGGATCTGCAGTTCACCAAGGGCAACTGCTACGGCATCATCGGCGCCAACGGCGCGGGCAAGTCCACCTTCCTGAAGATCCTCTCCGGCCAGCTGGAGGCCACCTCCGGCGAGGTGAGCATCCTGCCCAACACCCGCATGTCGGTGCTCAAGCAGGACCAGAACGCCTACAACGCCTACAACGTGATGGACACCGTCATCATGGGCAACCAGCGGCTGTACGACAT
>CALWOL010000071.1 GCA_944383135.1 uncultured Flavonifractor sp.
CCTCGATTTTGGCGTAAATAAAGTTTCCGGTGTCCACGCCCATTTTTCTGGAGCTTCGCACCCGCTTTGTGTTGTTGACGGCCCACCTTAGGCACGGATTATCCCCCCAGCAAAACAGATTCCGGTCGAAACACTCCTGGATCACCGGCTCAATCTGCATGATGTCCGACGGCCGCACCAGCTTCACCCGGCTCTTGTCCGCCGCATCAAACCCGATCCGCTTCATGGCCTCCGACACCAGCGTCCACCGGTAGTGGTCCATAGCAAGCCCCCGTACGTTGTAGCGCAGCGCCATCCTCTGGATGTAGCCGGCCAGCAGTTCTGGGGAGATGCTTACATCCTCCACTACCGTCACGATCTGCCGCTCCGCCCACGCCCTCCAGGGGGCTTTCACCCTGGGCAGGGTTTTGGACTGGGCGCAGATCCAGGCGTGATTGATGTCGTACCGCTCCGCTCCCCGGCGAAAGTGGAGGTTGATGGCCGCCCAGTCGGACAGCTCCGCATAGTCAAGCCCCACTACGCAGCTCCATCCCCGTAGATCGGGAAGCGCCCGGTTGGTAGCCTTCACCCTTTCATAGTCAGTGACGGAGATCTCCTGGAATCCGGCCCGCAGACCCATGCGCTTGGTGAGAAAGTCTCCGTTCTGCTCTGGGTGCTCCAGCCACTCCCGGTATTCGTCCTCGATCTCCTGCCGGAGATGGGGAAGGAACGCCAGGGACGGGTTGGCCATGTACCAGTTTTCCGGGTCGTGGACCTGATCTCTGTTTTTTAGACAGCAGATAAAGGGCAGAAACCCGTGGTCCTCCTCTCCCTCGAACAAGATCCTCCGACCCCGGGCCAGATAGTCGTCCAGCGGCCCGTCGTTTACCTCGCCGTTGGAGGTGAAGATCCCCACCCGGGGCTGGGCCACCTTCCCCTGGCCGGTGATGAAGACCTTGATGTTGGCGTAATTCTCAAAGGCGTGGACCTCATTGAACACCACCTTGCCGGAGCGCATGCCGTCCCGGCCCTTGGGGTTGTTGGTCCTGCCCTTCATCACGCCCTTGTTCTTCCGGCCCTGGATCAGCTCCTTGGTGTGGTAGTAGTGCCTCCTGAGCTTGGCCTCCCACTTGGGCGTCTCCAGCACCTCCGCCAGGTCCTTCACCGGCGTGACGGCCTGCTCCTCGTTGTTGGCGCAGATGTCCACGTTGTAATGCCCCACCGGGTTATAGGGGGAGATGGAGCATGCGGAGTCAAAGGCGATAAACCCGTCTTTTCCAGCTCCCCGGCCCACCATGCACAGCAGTGTCTTCCACCGGGGCGTCCCGTTCGCCTTATAGGTGCAGTCCCACAGGGTGAGCAGGAACTCCTCCCAGGGGAACAGCCGCCCATAGGGGAAATATTTCACCAGGCCCAAATAATGCCTCAACTGCTCCCGGTCCACATAGATGTCCTCCTGGGCAAACACCCGCCGCACATAGGCGGCCAGAGCGTGCTGTTCTTCGCAGGCCCGGGGCCGGTCAGCCTCCACGCTCTCCAGATACCGCAGCACTTCCGCTGGGATCTCACAGCTCATCGTCGTCAACTCCCGACCGCCGCGCAGAGTTTTCCGCCGGCTTCAGCCCAAGGGCGGTGTAGATTGCAAGCATCTGTTTGGACACCTGGGTGGCCAGGGACACGCTCCGGTTCTCCACCAGCATCCCGCGCTTTTCGTCCATGACGGTCACACCGCGCTCCTCAATGTCCTCCTGGAGCTCCCGGAGCTGACGCCAAAGGGTCATGTACTCCTCGACTTTGTCCCGATAGACCTCCTCCACCAGCCCCCGGACTTCTAGGCCATCCAGCAGGGATTTCCGCAGGGTCTTATATGCTTTTGTCTGCTCGATCGCCACAAAGAAACCTCCTTCCCCAGGGCAGACGGCGCCAGCGCGCGCATGCGCCCGTGGTCTCCCGGAAATGTCTTGGACCCACCCGATTAAGGCCCAGCGGGGTCAGGGCCGTTTTTTCGAGGGGGGGAGTCAGTCCCAGCGTTCAGACGTCAGCGGCGGCCGGCGCCGCGCGAACTGCCTCTGGCTCTCCGGGTGCTGCTCCTCATGGCAGCGCTTGCACAGGCTGACCAGCTGCCGCTCCCCGGTGTCTGGGTCCCACACACTGAGTGCCAGGTCCGGCCGGTCCTTCAGGTGCTTCACGTGGTGGACGATCTTCGCTGCCCGATGCCGGCCCCGCTGCTTGCAGGATTGGCACTCATACTGGTCCAGCCGCAGAACTTCCAGGCGAAGCCCAAGCCACTCCGGCCAGGTGTAAAACAGAGCATCCCGTCCCGCCTGGATCAGACCCCGCAGCTGGGCCAACCTCGCCGCAGATATCACCGTTTCGCCTCGCTCCCTCCATGGTCCGGGCCTCTCCGCCCCCTGGGCTATCACCTCCAGGGTCCGGGCAAAAGAAAAAGAGCCCAAACCGGCAGCCCGCGTATGCGGATCTGCGGCTCAGGCTCATTGGCTCAGGCTCAAATCAATATCCAGATATCGCTCCTTCTTGCAGTGCCGGCAGTAGACAAAGGCTTTCACCTTTCCGTCCGGCGGCAGCCGCAGGAGCTTCATGCTGTTGCATCCAGGACAGATGACCCATCCGTCCTTTACGACCAGTTTACCCGTTTCCGTCTGCTTTTGCAATAGGTCCTCCTCCTTTTCTACATACCCTGACGAATTATTAAGACTGGTTTCAAGGTCAAAAATTATTAAGGAGTATTTC
>CALWOL010000072.1 GCA_944383135.1 uncultured Flavonifractor sp.
AGAGCAGCCTGCTGGGTTGGAGCACCTCCCTTGAAACAGACACCGACAGCGCCCAGTTCTTCCCCGGCCAGTGGTATGAGGGCGGAGATGTGGTAAGCCCCGCCGAAAACGCCGCCACCGTTCTCTACGCTAGGGAGCCCGGCACCGGCCAGTACATTCTCTATCATCCTACCCAGGGCACAGTAACAGCCGGCGGAACAGTTTTGGTACAGGGAAGCGTAGCTTCCTACCCCGATTTGCTGGTTTACGCCCCGGACGGCAGCAGATTTACCCCGCCGGAGAACTATGTCTTTGCCGGCTGGAGCACCTCAGAGGGCGGCACAGCGGTGGATATTGCCCCAGGCGAGACCGTCCAGCTCACCACCGGCGATGTACTGCACCTGTACGCCGTGTGGAAACCCGAATCGTACACCTATACCCCGGCTCCCGGCCTTACCGTTACCTCTATTCCCTCTACCAAAACCATCCAGGTCACCGTTACCGACACCTGGGCGGGACAGGCAGACTATACCGCCGTCTGCGCCCTATATGAGGGGGACAAGATGATAGACTGCGCCATATCATCCGCTGAGGGCAAATCCCTGGAGCTGCAGTACCAGGGAGATCCCCCGCCCCTGTGTAAGGTGTTTGCGCTGGGTAAAGATTGGCAGCCTCTGCGCGCCTGCACTTCCTACACCCCCGCCAAGTAAAAAAGAAAACAGTGCCGCCGGACAGGAGTTTCTGTCCGGCGGCGCTGTTATATCTGTCAATGCTGTTCCAAATAAGCCAGGATCTGCTCCGCGGTGGGCGGGCAGCCAGGCACCTGGCGGGAGGCGCAGTTGCAGCAGGCACCCACCCCCAGTCCGTCAAACTTGACCCCCTTCCAGTCCTGGCCGATGGCAATGGGCTCCCGGGCCGGGCGGCTGTGGTACAGGGCCCGCACCAGGCTGGCGTAACAGGCCGAGCAGGCGCTTTTGGCCTGGACATTCCGGGTGAGGGAGGCCACCTTGCCGGAGGGAACGGGGTAGTCCGCGGCGGCGGTGGGCTGGTTGAGTCGGATCAGGTCCTCCGGCGCAATCCGGGTGGTGCCCGCGCCCCACCGCTCCGCCAGGGCGATGTAGGGCACCTGCTCCAGCTCCAGGCCCATCAGCCGGCAGCCGTAGGCGTCCAGCTGCACCGGGTCGGTGCCCAGGAGCATCCGGCCGGTGGGCACGGGATTGCCGCCCTCCTCAAAGTTCAGATCGCCGCAGATGCTGTCCACGATGGTCAAATCCGGCTTCAGGGCGGCGGCCAGGGCGGCGATGGGCTCCATCAGCCCCTCGGCGTGAAAGCGGCGCTTCTCCCGGTCCGGGATGCAGCCCTTGCAATTTTTCAGGGCGCAGGTCATCACCGTCTGACAGTGGCCCTTGAGCACCGGCAGGTTGATGAGATAGCCCGCCTCCAGCGCCCGGCAGCAGATCTCCATGGGCCGCAGGGGGGTATCCACCTTCCGGGTGCTGTCCCGCTTCAGGTCGAACAGGGGCACGTTGTAGCGCCTGCCCACCCGGTCGTAGCCCGCGGCCCGCATGGCCCGTCCGGTGTCGTCTCCCACCCAGGAGCCCTCAATGATGCTGATGTCCCGGATGCCGTGGTCCTGGAGATACTCAATGGCACCGGAGAGCACGCCGGCGTGGGTGGTGGCGCCCCCCTCCGGGTCGGCGGCCACCACCAGATTGGGCTTGAGGGCCACGGAGGCCCCGGCGGGAATCCGGGGGGCGATGTCCGCCCGCTCCATCAGGCTCTTGGTCATCTCATGGGCGTTGGTGCCGAAAATTTCATAAATGGCTGGCATAAGTCCACTCCTTCCCGGCGGCTCAGGCGGGATGGCCCTCCATCCCGCGGAAATACTCCGCCGCCAAGTCAATAAAGTGCCGGGCTGCTTTGGAGAGATAGCGGTTGCGCCGGCAGCACATCGACACATTCCAGCAGGGCCGGTCGGCCAGGCGGAAGCAGGCCACGTTTTTCTGGTCCCTGGCGTAATAGTAGGGCATGATGGAGCAGCTCAGGCCCTTTTCCACCATGGACACGTTGGTCCGGTTGCTGGCGGTCTCCAGAAAAATATCCGGCTTGAAGCCCGCCCGCTCGAAAATGGGATCAATGATCTCCCGCTGGGTGGACTCCCGGTAGATGAGGCAGAAGGTGAGCTCCCGCAGCTGTCTGGTCTCCAGGGTGGTGAGGGGCGCCCCCGGCGGGGCGGCCAGGGCGGCCAGGGGATGGCTGCGGGGGGTGATGAGGACAAACTCCTCCCGCAGCAGGGTGGTATAGCTCAGATTGGGCCGCTCCTGCTCCTTGGCGGAGACAAAGGCCAGATCCAGCTCGTCATTCTGGAGCATTTCCAGCTGGCGGCGGACGCTGATCTCCCGGGGAATGACGTTGATTTTGGGATAGCTTTGATAAAACAGGGGGTAGACGGCCATAAACATCTCCATCCCCCGCTCGGGGGCAAAGGCCAGGGAGAGGGTGCCCCGCTGCCGGTCGGCCATGTCGTGGATGATGCGGTAGGCCTCGTTTTTCAGGTCCACCATCTGCTTGGCGTAGTCCACATACACCTTTCCCGCCGCCGTCAGGGCAAAGCTGCCCCGGGAGCGGTAAAACAGCTGGGTTCCCAACTCCTTCTCCAGCTTGAGCAGCTGCTGGTCCAGGGCCGACTGGGTGATGAACAGCCGGGCGGCCGCCTTGCTGATTCCCCCCTCCTGGGCAATGGTCAAAATGTAGGTCATCTGCTTAATGTCCAAGTCCCTCGCCTCCTGTCTCTCTGGAAAAAAAGCGCCCCCGGTCCCGCAGGGAGATCGGGGGCGGCGGCCGCTCACCCTCAGCGGCGGATGAGCAGCACGGCTACGTCGTTGACGTTGGTACCGGTGGCTCCGGTGACAATCAGCCCTCCGCAGGCGCCGAGGGCGGTGTAGGCGTCATTCTGCCGCAGCACGTCGAAGATGCGGATGCCCTGCTCCGCCAGGGCGTCCCGGGTGCGGCCGTCCACATAGCCGCCGGCGGCGTCGGTGGGACCGTCGGTACCGTCGCTGCCCACGGAAAACACCGCGGTGCCGTCCAGGCCGGCAATCCCCTCGGCGGCGGCCAGGGCCAGCTCCTGATTCCGGCCCCCCTTGCCCTTGCCCGTCAGATGGACCACCGTCTCCCCCCCGGCCAGGAAAGCCAGGGAGCGGCCGGTATCCTGGTGGGAGCGGGCGATGGCGGCCAGGAAGTCTCCCGCCTCCCGGGCCTCACAGGTCAGGCAGTCGGTGAGCACCACCGGCTCATACCCCAGCTCCCGGCAAACCCCGGCGGCGGCGGAGCACAGCTCCCGCACGCTGCCGGTGATGACGGTGCGCACGTTGTTCAGCTCCTTTGGGGTCTCCCGCTCCAGGCAGGCCGCCGCCTCGGCGGACAGGGGCAGGGCGTATTTCGCCGCGATGGCCGCCGCGTCGGCGCAGGTGGAGGAGTCGGGATAGGCCGGGCCGGAGGCAATCATGTCCAGGGGGTCCCCGATGATGTCGGACAGAACCACGGAAAACACCCGGGCCGGGGCGCAGTGCTGGGCAAACCGGCCGCCCTTTACCGCGGACAGCCGCTTGCGGATGGTGTTCATCTCCACGATGTCCGCCCCGCAGGCCAGCAGGCTCTGGGTCACCTTCTGCAGCTCCTCCCGGGGAACCAGGGGAGCCTCAAACAGGGCCGAGCCGCCGCCGGAGAGGAGGAAGAGGACCAAATCCTCCTCCCCCAGATCCTGGGTCAGGGCCAGCGCCTCCTCGGTGGCGGAAAAGGTATCGTCATCGGGGACGGGATGGCCCGCCTCCCGGATGAGCAGGGAGCCGATGGGGCCCTGGGCGTGGCCGTGCTTGGTAATGACAATGCCGCCGCTCAGCCGCTCCCCCACGCAGTCCCAGGCGGCGCGGGCCATGGACCAGGCCGCCTTGCCCGCCGCCACCAGCACCACCCGGCCCTGGACCTGGGGAAGCTCCTTCAGGGCCCGGCGCACCGCCGCGTCAGGCTGCACGGCGGTGATGGCCCGGGAGATAATCTGCTCGCAGTCGTTTCTCAGTTTCATACCGTTCCTCCATGGGAGCCTGAAGCAGGCTCAGATCAGGCCGGCCTCCCGCATGGTGCGGCGGAAGCCCTCCTTGGCGGGGCCTTCGGGGGTGGGCAGGTTGGGCAGGTAGGGCACGCCTACGTCCCGGCCCCGGAGGGTGGCCATATCCTTGGCCGCCACCGGGAAGCTGGCGGGGTCCATGGCCAGGCGGACGGGGTTGAGCTTGAACTGGGCCTCCAGACTGCCCGCCAAGTCCCCGGCCACGTACTTATTATACACGTCGGTGATGAGCTCGGGCATGAAATTTGCCGCGGTGCACACACCGCCCACGGCGCCGTGGCACAGGCTGGCGTACAGCAGGGTGTCCTTGCCGCCGAACACCTTGAAGTCCACGTCCCGGGTGCGGCGGATAAACTCGGAGGTGAGCGTGATGTCGCCGCTGGTGTCCTTCATGCCCACAATGTTCTCCACCTTGTGGGCCAGCTCCTCCACCAGCTGGGCGGAGAGAGTGTAGCCCACCCGGCCGGGGTTATTGTACAGCAGCATGGGGGTGCCGGGCACGCTTTCGGCAACGGTCTTGAAGTGCAGGAACAGCTCGTCATAGGTGGGCTTGAGGAACATGGGCTGAAGCACGCTGATGCCGGCGGCGCCGTTGGCCACCGCCATCTTTGCCAGGCGGCAGCACTTTTTGGTGCTGATGGCGCCGATGCCGAAGTACACGGGGACCCGGCCCTTGGCCTGGTCCACCATAATCTTCAGGCCCCGCTCCATTTCGTCCTCTTCCACCAGGTAGAATTCGCCGTTGCTGCCGAAGGCCAGAATGCCGGACACGCCGCCGTTGATGACGTAGTCCACCTGGTCCCGGAGCTTGGCCTCGTCAATACGCTCCTCCCCGTCAATGGGAGTGAGGATGGGCACTACCACACCCTTGATAAAATCCGTATTCATGTCAGCTCGCCTCCTCTTTCGCCCGGCCGGTCCCTTACAGGGACTCGATGCCGGTGAGCTTCTTGTAGTACTTGATGATGGAGCTGTGGTCGTCGCCGCCGCAGCCGTTGTTGTGCAGCCACTGGAAGATCTCCTGCACGGCGGCGGTCATGGGCAGGGGGGAACCCACGGTGTGGGCGCAGTCCAGGGCGTTGTTCAGGTCCTTGATGTGCAGGTCGATCTTGAAGCCGGGCTTGTCGTTGCCCTCAATCATCATGGGGGCCTTGGCGTTCATCACGGTGGAGCCGGCCAGGCCGCCCTTGATGGCCTCAAACACCAGCTGGGGCTCCACGCCGGCCATCTTGGCCAGGGTCAGGGCCTCGGACAGGGCCTGGATGTTGCAGGCCACGATGATCTGGTTGGCCAGCTTGGTGGTGTTGCCGGCGCCCACGTCGCCGCAGCGCACCACGGAAGCGCCCATGGCGCCCAGCAGGTCCTTGTACTGGTCAAAGACCTCCTGCTTGCCGCCCACCATGAAGGACAGGGTGCCGTCAATGGCCTTGGGCTCGCCGCCGGACACGGGGGCGTCCAGCATCTCAATGTTCTTCTTGGCCAGCTCGGCGGCAATCTCCTTGGAGGCCACGGGGTTGATGGAGCTCATGTCGATGAACACGGCGCCGGGCTTCATGTGAGCGGCCACGCCGTTCTCACCCAGCATGACGGCCTTCACCTGGGGGCTGTTGGGCACCATGGTCAGCACCACGTCGCAGGTCTCGCCGATCTCGGCGTTGGTGGCGGACTTGGCGCCGGCGGCCACCACTTCATCCACGCTGGCCTGGTTCAGATCGCTGACCGTCAGGTCATAGCCCGCCTTCAGCAGGTTCTTCGCCATGGGCTTACCCATAATACCAAGACCAATCAGTCCGACTTTCATAGCAATTTCCTCCTAAATATCAATAAATTTATCCAAACGGGCCGGCTCAGAGGGCGGCCACGTTTTTGGTGATGATGACGTTGGCTCCCAGCCCGCACACGTCGGCCAGAACCACCTGGCCGATGGCGGTGGGCGCTTTTACATGGAGCCGGTTGATGGCGTCCATGACAGAAAAGATGTCCTTCTTGGGGATGGGCTTATCCAGCCGGACGCTCACCAGGGGCAGCTCGCCCCCCTCCACGGGGATGCTGGTGGCGATGTTCCGCCGGGGGTCGGTGAGCTCCTGGCGGACGTAGTCCTCCCCCTTGGGGCAGGTGGCCCCCTCAATGGCGTGCACTTGGGTGCCCTCGTATTCGGCGGTGATTTCACAGCCGTTGGGGCAGATGATACAGGTAAAGGCGCGTGTCACTGTACGCTCACCTCCAAATCTCCCGCGGCTTCCAGCTTCTCCGCCGGAATGGTCAGCTGAATCATCTCGGCGGGCAGGGCCTTGGGCAGCTTCCGCCGCAGCACCTCCCGCCCGTTCTGGGCGACGGTGAGGGTGACCTTCTTCATGGGCTGGCGCACCCGCAGGGAGAGGGTGAAGCTCCGGGTTCCGCTGATGCGCTGGGGAATCACGTGGCCCACATTGGCCCCCGCCTGCACCTCCAGGGGACAGGGGGGCAGGGCACCCGCGCGCAGGTACTCCGCCGCCGCGGTGGCCAGGGCCTCCGCCTCCAGGGAGACGAAGTCCACCAAATCGTGGACGTGGAGCACGTTGCCGGCGGAGAACACCCCGGGCAGGTTGGTCTGGTAGTGCTCATCCACAAAGGCGCCCTTGGTGCGGCCGTCCACCGCCAGGCCGGAGCCGTTGGCGATGTCCCCGGCGGGAATGAGGCCCACCGAGAGGATGAGGGTGTCGCAGTCCACCCGCTCCTCGGTGCCGGGGATGGGGCGGAAGCGCTCATCCACCTGGGAGATGGTGACCCCCTCCAGCCGCTCCCGGCCGTGGATGTCGGTGACGGTGTGGCTGAGGTGGAGGGGGATGTGGTAGTCGTTGAGGCACTGCTCGATGTTTCGGGGCAGGCCGCTGGGGTAGGGCTGGACCTCGTAGACCCCCTTCACATGGGCCCCTTCCAGGGTCATGCGCCGGGCCATAATGAGGCCGATGTCCCCGCTGCCCAGAATGACCACCTCCCTGCCCACCATCAGGTTGCGCAGGTTGATGTACTCCTGGGCTACGCCGGCGGTGTAGATGCCGGCGGGGCGGCTGCCGGGGATGGCCAGGGCCCCCCGGGTCCGCTCCCGGCAGCCCATGGTGAGGATGACCGCGTCCCCCCGGAGCTTTTTCAGCCCGGCGGGGCCGGAGGTGGTGAGGGTGCGGTCCGCCTCCAGGGTGAGGACGGTGGTGTCGGTGAGGCAGGTGATGCCCAGCTCCTCCGCCCGGTCCACAAACCGCTGGGCGTACTCCGGGCCGGAGAGGGTCTCCCCGAACCGGGTGAGGCCGAAGCCGTCGTGGATGCACTGGCGGAGGATGCCGCCGGTGCGGTGTTCCCGCTCCAGCACCACCACGTCGTCCACGCCCTTTTCCTTCAGCCGGATGGCGGCGGCCAGGCCGGCGGGTCCGCCGCCAACCACAATGGCCTGATGGCATTCCACATTCATGCCCGGTCCCCTCCCTTCACGCTGCCGGTAAACATCCAGGAGCCCGCGGGCCCCAGGTCAATGTCCTGAAACTCCTCCCCCAGCTCCTGGTGGAGGGCCTCGGTAATCCGGGTCTCGCAGTAGCCGCCCTGGCAGCGGCCCATGGTGGCCCGGGTGCGCACCTTGACGCCGTTGACAGTGTGCACCCCCAGGGGGTTGTGAATGGCCTGGAGGATTTCCGCCCGGGTCACCTTCTCGCAGCGGCAGTAGATTTCGCCGTAGTCGGGATTTTCCGCGATGGCGGCCTCCCGCTCGGCGTCGTTCATGTCGGCAAAGCGGCGGATGCCGTGGCGGATGGGGTCAAAGTCGGGGTTGGGCTCCAGCGCCTCCCGCTGGGCGATGAGGGCCACCGCCCGGCGGGCCAGGGGGAGGGCGGAGGTGAGGCCGGGGGACTCAATGCCCACCAGGTTCACCACGCCGGGAACGTCGTCCCGGCACTCCAGCACGAAGTCCTGCACCACCCCGGTCTCCGGGTCGATGCGCTTGGGCCGGATGCCGGCGAAGTTGCGGATGAAGTAGCCCCGCTCCATGTGCTTGAACATGCGGGAGCCGCTTTCAATGAGGCCGTCCATGGCGGCCTGGGTGGACTCGTAATCCTGGAAATCCCGGGCCAGCTGGCTGTCCGGCCCCACCAGCACATTGCCGTCCACGGTGGGGGTGGCGTGGGTATCAAAGGTGTTGTCCGGATTGGGGGCGGGATAGACGGGGATTTTGGCAAACTGTCCCGCCAGCTTGTCCAGGACAAAGTACTCGCCCTTCACGGGCTTGATGACGTAGCCGGGGATGCCCAGCTGCCCGCTGACCACGGCGGAGTTCAGCCCCGCGCTGTTCACCACCCAGCGGGTGAGGAAGTCCCCCCTGGTGGTGTGGAGCAGGTGGGCGCCGCCGGCCTGGCGCTCCTCCCCGGTGAAGGCGCAGTTGAGGTGGTACTCCACCCCGTTGTGCACCGCGTTCTCCGCTAGGGCGATGGTGTAGAGGAAGGGGTCCAGGATGCCGCTGGCGGGGCACCACATGGCGAAGTTGCCCCCGGCGCTGGGGTCCAGCTCGTCCATCCGGGCCCGGTCAATCATCTCCAGGCCCTTCACGCCGTTGGCCTCGCCCCGGGCCATGAAGTTCTCCAGCCGCTGGCGATCCTCGTCGGTAAAGCCCACGATGAGCTTGCCGGTGCGCTTGAAGGGCACGTCCAGCTCGCGGGCCACCTGGTCAAACTCCTGGTTGCCCTCCACGGCGCAGATAGCCTTCAGGGTGCCGGTCTTGTAGAGAAATCCCGCGTGGAGCATTCCGGTGTTCCGGCCGCTGGTCTGGGTACAGACGTCGCTCTCCTTCTCCAGCACGGCGATGCGCAGCTTGTACCGGGAGAGCTCCCGGGCGATGGCGCTGCCCACCACGCCGCCGCCGATGACGACGACGTCATAGCTTTGCTGCATACAGCTCATTCCTTTCTGCGTTAAAGAAACAGGGTTAAAATGGGCACCGTGACCAGGCTGGTCAGGGTGGAAACGAACACACATTTGGAGGCAAACTGGGCATCCGCCCCGTATTTCTGGGCCAGAATGGCGGTGGTGGAGCCGATAGGCATGCCGGTGATAACCACGCTCACCCCAATAGTGAGGGGGTCCAGGCCCAGCAGCCGCAGGGCCACCAGGCAGATGCCAGGCAGCAGGAACTGCCGCACCGCCACCAGGTAAAAGCTCTTGGGATCTAAAACGGTCTTCAGCGGCACGTCGGCCAGGATGGCGCCCACCAGGGCCATGGCCATGGGAGAGGTGCAGCCGCCCAGATTGTCTACCGCGGTATCCACGAAGTGGGGCAGCGGGATCTGGAAAATCATCCGGATCAGGCCCACCTCCACGGCAATGATGCCCGGGTTGAGCATCACCTTTTTGACCGCCTCTTTGAAGTTGGCCTTTGTAAACAGGGAGATACCGGCGCTCCACATGAGGATGCGGGTGGGGATGATGAACAGGGAGCCCAGGAACAGTCCCTCGTCTCCGTAGGCCCCGCTGACCACCGGCAGCCCGGCAAAGCCAGAGTTGCTCACTAGGGT
>CALWOL010000073.1 GCA_944383135.1 uncultured Flavonifractor sp.
CCTTGTCGCTGGTATTTGTTTCCCGCTCCGCGTCCTTCTCCTGTCCGGGCTTTTTCTCCCATTCAAGAAGTTCTTCCATCACCAAGGCAAGCGGCAGGTCTGGTAAATCCCACATAGTCACGCCCCCATTTTGATTTTATGCTCCTGTCCCTTTAGCTGGGCCAGCGGCGAAAAGGTTTCAAAATTCTTTGTAATATCCGCGTCAAAGATAGCGCAATAATGTTTCGTCATGTCCAAGGTGGAGTGACCAAGGAGCCGTTGCAGAGTAAAGGCATTCCCGCCGCAATCTACAAGGTATTTCTTTGCAAAGGTATGTCTGAAAAGGTGGATACTGGTCTTTTGCACACCGCGTTTCCTGTTATAGTTCGCAATACTGCACCGCAGGCCGTTCTCCGTAAGCTGGGTGCCGTTTTCATTCGGGAACAGGTATTCGTCCAACTCCCCGCCGCGAATCCGCATATACTCCCGCAGAACGCCGCACAGCGCGTCACAGAGGGGAATCACTTGCGCCTTTTTGTTCTTGGTATGCCGCAGATAAATGACCTTGTTTTCCAAGTCAACATCCCGGTTTTTGATATTGCGGATGGTAGCGGCCCGGCAACCGTTATTCAACAACAGATTGACAATGACCCAGTTTCGATATTCAGAAAACACACACTTTCTTGTGTTCGGCTTTTTCAACAGGGCTTTCAATTCCGCGTCGGTATAGGTCTCCTTTACAGTTTCCTCCGCCTTGTAGAGCGGAATGTTTAGCCGGGTGATTCCTTCCTCATTACACCAGGAAAAGAAAGATTTCAGCGTCCGCGTATAGCTTTTGATGGAGTTCGCCGCCAGCCCCGCGTCCCTCATGTGGGCAATCATGCTTTCAAGGTCGGCTTTCTTCAAGTTGTCAATGGGAATGTCCGGGGAAAGGCGCTTGCCGATTGCGGAGAAGTGCTGTCCGTAGGTGGCAATCGTCTTTTCGCTCAGGCCGCCCGCCTTTTTCGCCATAAGGAAATCGTGAAAGGTATCCGCCAGGGTGACGCTGTTCTTCATCTTCATTTTAGCCATGTTTCAACACTCCTGATTCTCAAAATTTTCTTCAAAAATCAAGCGTGCTGTTGTGGCAATCAAGAGTGTGAAAAAGGAATAAGAAAAATCCCGCAACCCATTGTGTTTCAATGGATTGCGGGATTTCATGGTCCGAGTGACTGGATTCGAACCAGCGGCCTCTTGAACCCCATTCAAGCGCGATACCAAACTTCGCCACACCCGGAAATTGCCGCCTTGTTTCAGACGGCTTGGTTATGATACCACAGCAGGAAGAGAATTGCAAGCCTTTTTTTTATTTTTCTTTCCCTTTTCGGAAAGAGTTCACACCCAGCTGTCCTCCAGCTCGTGCTTGCGCTCCCGGGTCATCAGCTCCACAATCACGGCCCGGGGGTCCTTGCCGTGGTAAAGCACCTGGTAGGCCGCTTCGGTGATGGGCATTTCCACCCCGGCCTTTTGGGCCAGGGCCCGGGCGGTAGCCGCGGCGTAATAGCCCTCCACCACCGCGCCGATCTCCTTCACCGCCTCATCGGTGGGCACGCCCTTGCCGATGAGAATGCCGCAGCGGCGGTTGCGGGAGTGCATGGAGGTGCAGGTGACAATCAAGTCCCCCACACCGGTGAGTCCGGCAAAGGTCTCCCGGCGGCCGCCCATGGCTACCCCCAGGCGGGCAATCTCGGTCAGCCCCCGGGTCATCAGGGCGGCCTTGGTGTTGTCGCCAAAGCCCATGCCGTCGCACACGCCGGCGCACAGGGCGATGACGTTTTTCAGGGCGGCGCCCAGCTCCACCCCCACCACGTCGTCGGAGGCGTACACCCGGAAGCGCTCATTCATAAACAAATCCTGGACCAGCTCGGCGGCGGAGCGCTCCTTAGAGGCGGACACCACCGCAGTGGGCACCCGGCGGCCCACCTCCTCGGCATGGGAGGGACCGGAGAGGGCCACAATGGGGTGAGTCTCCCCCACCTCCTGGGCCACCGACTCGGTGAGGGTGAGGGAGGTATCCTTCTCAATGCCCTTGGACACGGAGACCAGCACGGCGCCGGGCTCCAGCAGCGGGGCCACCGTCCGGGCGGTGGTGCGCACGGCAAAGGAGGGGGTGGCCAGCACCACCACGCCGCAGCCCTTGACGCAGCCGGTATCGGAGGTGAGCTTCAGCCCCTCCGGCAGGGGGACGCCCTTGAGCATGGGATTCTCCCGCTGCTCCCGGAGTACGGCGGATTCCGCCTCGGTATAGGACCAGAGGGTGACATCGTGGCCGTTTTCCAGCAGCACCAGAGCCAGGGCCGTGCCCCAGCCGCCGCTGCCCATGACAGAAATTTTCATATTGCTCCTCCGTCCTTACTTTTTATGGTGCAGGCTGAATTTGGATTCGGTGCCGCTGAGGATGCGCTGAAGGTTTCCCCGGTGCTTCCACACGATGAGGCCGCCGATGAGGATGGCCAGCACCAGCAGCAGCCACTGGCGATAGACAAACCAGGTGGCAAAGGGGAAGGAGGCCCCCGCCCAGATGGAGCCCAGGGACACCCACTTGGTGAGGATGGCCAGCACCAAAAAGCCGCCCCACACCACCAGGGCAATGCGCCAGTCCATCATAATGGCGATGGTGCCGCCGGAGAGGATGCCCTTGCCCCCCTTAAACTGGAACATGCAGGGGAACATGTGGCCCAGCAGGCAGAAGGCGCCCGCCCAGTACTTGCCCAGGGCGATTATAAGGTAATCGTCGGCAACGAGGTACTTGGCAGCCAGAATGCCCACCCAAACCGCCACGATGGCCTTGAGCACATCGGTGAGAATGACCATGAAGGTAAGAGGGCCGCCGAAGGTGCGGTAAAAGTTGGTCAGGCCGGCGTTGCCGCTGCCGTGGGTGCGCACATCATCCCGGAGAATATACTTGGAGACAATCACGGCCCCATTGAAGCAGCCGCAGAAATAGGCCACCACCGCCACCAGAACGGCGGGGAGGATTACGTGCTGGGCCGCCGCGGCCAGGGCGGCGGGCAGGTCGGAAGCAATGCCCGCGGGAACTGTGGTGGGTTGCATGTTCAGCCCTCCTTATCGCTCTTCTGCCGGATGGTGAGGCGCACGGGGGTGCCCTCCAGTCCGAAGGTGGATCGGATTTGATTTTCCAGATACCGCTGGTAGGAGAAGTGGAACAGCTTGGCATCGTTGCAGAAGCAGACAAAATGGGGGGGCTTGATGCCAATCTGGGTCATATAGTAGATTTTCAGCCGTCTTCCCTTGTCCGTGGGAGGCTGCACCCGGGCGGTGGCGTCGGCCAGCACCGAGTTGAGCATACCAGTGGTAATGCGCAGGGAGGCCTGGTCCGTCACGTAGTTGATGAGCTCAAACAGCCGCTCCACCCGCTGGCCCGTCAGGGCGGAGATGAACAGGATGGGGGCGTAGGTCATATAGGACAAATCCCGGCGGATATCCTGGCGCATACGGTCCATGGTCTTGTCGTCCTTCTCCACGGCGTCCCACTTGTTGACCACGATGATGCAGGCCTTCCCCGCCTCGTGGGCCAGTCCGGCCACCTTGGTGTCCTGCTCGGTGACCCCCTCGTTGGCGTCAAGGAGGATGAGGCACACATCCGCCCGCTCGATGGCCATGGTGGCCCGGAGGACGGAAAACTTCTCAATAGGGTCGTCCACCTTGGACTTTTTCCGCATCCCGGCGGTGTCAATGAACAGGTATTTGCCCTTCTTGTTCTCAAAGTAGCTGTCCACCGCGTCCCGGGTGGTGCCCGCCATGTCGCTGACAATCACCCGCTGCTCCCCCAGAATCCGGTTCACCAGGGAGGACTTGCCCACATTGGGCTTGCCGATGATGGCCACCTTGATGACATCGTCCTCCTCTTCCGCCTCGTCCGCCGGGGGGAAGTACTGGAAACAGGCGTCCAGCAGGTCGCCGGTGCCGTGGCCGTGGACGGCGGAGACGGGGATGGGGTCCCCCAGGCCCAGGTTGTAAAATTCATAGATGTCCGGGTTGGTGTGGCCCACCTGGTCCATCTTGTTCACCGCCAGCACCACCGGCTTGCCCGAGCGCAGCAGCAGGTTGGCCACCTCCTGATCGGAGGCGGTGAGGCCGGTCTTGATGTCGCACAGGAAAACAATCACCGTGGCGTTCTGAATGGCAATCTCCGCCTGCTGGCGCATGAAGGCCAGGATTTCGCTGTCGGTGCCCGGCTCGATGCCGCCGGTGTCCACCAGATCAAATTTCCGGTTCAGCCACTCCGCCTCGGCATACAGCCGGTCCCGGGTGACGCCGGGGGTGTCCTCCACAATGGACAGCCGCTGGCCCACCAGCTTATTGAAAAGCATGGACTTGCCCACGTTGGGCCGGCCCACGATGGCAATTAAGGGTTTCATCGTATCTTCTCCCTTCTGGTCAGGGGTTATATCGGTAGTATTCCGCCTCCGGCGGCAGGACGGGACAGCTGGCCGACACCTCCCGGCCCAGGATGGCGTCCACCAAATCAAAGCCGCTGTCGGCGGGCACCACGGTCACCGGCACGCCCAGGGCCTGCTCCAGCTGCTCCACCGTCACGTCGTCCAGAAACACCCGCTCCCCGGCCCGGAGCATATTGTCCGGCAGCAGCAGCCGCTCTCCCAGCGCCTTCCCCTGGAGCTGCTCCAGCAAATCGCTGCCGGTGACAAGGCCGGAGACGGTGATGGTCTCCCCGAAAAAGCGGTTGACAATGGGGTAGACGTTACCTTTTATATTACCACATTTTTCCCGGATGTTGTCAACAATTTCCTGCACAAAGGGGGCGGCGGACAGACCGGTGGCGATGGTAAAGGGGGGCGCCTCCGTTTTGTCCTCCTCCTCCAGGGCCAGCTCCGCCTGGTGGAGGAGCAGCCGCAGCATGCCCACGCCGTTTTCCAGCTGCTCCATGTCCTCATAATAGTCCTTGTCCGGCAGCGCCCGGCCGGCGGTGAGGTAGAACTCGTCGGAGCACCAGACCAGGCTGGTGCCGTACTCCGCCAGGAAGGCGGCGGCAAAGGCCTCCACCTGGTCCAGGAGGGCGGCGGCCTGCTCCCTGGTGTAGGGCCGGATTTCACACAGCCCCTCCCGGAATTTGGTGAGGCCCACCGGCACCACCGCCACGCTGGCCACCGCCGGGTGGAGGGCGGAGAGGTCCGCCAGAGTACGCGCCAGGGCGGGGCCGTCATTGACCCCGGGGCAGGCCACAATCTGGCAGTTCATGGTAATCCCAGCCCGGGCAAACTCCGCCATCACCTCCAGGCACTCCCCCGCCCGGGGATGCTTCAGCATGGCGGCGCGCAGCTCCGGCTCCGTGGCATGGACGGAGATGTTGATGGGGCTGATGCGCAAATCCATAATCCGCTGGATTTCCCGCCGGGAGAGATTGGTGAGGGTGATATAGTTGCCCATCAAAAAGGACAGCCGGGCGTCGTCATCCTTAAAATACAGGGTCTCCCGCATCCCCGGCGGCATCTGGTCCACGAAGCAGAAGATGCAGCGGTTGGCGCAGGAGCGGGCCCTGTCCATGAGATAGCTCTCAAAGTTCAGGCCCAGGTCCTCCCCCTCCTCCTTGCGTATCCGAAGGGTGCGGCTGCCCCCGTCGGGACCGGTGAGGGTGAGCTCCAGCCGGGGATCATAGGCATAAAATTTATAGTCCAGCACGTCCACAATGGGGTGGCCGTTGATATGGGTCAGGATCTCTCCCGGCCGCACCCCCGCCCGGCTGGCCGGACTGCGGGAATCCACCGATGCGATTTTCGTCAGGCTCATGGGTCAGGCTCCTTTGGCAGGGATGGCTGCATGGGATGTATTCATTATTCTATCCTATTTTCGGGCAAAAAGAAAGAGGGGCTTGCCTCCCCTCCATCTTTTCAGGCTATTTACTTCGCCTCAGCGGTTTCCACCTTGCCCAGCTCATGGCCGTTGTAGGTCATGCAGCTCTTGCACATCCGGTGGGGCAGACGAAACGCACCGCACTTGGGGCAGGTGGTGACGCCGGGAGTCTCCAGCTTCCAGACGGAGCTGCGGCGCTTGTTCCGGCGCTGCTTGGACACTTTACTCTTAGGGACTGCCATTTATGACACCTCCTTAGGTTCATGCCCTGGCCGGGCAAAACTTACGCATGGTCTTTATCCAACAGCTGCGCAAGGGCAGCCAAACGTGGATCAACTTCCTTCCTGCATCCGCAGGGGCCATCGTTCAAATTGGCGCCGCAGGTGGGGCACAGCCCCTTGCAGTCCTCCGAACAGACGTGCTTGGCATCCATGGACAGCACCAGGGCGGTGGTGAAGATCTCCTCCAAATCGGCCTCGCCGTTTTCCAGCAGCACGATTTCGTCGTTCTCCTCGTCCTCCAGCTCCTCCGCCAGCAGGGTGGTCACCGGCAGCGCCAGGGTCTGTGAAAAGGGCTTCAGGCACCGGTCACACACCAGCTCCAGAGTGGTCTCCGCCTGCCCCGTCAGCTCCAGGGCGCCGGCGGCGTTGCGCACCGTGCCGCTGACGCGGATGGGGTGGGCAAAGGGCTTCTCCCCATAAAAGTCCAGCCCGGACAAATCCAGTTCAAACCGGAAGGGCAGGGACGCGCCGGGGACACGGATAATCGGGCGGAGATTCAGTCGCATGATACACCTCACACAATGGCACAGCAGACATTATACTCAAAATTCTCATGGATGTCAAACACTTTTTCACTTTTTCCGGAATTTATGATATAATACCGTCATCATCCCGGCCCGGCGCCGGGTTTTCAGGAGAATTGCCCATGAAGGAATTTACCATCGGCAAAAATGACGCCGGACAGCGGCTGGACCGCTGGCTGGCCAAGACCCTTCCCCTGCTCCCCGGTCCCCTGGCCCAGAAGTACATCCGTCTGAAGCGGGTGAAGGTCAACGGCAGGGGCTCGGCCCGGGATGTGCGCCTCCAGGTGGGGGACGTGCTGCAATTATACATCAACGACGAGTTTTTTGACACCCCCCGGGAGGACAACGCCTTCCTGGCGGTGTTTCAGCCCCGGCTGGACATCGTGTACGAGGATGAAAACCTGATGCTCCTCAACAAACGCCCCGGCCTGCTGTGCCACGCCGACGAGCACGAGAAGGTCAACACCCTCATCACCCTCATCCAGGCCTACCTCTATCAGAAGAAGGAGTGGAACCCCAGGGACGAGCACGCCTTCACCCCCGCCCTGTGCAACCGCATTGACCGGAATACCGGCGGCATCGTCCTGGCAGCCAAAAACGCCGAGACGCTGCGCATCCTCAACCAGAAAATCCGGGACCGGGAGATTGCCAAGTATTACCTGGCCATTCTCCACGGGAAGATGACGCCGCCCCAGGGAAAGCTGGAGGGCTTTCTCCTCAAGGACGAGGACAAGGCCCAGGTGAAGGTATTCTCCCGGCCGGTCCCCGGGGGCAAGAGCGCCGCTACCTTATATAAAACCCTGAAGGTCAGCCGGGGGCTGTCCCTGGTGGAGTGTGAGCTGCTCACCGGCCGCACCCACCAGATCCGGGCCCAGTTCGCCGCCGCCGGCCATCCCCTGCTGGGGGACGGCAAGTACGGCCGGGAGCGGGACAACAAGCAGTACGGCCGCTCCTTCCAGGCCCTGTACTCCTACAAGCTGGCCTTCACCTTCCCCACCGACGCGGGACTGCTGGAATACCTGCGGGGCAGGGTGTTTACCGTGGAGGAGGTGGACTTTGTCCGGGAGTATTTCCCGGTGTGACTGCCGGCCGGAAAATCCCTGAAAAAATCCGGGTTTTTTCTTGACATTTTTCGCAATACCATATATATTTGTTTCGTCATAAGGGCGTACCCAACCGCCGGTTTGGGTGCGCCTTTTACTACCTTTCTGAGAAATGGGGGAGGATACATGTCCAAGGAACTGATCCGCCTGTCGGATTGTTTCATGAAATTTGACGACGACGTCATTCTGGACCATATCAACCTTTATATCAACGATAAGGAGTTCCTCACGCTGCTCGGTCCCTCCGGGTGCGGCAAAACCACCACGCTGCGTATCATCGGCGGTTTTTTGTCCCCCACCTCCGGAGATGTTCTGTTTGACGGCGTGAGGATCAATGACGTTCCCCCCCATAAGCGGAAGGTCAACACCGTCTTTCAGAAATATGCCCTCTTTCCCCACCTGAACGTGTTTGAGAACGTGGCCTTCGGGCTGCGGATCCCCCGCACCCAGACCGTGGAGCAGGAGGGCAAGACTGTCTCCCGGAAGGTGAAGCTGCCCAAGCAGGAGATCCACGACCGAGTGATGGAGATGCTGGAGATCGTCAACCTCAAGGGGTTTGAAAAGCGGTCCATCTCCGCTCTGTCCGGCGGCCAGCAGCAGCGGGTGGCCATCGCCCGGGCTCTGGTGAACCGGCCCAAGGTCCTGCTGCTGGACGAGCCCCTGGGCGCCCTGGATATGCGCCTGCGCAAGGATATGCAGCAGGAACTCAAGCGCATCCAGCAGGAGATGGGCATTACCTTCATCTACGTCACCCACGACCAGGAGGAGGCCCTGGCCATGAGCGACACGGTGGTGGTGATGGACGGGGGCCGCATCCAGCAGATCGGCACCCCGGAGGACATCTACAACGAGCCCAAAAACGCCTTTGTGGCCGACTTCATCGGCGAATCCAACATCATCGACGGTATCATGCGCGCCGACGGGGTGGTGGAGATCTTCAACCGGAAGTTCCAGTGCCTGGACAAGGGCTTTGCCAAGGACGAGCCGGTGGACGTGGTCATCCGCCCGGAGGACGTGGACATTGTGGACGAGTCCCAGGGCCAGCTCAGGGGCACCGTCACCGCCGTCACCTTCAAGGGCGTTCACTACGACACTATCGTGGACTTCTACGGCTTCAAGTGGCTGATCCAGACCACCGACTTCTGCCCGGTGGACAGCCACATCGGCATCAAGATCGATCCCGACGGCATCCACGTGCTGAAGAAGAGCCAGTACTCCGGTATGTTCGGTGACTACTCCTCCTACTCCGAGGAGTACGAGGAAATCAGCGACGCGGACTACGAGCCGGAGGAGGAGAGCGGGCATGAAGAATAATCGCTCCTTCCTGGCCATCCCCTATGTGGTGTGGATGGCCCTCTTCGTGGTGGCTCCCATCATCATGGTGGTAATCTACTCCTTTACCACCGCCGACTTCAGCTTTACCACGGACAATTTCACCCGGATGGGCACCTTCGCGGTAATCTTCACCCGCTCCTTCAAGCTGGCCATCATCGCCACCCTCATCTGCCTGCTGGTGGGCTACCCCCTGGCCTACGCCATGGCCCGGGAGGGAAAGGAATTCCAGCGGGTAGCCATGCTGCTGATTATGCTGCCCATGTGGGTCAACTTCCTCCTGCGCACCTACGCCACCATGTCCATTCTGGAGAACAACGGCATCCTCAATCAGCTCTTCTCCGCCATCGGGCTTTTTGACTTTCTCAACAACACCATGGGCACCGACATCCAGTACTTCCGCATGATCGGTACCCAGGGGGCGGTGGTGCTGGGCATGGTATACAACTATCTGCCCTTCATGATCCTGCCCATCTACTCGGTGATTATCAAGCTGGACCAATCCCTGCTGGAGGCCGCCCGGGACCTGGGCGCCAACTCCCTGGGTGTGTTCCGCAAGGTGATCTTCCCCCTGTCCCTGCCAGGCATCCTCTCCGGCGTGACCATGGTATTCGTCCCCTCGGTGTCCACCTTCGCCATCTCCCGGCTGCTGGGCGGCGGCATCCAGATGATGCTGGGCGACCTGATCGAGCAGCAGTTCCTTGGGGGCGCCTACAACCCCCACCTGGGCTCGGCCATCGCCCTGGTGATGATGATCATTGTGGTGGTGTGCATGTGGGTGATGAACCACTTCGGTGAAGGGGAAGAACAGGCGGTGATGCTATGAGCACGAACCGGAAAAACCGGGTGGGCAGCCGGCTGTATATGGCCCTGGTCTTTTTCTTCCTCTACGCTCCCATCCTGCTGCTCATCGTCTTTTCCTTCAACGCCGGCAAAAGCGGCGTGGTCTGGCAGGGCTTCTCCCTGCAGTGGTACGCCGAGCTGTTCCAGGACCGGCTCATCATCCAGAGCGTGTATACCACCCTTCTGGTGTCCGTGCTGGCCACCGCCATCGCCACCGTGGTGGGCACCTTCACCGCCATCGGCTTTTTCTCCATGCGCCGCCGCTGGCGCGCTCCCCTGCTGACGGTGAACAACATCCCCATGATGAACGCCGATATCGTCACCGGCGTGGCCATGTGCCTGTTCTTTGTGGCGGTGTTTGGGGGGTGGAACTACCTGGCCTCCAACTACGCCTTTACCGTCAACCTGTTCGGGGCCATATACCGCATCACCCTCCCCAAGCTGTATCTGGGCTTCGGCACTCTGCTCATCGCCCACGTCACCTTCAACATCCCCTATGTCATCCTCTCCGTGAGCCCCAAGCTGCGGCAGATGGACAGCAATCTGGTGGACGCCGCCCGGGATCTGGGCTGCACCTGGCTGCAGGCCTTCGGGAAGGTGATCCTGCCGGAGATTATGCCCGGCATCATCTCCGGCGCCCTCATCGCCTTCACCATGAGCGTGGACGACTTCGTCATCTCCTACTTCACCGCCGGCTCGTCCACCTCCACCCTGGCCATGACCATCTACGGCATGACCAAGAAGGGCGTCACCCCCGAAATCAACGCCATCTCCACCATCCTGTTCGTGGTGGTGCTGTTCCTGCTCATCGTGGTCAACGTCCGGGAATCCCGGGCGGAAAAGGCCGCCGCGAAGCGGCAGCTCAGCTGAGGTCTCCCGGCCTGCGGGCCTTGAGATAAAAACCTACATTGGAGGAATGATCAATTGAAAAGAATCGCTGCTCTGACCCTTTCCTGCGCACTGGCCGCCGGCCTGCTGCTCTCCGGCTGCTCCGTGGAGCGGGTGGACAACACCGGCGGCAGCGCCGAGACCCCTTCCGGCGGCAACAGCAGCAACGACGGCAACCGGGTGCTCAACGTGTGCAACTGGGGCGAGTATATCGACCTGGACCTTATCACCGAATTTGAGGAGCAGACCGGCATCAAGGTCAACTACCAGACCGCTGAAAGCAACGAGGCCCTGTACTCCGTGCTGAAGAACGGCGGCGCCAACTACGACGTCATCTGCCCCTCCGACTATATGATTTCCCAGCTCATCGAGGAGGATATGCTCCAGCCTCTGGACTACTCCAAGATTCCCAACTTCGAGAAGATTGACGACCGGTTCAAGAACCTGTCCTACGACCCGGAGAACCTGTACACCGTCCCCTACACCTGGGGCACCCTGGGTATCATCTACAACACCACCATGGTGGACGGCCCTATTACCAGCTGGAGCGCCATGTTTGACGAGGCCAACGCCGGCAACGTGCTGCTCATCAATAACTCCCGGGACGCCTTCGGCATGGCCCTGTACTACCTGGGCTACTCCGTGAACACCACCGATGAGGCCCAGATTCGGGAGGCCTATCAGCTCATCGCCGACGCCGCCTCCAAGGGTGTGTACCAGGGCAAGGTGATGGACGAGGTGTTCCTGAAGATGGAGGGCGGCAACGCCGCCGTGGCCACCTACTACGCCGGCGACTACCTCACCATGCTGGAGAGCAACCCCGACCTGGCCTATGTGGTCCCTGAGGAGGGCTCCAACTGGTTCGTGGACGCCATGTGCATCCTGAAGGACGCCCAGAACGTGGAGGAGGCCCACGAGTGGATCAACTTCCTGGCCTCCACCGAGTCCAACCTGCGCAACATGGACTACATCTGGTACGCCTCCCCCAACGCCGAGGCTCTGGAGCAGTACCCCGCCTACTATGAGGAGACCTACGGCGAGCCCCTGGACATGGAGCTCTATGAGATCATGGCCGCCCCCCAGGAGGTGCTGGACCGCTGCGAGGCCTACCTGGTCCTGCCTGAGGAGACCCGTACCCTCTACAACGATCTGTGGATCGAGCTGGGCCTGTAAGATCCCGCTGTACCAAATAAAAATGCGCCGCGGAGCTGTTCCGCGGCGTATTTTTTTGCTATTCTATGTAACGAAAGCTCCGCTGGGGAAACCAATGGACAGAGAGGGGGGAGAGAGATGGCCTGGAACGGGGAGGACCTCTACCAAAAGCACGCCGAGGGGGTTTACCGCTACCTGTTCGCCCTGTGTCGGGAGGCGGACACGGCAGAGGAGCTGACCCAGGAGACCTTTTATCAGGCGCTGAAGGGCCTGAAAGCCTTCCGGGGGGACTGCGCCCCCCAGACCTGGCTGTGCGCCATCGCTAAGCGGCTGTGGTACCAGGAGCTCTCCCGCCGGGGCCGAACGGCCCCCCTGGAGGAGGAGGCCCTGGCGCGGGTGCCCGCCGACGATGACCCGGCCCGGGAGGCCGAGGAGAAGGACGGCAGGCTGCTGCTCTACCGGGCCATGCAGCAGCTGGACCCGGACACCCGGGAGGTCATCTACCTCCGCCTGGCGGGGGACTTCACCTTCCGGGAAATCGGCACCATTCTGAACCACACGGAGGTGTGGGCCCGGATGCGGTTTTACCGGGGCAAGGAAACGCTGAAAGCGCTGATGGGAGGGAACGGATATGAGTGAGCACAAGCTGGACTGCTGCGTGGTGCGGGATTTGCTGCCGGCCTACATCGAAGAGCTGACGGAGCCGGAGACCGCCGCCCAGGTGCGGGAACACCTGGAGGGCTGCCCCGACTGCCGCCGGGCGGAGGAGGGGATGCGCGCCGGTCTGCCGGTGGAGCGGGCCCCCAAGCCCTCTCTGAACTTCCTCAAGCGGGTGAAGCGCACCCGGCTCCTCGCCGCCGCCCTCACCATCCTCCTGGCCCTGTGGTGCATCTGGTGGCTGTACGACGTGCAGGCCTACCACTACCCCAACACGGAGGCCGGGCGGCTGGAGGCGGTGGAGGATTATGTCCCCAGCGCACCGGACTCCACCATCCGGCATGTGGTGGAGGGAGACCCCCTCCGGGTGCTGGGCTGGGTGGCGGAGGGCAAGGACCTCTATGTGGCCTACGCCGCCGATAACGCCGACAACGTCCACGGCATCCTCCACCTGGAGCGGGGGCTCAACGGCAAGTACTGGCCGGTTGGCTCCTCCATGAGTCCCTTCCCCTACACCGCCGGCATCGACGCCCAGACCGTCAGCGCCGGGAACGGGGACGGCTGGCTGTTCTTCCTGATGGGGGACGGCTGCCGGGACATCTACTCCGCCAAGATTACCTACGACGTGTCCCTGGAGGGGGCGGACCGGGTCCAGTTCTATGAGACCACCTATCAGATCACGGAGCCCGACTTCCTGTGGCAGATGGACTATGACCGGCTGGAGGAGGAGCTGGGCATCCCGTCCGGGACCATGGTAAGGGTAAATGTGTCGGGCATCACCCTGTACGACAAGGACGGCCGGGACGTGACGGCGGAATATGAGGACCCCTCGGTGGAACAGACCTGGGGCGGCGGCAAGGGGACGGCGGAGCGGTTCCTGATCTACGTCTACATCGCCCTGGTCATCGGCCTGGCGGTGATGTTTGTCCGGTATTTTCTGCGCAGGGACTGAACCGTTCCCGCCAGGTCAGCAAAAGGCAGGCCATCTAAATGGGATGGCCTGCTTTTTTGTCCTGCCGCGGGGACGGGGCCGCGGCCCCACTTGACGGCCCGCGGGGTTGGGTGTTATGTTATTTTTATACGCGGGTCTGCCGGAAGGGCAGACGTTTATGGGGAGAGGAGGGACCGGCCGTGCTGAAATTTGCGCTGTGCGACGACGATAGGCAGCAGCTGAAGCAGACGGTGGGGCTGCTGGAGGCCTACCTCCAGGCCTGTCCCGGGCTGGAGGGGCGGATCGCCGCCTTTACCAGCGGACAGGCGCTGTTGAAGCAGGCCGAGGTCCAGGGGGGCTTTGACCTCTACCTTCTGGACATCCTCATGCCCGGTCTGGACGGCATTCAGACCGGCCGGCGGCTCCGGGCTCTGGGAGACGGGGGTGAAATTCTCTACCTTACCAGCTCCAATGACTTTGCCGCCGACAGCTATGACGTCCAGGCTTTTTTCTATCTTCTCAAGCCGGTGGAGGAGAAAAAGCTCTTTCAGGTGCTGGACGGCGCGCTGGAGAAGCTCCAGCGCCGGCGGAGCTGCGCGGTGATGGTAAGCACCGCCGGCGGCCCCCGGCGGCTGCTGCTGGAGCAAATTCGCTACGTGGAGCGGACGGGACGCGTCATGCGCTTCTATTGCACCCACGGTACGGTGGACACTCAGACCATCCGAAGCTCCTTTCGGGAAATGGCCGCTCCCCTGCTGGCCGACCGCCGCTTCCGGCTGTGCGGGGCCAGCCTTGCACTGAACCTCCAGCATGTGGCCGGAGTCAACGGCCAGCGCGCTTTGCTGGACAACGGCGAGACCGTCTCCCTACCCCGGAAGGCGGCGGCGGAGTTTAAAAAGGCATGGGGCAGCTACTGGCTGGAGGAATTTGCTCCATGGTAGCGCCTCAGATCCCCGCCCCTGCTTCCCTTCCGTCAGCCGGCGGATTGGAACGATAGAAAGAAGGTGTACCAAATGAGACGCTTGCTTGCATTGGCTCTGGCTGTTCTGGCGCTTCTTCCCCCGTTTGCCTCCCTGACGGGGCGGGCCGCGGAATCTCAGGAGGCGGCCTTTGACGGCTACCTGGTGCGTTTGAAGGAGGATGTGTCCGGGGAGCGTCTGTCCCTGCTGGCCGCCGATGACTGCCAGGCGGTGCGGCAGGACCTCTGGCTGGTGGAGGAGCTGGAAACTGCCCAGGCGCTGGAGGAGCTGGGTCTGGCGGCCTACTATGAACCCAACTACCAGCTGGAGCTGCTGGAGGGGGCGTATCAGTCCACCCAGTGGAGCCTGCTGGCGGTGGATGCCCAGGCCGCCTGGAATCACACCGACGAGACGGGGCGCTATGACACCCGGGGAGACGGAGTGACCGTGGCGGTCATCGACTCCGGAATTGAGCGGGAGCACCCGGACCTCAACGGGGCCAACATCCTGGACTGCTGCAACCTGGCGGGGGCGGAGGACGGCGTGGACGGCTGGCACGGCACCTTCGTGGCGGGCGTTCTGGCCGCCCAGGTGGGCAATGGTCTGGGAACGGACGGCGTGGCTCCCAACATCACCCTTCTGCCCATCTGCATCACGAAGAGCGGATACAGCACCACCGCCCTGCTCATCCAGGCCATCGACTGCGCCATAGAACAGGGGGCGGATGTCATCAACCTGAGCATCGGGGGGAAAACCGGCGGAGCAAGCATGCGGGAGGCCTGTCAGCGTGCCCTGGACGCCGGCATTATCCTGGTGGCCGCCGCCGGAAATTATAAGGCCGGAGAGTACAAGCGCAGCACCACCTACATGTATCCCGCCGGCTTTGACGGCGTGGCGGCCGTCTCCGCCTGTATGCAGGCGGGAGACCAGGTGGTGTTTGACGAGAGCTACTCCTACTTCAATGACCAGATTACCGTGGCAGCGCCCGGCACCGCCATCCAGTCTCTCTACCCCGGCGGCGGCACCGCCGTCAAGGAGGGCACTTCCTTTGCCGCGCCGGTGGTGACCGCCATGGCCGCCATGGCCAAACAGCGCAGCGACGCCATCACCCCGGAGGCTTTTCTGGAGCTGCTCTGCTCCAGCGCCCTGGATTTGGGAGAGCCGGGCTATGACCTGTACTACGGCTACGGTCTGGCGGACATCGGCGCCTTTGTGGAGGCCCTGGACCAGCAGTATCCCATCACCTTCCACCTGGGAGGGGCGGATGCCGCCTTCGGCGCGGAGACCGAAGTACCCCAATCCTATGTTCTGGGGCAGGAGGACCTCCCCCTGCCGGGGCCAGTCCGGCCGGGCTGGCAGTTTGCCGGCTGGTATGAGACGGCGGACTGCTCCGGCCAGCCGGCGGCGGCGCTTCCCGCCGGCAGCGTGGGAGCAAAGGACTACTACGCTGCCTGGGAGCCGCTGTTCTCCTGCTACTTTGCCCAGTACGACGCCGCCGGACAGCTGCTGGCGGTCATCCAGCTGCCGCCGGAAGCGGAGGAGCTGCCGGAGGATGTGACTCCTCTGGACGACACGGTCCTGGGCAAGCTGTTCTGGCTGGATTCCACCGGGGCGCCGGTGCGGGAATCCCTCTCCCTTTCCCTGAGCGCTGTTCCATGATTTTATCCCCTAACGGCGGGGACACTGCGGAAGTTCCGCAGTGTCCCTATTTTTTGTTTTGAATGTGGCACATTGTTTCATTTATGGCACATTTATGCCTGCCATGTGCAACAACCGCTGCAAAGCCCCCTTATTTTCCTGCATTTCTGAGTTGGCACGGCCTTTGCTTAAAGGACAAGGTGTAGCAACCGCAACCACATTGGTAAAGGAGAGAACACCTATGTCCGATTTGAAGAACAAGCGGATTATCACCGTGGCCACCACGGGCGCCTGGCCCAAGAAGGCCAACAACCCCAATGTGCCCATGACCCCCGCCGAGATTGCCGAGGACGTGTACGCCTGCTGGAAGGCGGGCGCCGCCATGGCCCACCTGCACATGCGGGACGACGAGGGCAACGGCGCCATGGACAAGAACAAGTTCCGGGAGACGGTGGAGCTGCTGCGGGTCAATCACCCCGACTGCGACATCATCCTGAATATGACCACCTCCGGCGCCGCTTCCTTCCCCACGGAGGAGTGCCGCTATGAGCACATTGTGGAGCTCCACCCGGAGATGGCCTCCTATGACTGCGGCTCCATGAACTGGATGCACACCGGTCTGTTTCTCAATCCCCCCGCTTTCCTGGAGAAGCTGGGCGGCATCATGCAGGCCCACCACATCAAGCCGGAAATCGAGGCCTTTGACCCCGGCATGATTGCCAACGCCGCCTACTACCTGAAGAAGGGCGTGCTGAAGGCTCCCCTCCACTTCCAGTTCTGCATGGGCTGCGCCAACGGCATCCCCGGCACCATGAAGAACCTCATTTTTATGAAGGAGACCATGGAGTCCCTGTGTCCCGGCTCCACCTGGAGCTGCTTCGGCGTGGGCCACTCCGCCCTGGAGATGCTCTACGGCGCCGTGGCCCTGGGCGGCGGCATCCGTGTGGGCATGGAGGACAACGTGATGTACGCCAAGGGCGTGCTGGCGGAGAGCAACACGCAGTTTGTGCTGCGGGCCAAACGGGTCATCGAGGAGTACGGCTGCCAGGCCGCAACCCCCGACGAGGCCCGTGAGATATTGAGCCTGAACTAAGCAAGAGAGAGAAAAGGAGGAAACATTTATGACGCAAAGCAAACAAGAGCGCGGCAACCTTTTGTGGCGGTTCAGCCAAAAATTCCAGTTTGCCGCCGACAAGATCATCCCCGATTCCATGGTGTTCTGTCTCATCCTGACCTTTATCGTCTTTGTCGCCGCCCTGATCGGCACCGGCACCAGCCCGGTGGACCTGTGTGTCTACTGGTTTGACGGCATGTGGACCCAGCTGTCCTTCGCCATGCAGATGTCCCTGATGGTGGTCATCTGCGCCGCCACCGCCAATTCCAAGTATGTGCTCCACGCCGTGAACCGGCTGGCCAGCTACATCCGCACCCCCGGCGTGGCCATGTGCGTGCTGATGATTTGGGGCTACTTCGCCTCCTTCATCAACTGGGCCTTCTGCACCATGTCCTGCACCGTGTTCGCCATCGCCCTGGCCAAGCGCATCAAGGGCATCCACTTCCCCATGATGATTGTGGCCGGCTACTGCACCTCCTGCCTGGGCCAGACCCTGAGCCCCACCTGCGCCGTCTACGGCCTGCTGGCCACCGAGGACAATCTGGTTTACGATTTCTTCGGCCGCACCCTCTCCCAGGCCGAGACCGTGTACAACCCCGCCAACGTGGCCATGTTCCTCACCCTGGCCATCCTGACCATGATCCTGGCCGTTGTCACCCGTCCTCCCGTCTCCGCCGGCATCTCCTACGCCGCCGACGACGCCGCGCTGGACAAGGAAGCCGAGTGGATGAAGGTGGACCGCTCCTCCCCCGCCGGCAGGATGAACGGCAGCCGCATCATCATGTGGCTCATCGGCATCATGGGTATTGTGGTGATTGTCCATGAGTTTGCCACCAAGGGCTTCTTGGGCGCTCTGAGCCTGAACTTCATCATCACCTTCTTCCTGACCATCAACTGCTTCCTGTACAGCACTCCCACCGCCTTCATCGGCGCCCACAAGGACTCCATGCATCTGGCCACCGAGGTTATGTTCCAGTTCCCCTTCTACGGCGGCATTTCCGGCATCATGTCCTCCTCCGGCCTGGCCTCCATCGTGGTGTCCGGCCTGGTGAGCATCTCCAACGCTCAGACCCTGCCCATGGTGGGCTACCTGTGCGCCGCCGTGGTCAACCTGTTCATCCCCTCCCAGAGCGGTCAGTTCATCGTTCAGGGTCCCCTGCTGCTGGAGGCCGCCCAGAAGGTTGGCGCCGACATGATTACCGTCATCAACGGCTTTGTTTACGGCGACCAGGTGACCAACCTGATCCAGCCTCTGTACATCATCCCCGCCCTGGCGATGACCGGCACCAAGCTGAAGGACGTGTGGGGCTTCATGGCCTTCATGTGCGTGTTCTGGCTGGTGTTCACCGTGGCCGGCCTGATGATTTTCCCCGCGATTTTCTAAGTTTCGAATCACAAACCAGTGAGGGGCTTTCCGGCAAGTCGGAAAGCCCCTCACAAAAACCAGCAAGGAAGGATTCTTTTCATGGAAGATATTGTAATTACCAGCGCTGTGCGCACCCCCGTGGGCGCCTATCTGGGCAGCCTGAAAACGGTGGAGGCCCAGGACCTGGGCGCTCTGGTCATCAAAGAGGCCGCGCGCCGCTCCTCCATCGGCCTGGACCAGCTGGACCAGGTGGTGTTCGGCGACGTGTACGGCTATACCCCCAACGTGGCCCGGTGCGCCGCCCTGCTGGCCGGCGTACCGGAGGAGGTGCCCGCCTACTCGGTGGACCGGCAGTGTGCCTCCTCCCTCCAGGCGGTGATGAGCGGCATGTACGAGCTGATGGCGGGCGAGGCCGAGATTATCTGCGCCGGCGGCGTGGAGGTCATGTCCCGGCTGACCTACTACCTGGACCCCTCCACCCGGTATGAGCCCATGCGCCTGGGGGACAAGAAGCTCTACGACACCTTCTCCCACGGCGTGACCATCGTGCAGCCCAACGCCCTCTACCCCGGTCTGAACATGGGCCTGACGGCGGAGAACGTGGCTGAGCGCCACCACATCACCCGTCTGGAGCAGGATGCCTTCGCCCTGGACAGTCAGCGGAAGATGGCCGCCGCCCAGGCCGCTGGCAAGTTTGACGAGGAGATCATCCCCGTGGAGGTAAAGGAGCGCAAGCGCACCTTCACCTTCGCAAAGGATGAGCACAACCGGCCGGACACCACCATGGAGAGTCTGGCCAAGCTGAAGCCCGCCTTCAAGGAGGGGGGTACCGTCACCGCCGGCAACGCCTCCGGCATGAACGACGGCGCCTCCGCCGTCATCCTGATGACCGTAGGCAAGGCCCGGTCCCTGGGAGTGGCCCCCATGGCCCGCATTGTCGCCATGTCCAGCGCCGGACTGGACCCCAGCGTCATGGGCCTGGGCCCCGTGCCCGCCACCCGGAAAGCGCTGAAAAAGGCCGGCCTCACCCTGGACGATCTGGACCTCATCGAGCTCAACGAGGCCTTTGCCGCCCAGTCCCTGGGCTGTCTGAAGGAGCTGGGTCTGGAAATGGGCACCGCGGGCTACGAAAAGGTAAACGTCAACGGCGGCGCCATTGCCCACGGCCACGCTCTGGCCAACAGCGGCACCCGCATCCTCACCACCCTGCTCTATGAGCTCAGGCGCCGGGGCGGCCGGTACGGCCTGGCCACCCTGTGCATCGGCGGCGGCCAGGGCATGGCCTGTATTGTGGAGAACCTGCAGAACCGCTAAGAGCGGGCCCGGGGATAGTCAATCCCATACTGCCGGATTTTCCGGGACAGGGTGGAGGCGCTGACATGGAGCAGCTCCCCGGCCTGGCGCAGGCTGCGGGTTTTGGAAAGAGCGTCGATGATGAGGCTCTTCTCCACCTCCGCCCGGGACTGCTCCATATTCAATCCCTCCCGGGCCTCCGGCTGCGGCGGCTCGGCCGGGTGCTCCGGATCGCCCGGGGCCTGACCATCCATGTCCAGCAGGCCCCGCAGCATGGACTCGTCGATTTCCTCCACACCGGAATGGCAGATGATGAGATACTCCATCACGTTTTCCAGCTCCCGGACGTTGCCCGGCCAGGGGTAGGACTCCAGCAGGGCGATCAGCCGGTCGTTCAGGGTCAGACGGCAGTGGTGCTTCTCGGTATACATCTGGAGAAAGTACTGGCACAGAGGACCAATGTCCCCCGGCCGCTCCCGCAGGGGCGGGATGGTGATGGGCACCACCCGCAGACGGTAGTACAGGTCCTGGCGGAAGGTGCGCTCCTCCACCCGCTGCTTCAGATCAGCGTTGGTGGCCGCGATAATCCGCAAATCCAGCGGGATGGGGACCGTGCCGCCGATGCGCAGGATTTCCCGGTTCTGAAGGGCCCGGAGGAGCTTCACCTGGAGGTCCAGGGGCATATCCCCAATCTCATCCAGCAGAATGGTACCGTGATTGGCCAGCTCAAACAGGCCCTTTTTCCCCTGGGCGCTGGCTCCGGAGAAGGCCCCCTTCTCATAGCCGAACAGCTCGGATTCCAGCAGGTTGGCGGGAATGGCCGCGCAGTTGACCTTGACGAAGGGCTTGCCCCGGCGGGCGCTGTGGTTGTAAATCTCGTCGGCCAGCACCTCCTTGCCCACGCCGGACTCGCCGGTGATGAGCACGGTGGCATCGGTGGGCGCCACCTTCCGGGCCAGGGCCCAGGCGGCCTGCATCTGGGGAGAGCGGCCCACCAGCTGCTTGGGCTGCTCCGGCTGGGAGAGAATCTGGATGTTGCTTCCGGCATATCCCTTGGCCTCATCCAGGAAGCGGGAGTAGTCGTCCTTCAGGGCGGTAAGGGTGAGAATGGGCCGGCTGGTCACCACAATCCGCCGCAGCTCCCCCGTCTCGTCAAAGAGGGGCACTCCGATGGTGTAGCCCACCCGGGGCGGATCGCTGCGGAAGGTGGTGGACAGGCGAAACACCTTCTTTTTTGTCTCCATCACCGCCAGCGTGGAGCCGCCGTTGAACACCCCGTCGGCCACAATGTCCCGCACATAGCGGTGCATCACATCCTCCCGGGGCACCCCCGTGTTCCGGTGATAGGCGGGGTTGGTATAGAGCACATAGCCCTCCCCGTCGGTGATAAACACACTTTCGTCAATGTTCTCCACAATTTCCCGGAAATCAATGCCATCGGCCATCAGTGTGTCCATATCCTCCAGCAGTTCCCGGAAGCGGACGGTATCCAGCCTGCCTGTCTGGGTATAGGCGTCCAGAAGTGTCTGGGCCTCCTGCCGGATCTGTCTCAGCTGCCGCGCCATGGATTCACCCCCGAAATCAAGTCTTAACCTTAGTATATCAAACTTTTTCTCTAAATCCAAACACATCTTAAGCAAAGGAGATCCTGCCTTATGAAAAACTGGAAGATCGGCGTACTGGGCGGCGGCAAGATGGGCGTGGGCATTGCCCAGCTGTTCGCCATGAAGGGCTATTTTGTCAAAATTGTCCTGGTGGGCAACGACAAGGAGCGGGGAGACTCCCGCCCCAATATGGAATCCAACCTGAATGTTCTGGCGGAGAACGGCGTGATTGACGCCGCCGTCATCCCCCAGGTGCTGGACCGGGTGAGCTACACCGAGGATATGGCGGAGGTAGCCGGCTTCGCCGACATCATCTTCGAGTGCATTGTGGAAAAGCTGGAGGTCAAGCAGTCCTACTTCCAGACCCTGGACCAGCTCTGCCCCACCCACGTGGTGCTGGCCTCCAACACCTCCGCCATCAGCATCACGCAGATTGCCCAGCTGTCCCTCCACAAGGAGCGCATCATCGGCACCCACTACTGGAATCCCGCCTATCTGATGCCCCTGGTGGAGGTCATCAAGACCGAGCATGTCAGCCAGGAGACCGTGGACCGCACCTTTGAAATCCTGCGGGACGGCGGCAAACACCCGGTGCTGGTGCAGAAGGACGTGCCCGGCTTCCTGGCCAACCGTCTCCAGCACGCCCTGTTCCGGGAGGCCATTTCCATCGTGGAAAAGGGCATCGCCACTCCCCAGGACGTGGATGAGGCCATCAAGTACGGCTTCGGCATGCGGGTGGGCATCTCCGCTCCTTTTGAGGTGATGGATATGGGCGGCCTGGATCTGACCTACAACATCCACTCCTACCTCTTCCCCCACATTGAGGACACCCACGAGGCCCAGAAGCTGCTCTGCGACCACATTGCCAAGGGGGAGCTGGGCTTCAAGACCGGCGGCCACGGCTTTGTGGAGCGCACCCCCGAGGAAATGGCGTCCGCCAACAAGAATCTGATTGTCCAGCTCATCAAGGTGGCCAAGGCCCTGGACCGGCTGTAAGATAAGGAGGAGAATGCGCCATGGCACTTATGACCGGAGAACAGTACATTGAGAGCATCCGGAAGCTGAACATGCAGGTATACATGTTCGGCAAGAAGGTGGAAAGCCCGGTGGATGACCCCATCCTCCGGCCCTCCCTCAACAGCG
>CALWOL010000074.1 GCA_944383135.1 uncultured Flavonifractor sp.
CGGAGACGGAGCGCTGGACCTGATCTGCGGCCAGCTGGAGTACGGCCTGCCCTGCCCCATCGACTCGGAGTACTTCCCCTTCCGGGAGCAGCTCCAGGCGCAGGTGGACTGGATGAAGGAAAAGAACTACTACCTGGGGGTACACACCCTCACCCACTGGTACGCCTCGGCGGAGTACGAGCAGCGGGAGTTTGACCGCCACATGGAGGCCCTGGCCTCCTACGGGATTGACCTGACCCGGGTGGGCAACAACCAGCACACCTGGCACTCCAGCGTGTACGGCCCCGCCCAGACCTATCTGGCCCAGTACAACAGCGGGATGCTGTGGAACTCCGGCACCGAGCTGCCCCACTCCTCCGCCACCCCCCAGGTGTCGGCGGAAAATGTGCTGGCCCTGCCCTTCTTCCTGGAGAGCGGGGGGGAGCCCACCATGCTGATGCTCAACGCCTCCACCCTGTTCTACAAGGGGGACGACTGGCAGGCCATCGCGGCCCGGTACGGCAACCCCATGTTCCTCTACTACCACTGCGACTGGATCTACCGGGACGACAGCGAGGCCAGACGGGCGGTTCAGGCCATGTCCGACTTTTTGGACACCTACGGCTACACCTGCATCCGGGAGGACCAGCTGGCCTGCGCCTCCGCCGCCGCCCTCAACACGGCGGTGTCCGCCGCGGTGGATGGGGAAACCGGGGCCCTGCGCCTGTCCGCCTCCACCCTGCGCACGGATCTGGCCCTTTACGATGAGAACTACCAGAATGCCGTGGGGGTGAAGCTCACCTTTGGGGAGGGCTATTCCGCCGGCGACTACACCACCGACGCCTCGGTGTGGCGGCAGGAGGGCAACAGCCTGTACCTGTCTTTGGACAAGGACACCACCGTCTGGAAGGGCCAGCGGGAGGGCACTTACCTGCGGCAGGTCAATCTGCCCGCAAACCTGACCTGGGAGGGGGACACCCTGACTGTGGCGTTTGCCACCGGCGGATTGATGGAGGTGCAGGTGGAGGGCAGCGTGTCCACCCCCTCCGAGGGCTGGACCATGACCCGGGACGGGGAGAAAACCACCCTGACCAAGCGGGGAGATCCGGACACCCTGGTGCTCCACTTTTGGGAATAACAGCAAAACGAGGAAAGGTGCGAGTCTATGAGCAATTCTGCCATCCACCTGCTGGAGCAAGCGGCCAAGCGCTGGCCGGAGCGGATTTATGTAGAGGAAGAAGAGGGGAGCCTGAGCTACGGCGGGATGCTGGAGCGGGCCCGGGCCATCGGCACCGCCCTGCTGGGGGACCGGCGGCCGGTGGTGGTCTATCTGCCCAAGAGCATCGACGCCCTGTCGGTGTTCTTCGGGGCCATGTGCGCCGGCCGGCCCTACGCCCCGGTGGACGCCCACATCCCCATGGCCCGGCTGGAGAAGATCGTGGAGAGCCTGCGCCCTGCCTACGTGGTGACCAACGAGGCCCTGCTGCCCAATTTGGAGGGGGTTCAGCTGGGTGACACCAAGGCGGTGCTGCTCTCTGAGCTGGAGGGGACGCAGGCCGACGGACCGGCGGTGGAGGCGGCCATCTCCGCCGTCATTGACACCGACCCCATCTATGTGATGTACACCTCCGGCTCCACCGGCACCCCCAAGGGGGTGACCATCCCCCACCGGGGGATTCTGGACTACGCCGACTGGGTGGCGGACACCTTCGCCTTTGACGAGACCACCGTCATGGCCAATCAGGCCCCCTTCTACTTTGACAACTCCACCTTTGACATCTACGGCACCCTGCGGTGCGGCGGCCGGCTGCTGCTCACCCCGGAGAGCCTGTTCCTCTTCCCCCTGAAGCTGCCGGAGTATCTGGAGGCCCACCACGTCACCTCCATCTTCTGGGTGCCCACGGTGATGATCAACGTGGCCAACGCCGGGGCCCTGGAGGGACACCCCCTGCCGGAGCTGAAAAACGTGGCCTTCTGCGGGGAGGTCATGCCCAACACCCAGCTGAACCTCTGGCGGAAGGCCCTGCCCCACTGCGCCTACGCCAACCTGTATGGGCCCACGGAGATTACCGACGTGTGCTGCTACTACAAGGTGGACCGCCCCTTTGAAAATCACGAGAGCCTGCCCATCGGCAGATCCTGCGAAAACATGCGGGTGCACATCCTCACCGACGAGGGGCGGGAGGCGGCCCCCGGCGAGACCGGGGAGCTGTGCGTGCTGGGCAGCGGGGTGGCCCTGGGCTACTGGAACAATCCGGAGCAGACGGAAAAGGCCTTCTGCCTCAACCCCCTCAGCCCCGCCTTCCCGGAGCGGATGTACCGCACCGGGGACCTGGCCCAGTGGGGGGAGGACGGACTCATCCGCTTCCTGGGCCGGAAGGACAGCCAGATTAAGCTCAAGGGCAACCGCATCGAGCTGGGGGAGATTGAGGCGGGGGCCATGTGCATTCCCGGCGTGGAAAACGCCTGCGCCATTTTTGACGCCCCGGCGGAGCGCATCGTCCTCTTTGTGGAGGGGGGACAGGGGATGAGCCTGCGGCAGATGAACCTGAAGCTGAAGCAGTACATTCCCCAGTACATGCTGCCGGGAAAGCTGGTGTGCATGGACAAGCTGCCCCACACCGCCAACGACAAGATTGACCGGGTGCGCCTGAAGGCCGCCCTGACGGAGGAGAACCAATCATGCTGAATTCCGCGGCCCGATGGCTGGAAAAAACTGCCGCCCGCTTCCCGGAGCGGACGGCGGTGGAGGATGAGTGGGGACAGCTCACCTGGCGGGAGCTGGAGGAGGCGGTGGAGCGGACGGCCACCGCCATGCTGGAGCTGGGGGTGCAGCCCAACCAGCCGGTGCTGGTCTACCTCCCCAAGAGCCGGGAGAGCGTGGTGACCTTCCTGGCCGTCCTGTACGCCGGCTGCCCCTACGCCCCGGTGGATTACGCCATCCCCAGGGAGCGGCTGGCGCGCACCCTGGACAATCTCAGGCCCGGCCTGGTGGTGACCGATCAGGAGGGCATGGCCCATCTGGCGGAGCTGGGGGCGGAGAAGGCCGTCCTCTACACCCGGCTGGCGGCGGCGGAGGCCGACCACCGGCGGGTGATGGACAGGCTGGCCGCCGTGGTTGACACCGACCCCTGCTATATCATGTACACCTCCGGCTCCACCGGCGTGCCCAAGGGAGTCACCGTCCCCCACCGGGGGGTGCTGGAGTACGCCCAGGCGGTGGCGGACACCTTCGGCCTGACCGAAGCGTCGGTGCTGGGCCTCCAGTCCGGCTTCCACTTCGACAACAGCGTGTTTGACCTCTACGGCTGCCTGATGACCGGGGCCAGGCTGGTGATTATCCCGGAGATCCTCTTCATGTATCCCCACAAGCTGATGGATTTGCTGGAGGAGAAGGGGGTCACCTGCGTGTTCTGGGTGCCCACGGTGATGATTTCGGTGGCCAACTCCGGCGCCCTGGAGGGGCGGAGCCTGCCGGCGCTGAAAACCGTGGTCTTTGCCGGAGAGGTGATGCCCAACCGGCAGCTGAACCTCTGGCGCCGCGCCCTGCCCGGCCGGGTGTATGCCAACCTCTACGGCCCCACCGAAATTACGGTGGACTGCACCTGCTACCTGGTGGACCGGGACTTCGCCGACAGCGAGCCCCTGCCCATCGGAAAGCCCTGGCGGGGAGCGCGGGTGCTCCTTCTCAAGGAGGACAATACCCCCGCCGCTGCGGGGGAGGAGGGGGAAATCTGCGTGCTGGGCAGCGGCGTGGCCCTGGGCTACTGGAATGCCCCGGAGCAGACCGCTAAGGCCTTTGTCCGCAACCCCCTCAATCCAAACTACCCGGAGGTCATGTACCGCACCGGAGATTTGGGCAAGTGGGACGCCGACGGCAACATCCTCTTCTGCGGCCGGCGGGACCACCAGTTCAAGCTGCGGGGCAACCGCATCGAGCTGGGGGACATTGAGACCGCCGCCGCCACCCTGGAGGGGGTGGACAAGGTGTGCGCCCTCTTTGACGAGGGCAGCCAGGAGATTATTCTGGCGGTGGAGAGCAAGTCCGCCCTTTCCCTGCGGAAGATGAACCTGGCCCTGGGCCGGCTGATTCCCAAATACATGCTGCCCAAGCGGCTGGAGGTCTTCGAGACCCTGCCCCTCACCCCCAACCGGAAGATTGACCGGGTGCTGCTCCGCCGGCAGCTGGTGGAGGGGAGGCAGGCGCCATGAAGGGCTGGACCCTGCGGGAGGCCGGGGAGGCGGATCTGCCCGCCCTGCTGGAGCTCCACCGGGACTACCATCGGGAGCTGCGGGAATACGGCATGCCCTATGACCTGCGCCCCGACGGGCTGGAGGAGGCCCTGCGCCTGCGCATCCGTTCCCGCCTGATTTTTACGGCGGTGGCCCAGGGGGAGGACGGAGGCCTGGGGGGCTTCGTGGTGTGCTCCATCCTGCGCCTGGCCAACGAGTACCTGTGCGGCGGCTGCGGCAGCGTGGGCTACCTCAATGATTTGTATGTGATTCCCGCCCTCCGGCGGCAGGGCCTGGCCCTGGAGCTGACCGGCCTGGCGGAGGACTGGCTGCGGCAGCGGGAGATTCCCACCATGCAGCTGCAGGTTTTGCAGAACAACCCCGCCGCCCACCGCTACTGGCAGCGGGCCGGTATGGGGCCGGTGGGCACCCTGTACGATAAAAAACTGACAAAGTGAGGAAAACTGCCATGGAACATTCGGTGAAAGATACCCTGCGGACCTTTATTCTGGAGCACTTCGAGATTCCAGCGGACGATCCCGACTTCGGGGACGACGTGCACCTGTTTGACTACGGCTTTGTGGATTCCCTGGGGGCCACGGAGATTGTCCTGTTCCTGGAGGACACCTATCACGTGGAAATCACCCAGAAGGACATCATTCTCTATCCCATGAACACCGTGGAGGAGATTGCCGCGGTGGTGGAGCACAAGCTGGCGGAGTAATCAGGAAATGTGGTATCTGCAGACTGACACCCTGGCCTGGATTCTGGGGTCCACGCTGCTCTATGCCGCAGCTGCCGCCATTCTGCACAGGGTCAGCCCCCAACGGCGGCTGACCCCCTTTTTGCTGCTCTTCGACCTGGGCCTGCTGGCCTTCGTCTCCTGGCAGCTGGCGGTGTTTTACGTGGGCTATACCCTTATCACCTACGCCATGCTGCGGGTGCTGAAGGCCGCCCGGGGAGCGGGACTGCGGCGGGGGCTGTTTGTCCTGTTCTGCGCCCTGTGCGCCCTGCCCTTCTTCTACGCCCGGTTCGCCCTGATGCTCCCCATGCTGCCCGCCGTCTTTACCCTGGTGGGCTTTGCCTACAACATGCTCAAGGCCATTGACGGGATTTTCTACGTCTACTACGCCGACAAGGACATCCCCCTGCTCTCCTACGCCAACTTCCTGCTGTTTTTCCCGGTGCTCACCTCGGGCCCTATCCTCCGCTACCGGGATTTCGAGCGGGACTATCTGGCCCCCCGGCCGGTGACCGCTCAGGTGACCACCCAGGCGGTGAAGCGGCTCATCCGGGGCATGTTCAAAAAAATGGTGCTGGTGGCCCTGCTGGGCCAGGTGCTGGAGCGGCTGCTGGAGGCGCGGCTGTGCCTGCCGGTGAGCCTGGGGCTGATCGTGGTGTGCTACTTCACCCTCTATTTCGACCTGTCGGGGTACAGCGACATCGCCATCGCCGTGGCCGCCTTTACCGGCTTTACCGTGGCGGAGAACTTCAAGGAGCCCCTGACCGCCGCCAGCTTCACCCAGTTCTGGCGGAAGTGGCACGTCACCCTCAGCGACTGGATTCGGGAGCACATCTTCGTGGTGGTCAGCGGCAGGCGGCTCAGCCGCCCCGCCTCCGCCGCCATCGGCATGTGCACCATGCTGGTGATGAGCATGTGGCACGGCTTCAGCTGGAAAAACCTGGCCTGCGGCGCCTTCATGGGCGGCCTGCTGGCCCTGGAGAACCTGCTGGGCCTTACCACCGCTGACCGGCGGCGGATGCCGGAGGGCGTGTTCCGGCTGCGCTGCCTGCTGGTCAACTTCGCGTTCGGCATCAACGCCCTGTCCTTCTCCATGGATTTGGGGCAGATGGCGGAAGTGGTGAAAGGACTGTTCCGCCTATGAGACAATGGATCAAACGATATGCCTTCCTCCTGCTGCTGGCGGCGGTGCTGGCGGGGGGAGAGGCGGTTCTCACCCTCACCGACCCGGTGGGGCGGATGACCTGCATCTGGCGCAACGACTACGAGCTGATTCGCCTGGAGCATCCGGACATGACCTTTGAAAAGGCCATCTTCGGCAGCAGCGCCGTCACCGCCTCCTACATCGAGGGGCGGGAGGGAAGCGTGGGCTATGCCAACATCGGCATGGACTACGGTACCGTAAAGGACATCACCGAAATGCTGGAGCAGGGAAAGCTGACGGTGACGGAGGATCTGGTGCTGGGCCTGAACAACCTGTCCTTCCTGGACAGCCTGCCCACCAACGCCACCTACCCCTGGCACCGGAAATGGTATGAGCCCTACCTCTACTTCCAGCGGGACCGGCTGAGCCAGCTGCTTACCGACGGGGTGGACCATCTCCTCCGGGGGGAGCCCTTTGTCAGCGTGGACTCCAGCAGCCAGCAGCGGGCGGTGTACCGGGGAGCTCTGTCCGACGCCGACCTGATGACCAGCTGGGAGAGCCTGGTGGAGCGGTTCGGGGAGACCACCCCCGCCGACTGCGCCGAGAATTTCGCCGCCCTGGACCGGCTGGCCGCCTGGTGCGGGGACCACGGGGTCCGGCTGCGGGCCATCTGGATGCCCTGGAACGGCAAGCTGGAAATCTATCCCGCCGCCCAGGGCATTATGGACTACGCCGATGAGCAGCTGGAGCGGCTGGGCATCGAGACCCTGGACATGACCCGGGTGGTGGAGGACCAGTACTTCTTTGACACGGGGCACCTGGACTACGACACCGGCGCCCCCTGGTTTACCGACTACATTGATCCCTGGCTGGCGGAGGAGGACTGAGATGGAGGAGAACAAGAGAGTGCCGGAGGGAGAGTGCCTCCTCCGCCGGGAGCTGGACGGCTCCGCCGGAAAGCCGGGGCTGCTCCTGCTGCTGCCGGCGGCGGCACTGATTCTGCTGGCGGCGGCGGCCATCTGCCGGGAGTCGGGGGCCATCCAGCCGCTGTACACCGGGGCCGCCCTGGGGGGACTGTTCTGCCTCATCCTGCTGGTCCGGCTGCTGACGGGGGAGAGCCGGGTGTGGCTGCTCCTGCTGCTGGCGGGGGCGGCTGTCCTGCGGGGGGTATTTGCCCTGAAGTGGACGGTGTGGCCCCACGGGGACTACCTGACCAGCTGGAACCTGGCCCTGGAGCTCTCCCGGGCCGGAGCGGGGGCGTGGCGCGGCCTGGTACAGGGCGCCGGACTGGAGGGAGGCGTGCCCTTTGCCCTCTATGAGAGCCTGGTGCTCCGGCTCTTCGGCCCCACCCTGGAGGCGGTGCAGCTGACCAACGGGGTGTGGGGCGGGGTGAGCTGCCTGTTTACCGCCCTGCTGGGGGAGAAGCTGGCCGGCTCCCGGCTGGCCGGGCTGACGGCGGGGGGGATGCTGGCCCTCTGTCCCACCCTGCTTTTTTCCGCCGGAGTGCTCACCTCCATGCCCCTGTACACCGCCCTGCTGCTGGCGGGACTGTGGCTGCTGCTCTGCCGCCCCCTGACCCGGACCCTTCTCAATCACGGCCTGGCGGGAGCGGCCTGGGGCCTGTGCCTGGTGCTGGAGCCCGGCCTGCCCCTCCCCCTGCTGGGGGCAGCGGCCTGGCTGGCGCTCACCCTGGCCGGACGGAAACGGGACGGCGGGCTGGCGAAGCGGGCGCTGACCCTGGCCGTGGCTCTGCTGCTGGTCTGGCTGGCGGCGGGAGGACTGGTCTGGCTGCTCACCGGCGCCGCCCCCCTGGCGGGACTGCATGCGGCGGAGTGCTCCCTCCGGAGCATGGCGGAGCGGGTGCGGGTACAGTTTGCCTCCTATGATTACAGCTGGGCCAGGGTGGATGGGGGTACCCCCGCCCGGGAGAAGATTGTGACCACGGTGATGCACCCGCTGCTGCAAAGCTATCTGCTGGGGCTGCTGCTGCTGGCCCTGTGGGGGCTGCTGGCGGAGCTGCGGGGGCTGCGCCGGAGCGCGCTGCTGCCCTGCGCCCTGCTGCTGGCGGGGGCGGCGGCGGCCATGGTGCTGCCGGCGGACCCCATCTCCAACAGCTGGGCCATCCCCCTGTTTGCCCTGCTGGGCGGAGGACCCGCCAGACAGCTGGGGGAGTGGACGGCGCGGATGGCCGCCCCGGAGCAAAAGGGGCGGAAGAAGGCACCGCCTCTGCCTGCCCCCCTGTGGGTGACAAAGCTGATAATCAGTGTGGCGGTGTACGCCGCCATGCTGGCCCTGATCCTGATTTTCTTTACCGGAAACGGCGTGTTTGTCTACGAGGCGTTTTGATGAAGCAAGTACAACACAGAGAAACCGGCGGGTATTTCCTCCTGTGGGCCGCCGCCTTCCTGCTGTGGGAGGCGGTGGTGCAGTCGGCGGCGGGGGAGAGCTTCCGGGTCTGGCCGGCGGCGGGCTTCTGCCTGGCCGCCGCGGCCCTGGGCACCGCCGCCTGCGGTCTGCCCGGCTGGCTGGGCGGAAAGGTGGGGGCGGTGCTCTTCCCCCTGGCCTATACCTACTACGGCACCCAGCTGGTCTACTGGGATATTTTCGGCTCCTACCTGTCCCTGGCCTATGCCGCCATGGGCGGTGAGGCGGTCACCGCCTTCTCCTCCATCGCGGCGGCGGCCATCTGGCGCTGCCTGCCCCGGCTGCTGGTGATGGCCCTGCCCATGGCGGCCTTCTATGTGCTGCGGCGGAAAAAATGGCTGCCCATCGCCGGCCGGTCCCTGAAGGTCCAGCTGGCCCTGGCGGGGACCGGCGTGGTGCTGCCGGTGGCGCTTGTGCTGACCCTGCCCCTGATGGGGACGGGGCCGGGCACCCCGGAGGGGGCCTTTGACAGCCCCTCCGCCACCATTGACCGGCGGGCGGAGCAGCTGGGCCTGCTGAGCGCCGGACTGCTGGACGCCAGGCAGGTCCTGCTGGGCAGCGGCGGGGTGCGGGTTTCCGGCGGGCTGGACCTCACCGCCGGGGGCCGGGGGGCCAGAAATGTGCTGGACGGCATGGACTTCGCCGCCCTGGACGGGGAGACGGAGGAGGAGGACCTGCACAGCCTGAACCAGTATTTTGCCGCCCTCCAGGGGACGGCAAAAAACCGCTATACCGGGCTGTTTGAGGGCTATAACCTGATTGTCGTCTGCGCCGAGGCCTTTTCCCCCTACCTGCTGGACGCCCAGCTGACCCCCACCCTCTTCCGCATGGCCAGCGAGGGCATTGTGTTCCGCAATTTCTACAACAGCTTTCCCAACCTCACTACCAACGGGGAGTACGGCCTGTGCACGGGCCTGATGCCCGACGTGAGCCGGATGAGCTTTGCCGTGTCCAAGGACAACTACCTGCCCTTCTGCCTGGGCAATGTGTTTGCCGCCCAGGCGGGGGTGGAGGCCCGGGCCTACCACAACAACATCGGCACCTTTTATGATCGGGTCAACACCCACACCAACATGGGCTACACCTTTGAGGCCATCGACTTCGGCTTGGACATGGAGCCGCAGAGCCCCACCTCCGATTTGGAGATGCTGGAAAAGACAGTGGACGAGTACCTGGGCCAGGAGCCCTTCCACGCCTACTACATGACCTACTCCGGCCACGCCGACTATACCTTTGCCGACAATGCCGTCAGCGCCCAGAATGAGGCGCTGGTGGCGGAGCTGGAGGGCTCGGAGGAGCTGCGGGCCTATTACGCCTGCCAGCTGGAGCTGGAGCGGGCCATGGAATACCTGCTGGGCCGTCTGGAGGAGGAGGGGCTTGCCCAACGCACGGTGGTGGTGCTCACCGGAGACCACGCCCCCTACGGCCTGCCGGAGGAGGACTACGAAGCCCTGGCGGGGGAGCGGGCGGAGGAGCCCTTCTGGCAGTACCGCAACAGCTTCCTCTGCTGGACCGGCGCCCTGGAAGAGCCCATTGTGGTGGAGGATTACTGCTGCACCATGGATATCCTGCCCACCTTGCTCAACCTGTTCGGCTTCTCCTATGATTCCCGGCTGCTCACCGGCCGGGACGTCCTCTCCGACTGCACCCACGCCGCCCTGCTGAAGGACGGCAGCTTCCTGACGGAGGACATGGTGTACGACGCCGCCACCGGGGAAATCACCTGGCGGAGGGAAGAAGGGGAGGAGGCATACGCCCAGGAACTGGTCCAGGCGGTGGAGGACGCCTTTTCGGTGGCGGCCGCCATTCTGGATACCGACTACTACGGCTGGGCCTTCCGCACCCTGGGCTTGTCCGCCGGACGGACGGAGCGGGAGGAATATGCCAGCTATGCCGACATCGCGGGCACCTGGTACGAGGAGGCGGTGGAATCCCTCACCTCCCTGGGAGCCCTCAGCGGCGGCGGCACCGGCGCCTTTATGGGGGAGACTCCCGCCAGCCGGGCGGCGGTGCTGGCCATGCTTACCCGGGGCCTCGGCCTGGAGGCGGGGACGGAGGAGCCGCCCTACACCGACCTGGAGGAGGGACTCTGGTACGGGGAGCCCATACGGGCCGCCTGGGCGGCGGGCCTGCTGCCGGAGGGAGAGAGCCGCTTCCGGCCGGATGACGCCATTACGCCGGAGGAGATGGAGGACTTTTTTGCCGCTGCGGCCCGGCTCCAGGGCGCCGAGGAAAGCCAGACACTGGCGGCCCACACGGTTGCCCAGGCGCTGGAGCGGCAGGAGCGGGAGCATCCGGAGCTGGCGGAGGGAACTGTCCTCCGGGGCACGGCGGCCTGGGCCGCCGCGGCGCTGCTGGAGGCGCTGCCCACAGAGTAAACAGGAAGCGGGGTCTGCCGCCCATGGGCGGCAGACCCCGCTTGTCAGTAGGGATAGGTGCTCCAGGTATTTGCTCCGGACAGGTCGGTGAAGAGCAGGCCGGAGGGCGGCAGGAAGGTAAAGACCAGCAGCACGGCTCCCAGGGCCAGCACCAGCAGCAGGAGCAGGCCCTGGCCCTTTTCCCAGACAGGGCCGTCCAGGAAATAGGGCAGAAGCAGGCTGACCGCCATGGACAGCACATAGAGCACAATGTCAAACAGCAGGCTCTCCCCGCCCAGGCAGATGTGATACCCATAGCCCGCCGCCAGCATAACCGCCGCTGCCAGCAGCAGGGAAAAGGCACGGGGGCCTGGACGGTCCCGCAGCAGCAGGCCGGTGACGAGGCAGGGCCAGTAGAGCAGCTTTCCGTGCTCCCACAGGCTCTCCGATACCGGGGCAAACAGGGCGGTGACGGGGCAGGGGAGGAGCGCGTGGAGAAAGTGCAGGCAGCTTCCGGCCACCACCGCGGCCGCGAAGGCCAGCAGCACGGAGCGGGACAGACGGGACATGGTGACAACCCCCTTTCCACTTCGGTACAGCTTATGCCGGTTTCCCCACAAACATGCGGCTGAAAAATGAAAGAACATTTTATAACTCTTGCATAAAAAGGCGGTATCTATTTTCAGACCTTTCTGTTTTGCATTACAAAAGAAGCTGAATCTCAAAAACGGGCTTGACATTCCCGACAATCCCCGGTATACTGCCCATAGAGTCGAGGACAAAGAAGTTCCCGCCATCCGGCCGGAAGTTCTTTGTCCTTTTTTTATTTACAGGCACGAGAGGAGCTGTTTGTGATGTCATACACCAAGGAAGAGATTATCCGTAAGGTCAGGGAGGAGGACATTGCGTTCATCCGCCTGCAGTTCACCGATATTTTCGGCCAGCTAAAGAACGTGGCCATTACCGCCTCCCAGATTGAGAAGGCGGTGAACAACCAGATCATGTTTGACGGCTCCTCCATTGAGGGCTTTGTCCGCATCGACGAGTCGGACCAGTATCTCTACCCCGATTTGGACTCCTTTGCCGTGTTTCCCTGGCGGCCCAGCCACGGCAAGGTGGCCCGCCTCATCTGCGACGTGCACAACCCAGACGGCACTCCCTTTGTGGGCGATCCCAGGAACGTGCTCAAGCGGGTGCTGAAAAAGGCGGCGGACATGGGCTACGATGCCTTCAACGTGGGGCCGGAGGCGGAGTTTTTCCTGTTCCAGACCGATGAGGAGGGGAAGCCCACCATTCAGACCAACGACGAGGCGGGCTACTTTGACCTGGGTCCCCTGGATCACGGTGAGTCCACCCGCCGGGAAATCTGCATGGCGCTGGAGCAGATGGGCTTTGAGATCGAGGCCTCCCACCACGAGGTGGCCCAGGGGCAGCATGAGATTGACTTCAAGTATGCCGACGCCCTCCACACCGCCGACAACATTATGACCTTCAAGCTGGCGGTGAAAACCCTGGCCCAGAAAAACGGCCTCCACGCCACCTTCATGCCCAAGCCCATTTTCGGCATCAACGGTTCGGGGATGCACACCAACATGTCCCTCTTCCGGGGCGGCAGGAACGTGTTTTACGACGCCGAGGGGGAGAAGGGCCTGTCCCGGGAGGCATACAGCTTCATCGCGGGCCTGCTGGCCCACGTAAAGGGTATGGCGGCGGTGACCAACCCCCTGGTCAACTCCTACAAGCGGCTGGTGCCCGGCTACGAGGCCCCCTGCTATCTGGCCTGGTCCGCCTCCAACCGCTCCGCCCTCATCCGCATCCCGGCGGCCCGGGGTCAGGCCACCCGGGTGGAGCTCCGCTCCCCCGATCCGGCCTGCAACCCCTATCTGGAGCTGGCGGTGTGTCTGGCCGCCGGACTGGACGGCATTGAGAAGGGCATGACCCCTCCCGCGGAGGTCACCGAAAACATCTTCGCCATGGATGCCGCCGCCCGAAAGGCCCACGGCATCGAGAGCCTGCCCGGATCTCTGGAGGAGGCCATCGCCGCCCTGGAGGCCGATAAGCTCATCCTGAATACCCTGGGAGAACACGTAGCCGTCCGCTATCTGGAGGGCAAGAAGAAGGAATGGGACGAATTCCGTACCCGGGTTTCCTCCTGGGAGCGGGAGAAGTATATCATCAACTATTAAGTCCAAGCTGTCCTGGGGCAGGGAGGGAAGGAACATGGAGCAGGTGATTGTGGCCTTTGAAAGCGGCAGAACCGCCCAGCGGGTGAGAGACATTCTGGAGTCCGGCGGCACCGCCGCATGCATCCTCTGCTCCTCCGCCGGGCAGGTGCGCCGCACCGTCCAGAAGCGCCACGTGACGGCGGTGGTATGCGGCTTCAAGCTGACGGACCAGACGGCGGAGGCCCTGTTCGCCGACTTGCCCCCCTCCTGCGCCATGCTGGTGCTGGCCACCCAGGATTTGCTGGATTTCATCCAGGAGCCGGACATCTTCCGGCTGGCCGCGCCGGTGTCCCGGGGGGATCTGACGGCGTCGGTGAGAATGCTCCTCCAAATGGGGCGGCGCCTGGAGCGGCTGCTCCGCCCCAGGCGCTCCCAGGAGGAGCAGGCCCTGGTGGGCCGGGCCAAGCAGCTGCTGATGGAGCGCAGCGGCATGACGGAGGAGGAGGCCCACCGGTTTTTACAGAAAACCAGCATGGACAGCGGCAGCAAGCTCACAGAGACGGCCCAGCTGGTTTTGGACGGCGCAGAATGGGAATCATAAGGAGACAAAGCAGTCTCGCGGCGGCAGTCCGGAGGCATGGACTGCCGCCCTTTTGCTATCACCTGGAAGGGGGACGCACGGAATGAGGACAGAGAGCTATTCGCAGCGGGGGCTGTACCGCCCCTGCTTTGAGCACGATGCCTGCGGCATTGGCGCCGTGGTGGATATCCGGGGCAGGGCCAGCCACCGGACGGTGGACGACGCCCTGAAAATCGTGGAGCGGCTGGAGCACCGGGCGGGCAAGGACGCCAAGGGAGAGACCGGAGACGGAGTGGGAATTCTGGTGCAGGTCTCCCACCGCTTCTTTGCCCGGACGGCGGGCTTTCCCCTGCCGGAGGCTGGAGACTACGGCGTGGGGATGTTCTTCCTGCCCCAGGATATCCGGAGACGGAGCCAAATGAAAAAGCTCTTTGAGATGGTGGCAGGAAAGGAGGGCGCGGAGTTTCTGGGCTGGCGTGCGGTGCCCGTCCGGCCGGAGATTCTGGGCCTGCGGGCCAGGAAGAACATGCCCGCCATCTGGCAGGGCTTTGTCCGCCGCCCTGCGGGGACGCCCCGGGGCCTGGACTTTGACAGGAAGCTCTACCTGCTCCGCCGGGTGTTCGAGCAGTCCTGCGGAGCGGACGCCTACGTGGTCTCTCTGTCCAGCCGCACGGTGGTGTACAAGGGCATGCTCCTGGTCAACCAGCTCCGGGCCTTCTACCCCGACCTGGACAGTCCGGATTACCAGTCCGCCCTGGCCCTGGTCCACTCCCGGTTCTCCACCAACACCAATCCCGCCTGGGAGAGAGCCCATCCCTATCGCCTGCTGGCCCACAACGGGGAAATCAACACCATCCGGGGCAACGCGGACCGGATGCTGGCCCGGGAGGAGACCATGTCCTCCCTGATACTGGGGGATGACATGGAGAAGGTGCTGCCGGTGGTGGATGCCCGGGGCTCCGATTCCGCCATGCTGGACAACACCCTGGAATTCCTGATGATGGCGGGGATGGATTTGCCCCTGGCGGTGATGGCCTGCATCCCGGAGCCCTGGCAGGGAGACAAGAGCATCTCCCGGGCCCGGCGGGATTTGTATCAGTATTACGCCACCCTGATGGAGCCCTGGGACGGCCCGGCGGCGGTGCTCTTCACCGACGGGGAGAAGGTGGGGGCGGTGCTGGACCGCAACGGCCTGCGGCCCGCCCGCTACTATGTCACCGCGGACGGCCGGCTTATCCTGGCCTCCGAGGTGGGGGTGCTGGATCTGCCGCCGGAGGAGATTGTCCGCAAGGACAGGCTGCGCCCCGGCCGGATGCTGCTGGTGGATTTGAAGCAGGGGCGCATTGTGGAGGATGAGGAGCTGAAGGAGGCCTGTGCCGCCCGGCAGCCTTACGGTGAATGGCTGGACCAGAACCTGATTTCTCTGGACAGCCTGCCTGTCCCCAACAAGCGGGTGGAGCGCCACGATAGGGAGCAGCTTCACCGGCTGCTGAAGGCCTTCGGCTACCGGTACGAGGATGTCCACGACACCATCCTGCCCATGGCCCGCACCGGGGCAGAGGCCACCGCCGCCATGGGCACCGACATTCCCCTGGCGGTGCTGGACGACGTTGACCGGCCCCTGTTCCACTACTTCCATCAGCTCTTTGCCCAGGTGACCAACCCGCCCATGGACGCCATCCGGGAGGAGATTGTCACCGACACCACGGTATATGTGGGGGATGACGGCAACCTGCTGGAGGAAAGGGCTGAGAACTGCCGAGTACTCCGGATTCAGAATCCCATCCTCACCTCCACCGACCTGATGAAAATCCGGGCCATGGACAAGCCCGGCTTCCATGTGGCCACGGTGTCCCTGCTCTACTACCAGAACACCCCGCTGAAGCAGGCGGTGGACCGGCTGGCGGTGGCGGTGGATAAGGCCTGGCGGGAGGGGGCCAATGTGGTCATTCTCTCCGACCGGGGGGTGGATGAAAACCACGTGGCCATCCCCTCCCTGCTGGCGGTATCCGCCGTGGAGCAGCACCTCATCCGCACCAGGAAGCGCACGGCGGTATCCATCCTCCTGGAGTCCGGCGAGCCCCGGGATGTGCATCACTTTGCCGCCCTGCTGGGCTACGGCGCCCGGGCGGTGAACCCCTACCTGGCGGAGGAGACCATTGTGGAGCTTATCGAGGAGGGATTGCTGGACAAGGACTTCCACGCCGCGGTGCGGGACTATACCCAGGCGGTTCTCCACGGCATTGTAAAAATTGCCGCCAAAATGGGGATTTCCACCCTCCAGTCCTATCAGTCCGCCCAGATTTTTGAGGCGGTGGGCATCCGTCAGGATGTGATAGACCAGTACTTTACCAACACCGTCTCCCGGGTGGGAGGCATCGGCCTGGAGGAGATGGGGGCGGCGGTGGAGCGCAGCCACGCCAAGGCCTTTGACCCCCTGGGGCTGGAGACGGATCTGGAGCTGGACAGCCTGGGCGCCCACAAGGCCCGGGCCGGCGGCGAGGACCACCTGTACAACCCCCAGACCATCCACCTGCTCCAGCAGGCCGTCCGCCGGGGAGACTACGGGCTGTTCAAGCAGTACACCGCCCAGGTGGATGACGAGAGCAGGCCCCACACCCTCCGGGGTCTGCTGGACATGAAGGATGCCCCCGTCCCCATTCCCCTGGAGGAGGTGGAGAGCGAGGACGCCATTGTCAGGCGCTTCAAAACCGGGGCCATGAGCTACGGCTCCATCTCCCGGGAGGCCCACGAGTGCCTGGCCCAGGCCATGAACCTGCTGGGGGGCAAGTCCAACTCCGGCGAGGGAGGCGAGGAGCCGGAGCGGCTGGGCGATCCCGCCCGGAACTCCGCCATCAAGCAGGTGGCCTCCGGCCGGTTCGGCGTCACCAGTGAATACCTGGTCAGCGCCAGAGAAATCCAGATCAAGCTGGCCCAGGGGGCTAAGCCCGGCGAGGGTGGCCACCTTCCCGCCGGCAAGGTGTATCCCTGGATTGCCAAGTGCCGCCACGCCACCCCCGGCGTCACCCTCATTTCCCCGCCGCCCCACCACGATATCTACTCCATTGAGGATTTGGCCCAGCTTATTTACGACCTGAAGTGCGCCAACCGTCAGGCCCGCATCTCCGTCAAGCTGGTCAGCGAGGCGGGGGTGGGCACCATCGCCGCCGGAGTGGCCAAGGCGGGGGCCCAGGTGGTGCTGATTTCCGGCTATGACGGGGGCACCGGCGCCGCCCCCCGCACCTCCATCCACCACGCCGGCCTGCCCTGGGAGCTGGGGGTGGCGGAGACCCACCAGACCCTGCTCCGGAACGGCCTGCGCAGCCGGGTGGTGGTGGAAACCGACGGCAAGCTGATGAGCGGTCGGGATGTGGCCATCGCCTGCATGCTGGGGGCGGAGGAGTTCGGCTTTGCCACCGCGCCTCTGGTGGCCCTGGGGTGTGTGATGATGCGGGTGTGCAACCTGGACACCTGCCCGGTGGGAGTGGCCACCCAGAATCCGGAGTTGCGGAAGCGGTTTTGCGGCAAGCCGGAGTACGTGGTCAATTTTATGCGCTTTATCGCCCGGGAGCTGCGGGAGCACATGGCCAGGCTGGGGGTGCGCACCGTGGACGAGCTGGTGGGACGCGCCGACCTGCTGGCCGTGCGTACCCCGGCGGTCAATGAGCGGGCGGCCACGGTGGATTTGTCCGCCATTCTGAAGAACCCCTGGGCGGGACGGGAAACCATGCACTTTGAGCCGGCGGACGCCTATGACTTCCGCCTGGAGGACACGGTGGATCTGAAGGTACTGGAGCCCAAGCTGGGAGAGGCTTTGGCCGCGGGGACGCCCCGGCGGCTGGAGCTTCCGGTCTCCTCCACCAACCGGGCGGTGGGCACCATCCTGGGCTCCGACATTACCCGCATCCATGGCAGCGCCCTGCCGGAGGATACCTTTACGGTGAAGTGCACCGGCGGCGGCGGTCAGTCCTTCGGCGCCTTCCTGCCCAAGGGCCTTACCCTGGAGCTGGAGGGGGATGCCAACGACTATCTGGGCAAGGGCCTCTCCGGCGGCACCATTGCCGTCTATCCTCCCAGAAACAGCCCCTTTGAGGCGTCGGAGCAGATCTTGGTGGGCAATGTGGCCCTGTACGGAGCCACCAGCGGCCGGGCCTTCCTCTGCGGCGTGGCGGGAGAGCGCTTCTGCGTCCGCAACTCCGGCGCCGCGGCGGTGGTGGAGGGCGTGGGCGACCACGGCTGCGAATATATGACCGGCGGCGTGGTGGTGGTGCTGGGGCCCACCGGCAAGAACTTTGCCGCCGGTATGAGCGGCGGCGTGGCCTATGTACTGGACGAGAAGCGGGAGCTGTACCTGCGGCTGAACAAGGAGCTGGTCTCCATGGACGGGGTGACGGAGCCGGAGGACATCGACCGGCTGCGGGGACTGCTCCAGGCCCACCTCCGGGCCACCGGCTCGGACAAAGCCAGGAGGGTCCTGGAGCGGTTTGAGGACTGGCTGCCCCTGTTCAAGAGAATTCTCCCCCACGACTACCAGCGGATGCTCCGCGCCATCGCCCGCTTTGAGGCGCAGGGCATGACCAGAGAGGAGGCCCAGGTGGAGGCCTTCTACGCCAACATCGGAAAGGCAGGGAATTGACCATGGGAAAACCCACCGGATTTCTGGAATATCAGCGGCAGGGGAATCCCGCCCAGGCGCCCCTGGAGCGCATCCGGCACTTTCACGAGTTTCACCCGCCCCTGGACTGGGAGGAGCGGCGGCGGCAGGGAGCGCGGTGCATGGCCTGCGGCGTCCCCTTCTGCCAGTCGGGGGCGGTGCTGGGCGGTATGGCGTCCGGCTGTCCCCTCCACAACCTGGTGCCGGAGTGGAATGACCTGCTCTTCCGCAATCACCCGGAGCACGCCGCCGCCCGGCTGCTGAAAACCAACAGCTTCCCGGAGTTTACCGGCCGGGTGTGCCCCGCCCTGTGCGAGGCGGCCTGTACCTGCGGGCTGCACGGCGAGCCGGTCACGGTGAAGGAAAACGAGCTGGCTATCATCGAGGCGGCCTGGGCCGCCGGGCTGATGGCCCCGCGGCCGCCCAGGGTGCGCACCGGCAAGCGGGTGGCGGTGGTGGGCTCCGGTCCCTCCGGCCTGGCCTGCGCCGACTGGCTCAACCGCCGGGGGCACACCGTCACCGTATTGGAGCGGGCGGATGAGCCGGGCGGACTGCTGATGTACGGCATCCCCAACATGAAGCTGGAGAAGGGAATTGTCCGGCGGCGGCTGGAGAAAATGGCCGCCGAGGGGATTGTCTTCCGCACCGGCGTGGATGTGGGACGGGACAGGGACGGAGAGGCGCTGCGGCGGGAGTACGACGCCGTGGTGCTGTGCTGCGGCGCGTCCCAGCCCCGGGATCTGACCGTGCCCGGCCGGGAGGCCGCGGGGGTCTGGTTTGCCGTGGATTTCCTCACCCAGGCCACCCGCGCCCTGCTGGAGGGCGGCCCGGCGGAGAAACACTATCCCACCGCCAGGGACAAGCAGGTGGTGGTAGTGGGCGGCGGCGATACCGGCAACGACTGCGTGGGTACCTGCATCCGGCAGGGCTGCGCCGGGGTGGTGCAGCTGGAGATGCTACCCAAGCCCCCTGAGGTCCGGGGGTCGCACAACCCCTGGCCGGAGTGGCCCAGAGTGTGCAAAACCGACTACGGCCAGGAGGAGGCCATGGCGGTGTTCGGCCAAGATCCCCGCCGCTGGCAGACCACGGTGACCGCCCTGCGGGCGGACAGCGGCGGCGCCCTGGCGGCGGTGGAGACGGTGGAGCTGGACGAGGCCATGAAGCCGGTGCCCGGGACAGAGCGGACCATCCCCTGTCAGCTGCTGCTCATTGCCGCCGGCTTCCTGGGGGCCCAGTCCTATGTGCCGGAGGCCTTCGGACTGGAGCTCACCCCCCGCTGCCGGGTAAAAACCCTGGAGGACGGGTATCAGACCAGTCTCCCCGGCGTCTTTGCCGCCGGAGACATGCGCCGGGGCCAGTCCCTGGTGGCGTGGGCCATCCGGGAGGGCCGGGAGGCGGCCCGGCAGGTGGAGGCCTGGCTGCTGGGGTGCGGCGGATAAACAATAAAAATTACCGGTTTCAACAAAAACTGCCTGTATAATGTGGGAAACGCCGCTGGACTCCCGTGAGGAAGCCTTATCCAAGCCAAAGGAGCGTTTCATTGCCAGCAAAGGAGCCGGACCTTTCGGATATATTAAAATCAGCGTCAGCTGACGCCGATTTTGTACAGAAAGGAGATGCCGGCAGTATGAAAGAAGAGAAAAAGGCGCGGCCCTGGGTGGCCGCGGCCCTGGCAGCGGCTGTGCTCATAACCTCCCTGGCACTGAGCCAGCCAGCCAGAGCCGCGGAGCCCGCCCGCACCGTGATTCCCATTGGTCGGGCGGTGGGAATCAAGTTGTTTTCCGACGGTGTTATGGTGGTGGGCTTTTCCGAGGTGGCCACCGCCCAGGGCCGCTCCGTGCCCGCTCGGGAATGTGGACTGAAGGAGGGGGACATCATCACCCACATCAACCGGGAGGAGGTGGACACCATTGAGGATGTGCAGAGCGTCCTCCAGGAGGTGGCGGGCCAGACCATGAGCATCCGGGCCCTCCGGGACGAGGAGCCGGTGCAGTTTACCGCCCAGGCGGTGCAGTGCAGCAGCGACGGGCAGTATAAGCTGGGAGCATGGATTCGGGACTCCATGGCCGGAATTGGAACCATCACCTACTGGGACGCGGAGACGGGAGAGTTCGGCGCCCTGGGACACGGAATCAATGATGTGGACACCGCCCGGCTCATGCCCCTTCAGTCCGGCTCCATCCTCTATTCCGATGTGGCCGACGTGAAAAAGGGACAGAAGGGGGAGCCCGGCGAGCTGAAGGGCGCCTTCCAGGTCAGCCGGGATTTGGGCACCCTGTATGCCAACACCCCGGGAGGCGTGTTCGGCACCCTCAGCCAGGCGGATTTTTTTGAACAAACGCAGCCGGTGGAGGTGGCGGCCCGGAAGGAGGTTCACACCGGAAAGGCCGTTATCCTGTCCAATGTGTCGGGCGACACCACCGAGGAATATGAGGTGGAGATCACCCGTATTTTTCCCGAAAATGAGCAGGATACACGCAACCTGATGCTGAAAGTGACCGATGCCAGACTGCTGGAGGCCACCGGAGGCATTGTGCAGGGCATGAGCGGTTCACCCATCCTCCAGGACGGGAAGCTGGTGGGCGCCGTGACCCATGTGCTGGTAAATGACCCCACCCAGGGCTACGGAATCCTGGCGGAGAATATGCTGAAGCTGGCCGAGCAGGCGGCGAAATAACGTGCAGCGGCTGGAAGCTCTTACCAGAGGAGCTTCCAGCCGCTTACATTTTTGACAGAGACAAGCGGGGAAGAATGAGAGGGATTTTGAGAGAAAAGGAGAGTTTATCCGGGAAGAGGTCGAAAGAAGTCGAAGAGAAATAGCCATAAATTTCCAGAAAAACTCTTGCGCGAACTGTCTGATTATGGTAAATTATAGACGACCGGTAAGAAGCCTTGGCCAGGCGGCAAACACAGAGCAGGGGAACCTGCGGAAAGGGTGTCAAGAGTGGAAAGCAGGAAGCGGATTTTGGCGGCGGACGCCAACGAGGAATTTCGCCGTGTTTTTACGGCGGGCCTGGCGGAGGAGACCGACCTGGAGCTTGTGGGAGAAACGGGAGACGGGCCTGAGACGGTCCGGCTGGCAGAGCGGGAAGCCCCCGATGTGGTGGTGATGGATCTGGTGCTGGCCCGGATGGATGGGCTGGAGGTGCTGGAAAAACTGGCGGAGCTGCCCAATCGCCCCAGAGTGCTGGTGCTCTCCAGCTTTGTGCGGGGAAACGTGGCGGAGCTGGCGGCGGCCAGAGGGGCGGACTACTACATGATGAAGCCCTGCCGGCTGACCGCGGTCATTGAGCGCATCCGCCAGCTGGCCAACGGGGGAATGGAGGAGGAGCAGGAGGTCCAGGACAGAAACTTGGAGAGTACCGTCACCTCCATCATCCACGAAATCGGCGTGCCCGCCCATATCAAAGGGTATCAGTATCTGCGGGAGTCTATCCTCATTGCGGTGAAGGACATGGAGGTCATTAACGCGGTGACCAAGATTCTCTATCCTGAGGTGGCCAAACGCTTTGGCACCACCGCCTCCCGGGTGGAGCGGGCCATCCGCCACGCCATTGAGGTGGCCTGGGACCGGGGAGATTTGGAGACGCTGCAGAAATACTTCGGCTACACCGTCTCCAACGCCAAGGGCAAGCCCACCAATTCGGAGTTTATCGCCATGATTGCAGACCGGCTCCAGCTGCAGCAGAAGGAAAAATAAAAGCAGCTCCCCCGCATCGGAAACAGGTTCCGGTGTGGGGGAGCTGACAGTTATTTGATACAGGCAAAGCCCTCCGCCGCCCGGCGGATTTCCGGTTCCAGCAGACGGGTCAGCCGGCCGACCAGAAATTCAGGGTCCTCCTTCATATCCTCTGAAATCCAGCGCATCAGAATGCCGGAAATGGCATACATGTAAAAGTCCGACAAAAAAGAGCGGTCCTTTTCCGTCAGGGACAGATCGCCGGCGTATAAATCCAGCAGCTTTTCCACCAGAGCGTGGGACAGGGTGAAAAACTGGCAGTCGATGTGCTCCCGACCGCCGGATCGGAAGATGTGAAAGACAATCACATGGTTTTCCTGCACATAGCGGAAGGCCAGGCGCAGCCCGTCCTGCCAGTCCCGGGCCCCCTGAAGGGTCTGCTGGGTTTCCCGCTCCAGGAACCAGCGCAGCAGGTCATAGATGTCCTGAAAGTGATAGTAGAAGGTCTGACGGTTGACCTCGCAGTCCTCTACCAGTTCCTTCACCGTAATGTCGTCCAGAAATTTTTTTTGCAGCAGCTTTTTCAAAGAATTTGCCAATGCCTGCTTGGTACTGAGGGCCAAGGGACTCACCTCCTGGGACGCGTACAAGACGTCTAAATATCATTATAGCATGGAAACAGAATAAATTGCAATCCTATCCCCGCTGTGCTATGATGAAAAAGACAGCGAGGAAAGGCGGTATGACAATGACAAGTATGGAATTCCGGCCCAGAGGGGTTTGCTCCCAGCGCATGAACATCGAGGTGGAGGATGGCATTCTCCGCAGCCTGAAGGTGACGGGGGGGTGCAGCGGAAACCTCCAGGGAATTGCCCGGCTGGTGGAGGGAATGCCGGTGGAGGAAGTGATCAAACGGCTGGATGGGATTCACTGCGGCTTCAAGAGCACCTCCTGTCCGGACCAGCTGGCCCAGGCCCTCAAGCAGATGGAAAAATAAGAAGCGGGACGCGTCGGCGTCCCGCTTTTTACAGCTTGGGCAGGCAGGTGAAGAGCAGACGGGCGTTTTGCAGATACCGCTCCACCATGCCCCGCAGCTCGCCCTGGGGCAGTCCCGCCTCGCTCAAAGCGGCCAGGCTGACCTGAGGGGGAGAGAGCCGGGAGCGGATTTGGTTGGCCAGCTCCTCCAGAAGGGAATATTCCTCCGGAGTGAGGGAGCCGGTCTGGACGAGACACTCCACCTGCTCCAGTTCGGAGAACATGTTCCACAGGGTCAGCTGCATGGTGTGATAGGGTGCGCCCGCCTCCGGCGGAAGCTGAGCGATATAGGCCGACGCCTCGTGATACACCATATGGAACTGGGACAGCAGCTCGCTGAACAGGGCGGGGTCCACCGGGTCTCGCAGGCTGCGCTGCACCACCCCCCAGTACACCGACTGGAGGTAAAACAGGGAGCGCAGGTTGCGGCGGAACTGCAGATCCTTCCGGCTGGGCAGCAGGAAGCGGTTGACCAGAAGCACCAGAACCACCGCCATACCCAGGTAGAACAGACGCAGCTGGATGGCCTCCCCCTTTTCCACGGTAAGGGTGGCCATGGTGAGGGCGAAGGAGGTGGAGAAAATGGGGTGGACCCAGGAGCCGGGAGTGCAGCAGTACATCAGGGCAATCATGGCCAGGGAGAACACAAAGATACCAGGCAGACCGGGCAGGAGAGGGTACACCAGGTGGACCACCACACAGCCGATGGCGGTGCCGATGGGGCGGGTGACCATGCGGTGGGCGCTCTCCTCATAGCTGGGCTGGAGAAGCAGAAAGGCATGGAGAGGGAACCAGTAGGTGTGCTCAAAGTCCCACAGGAAGCTGATGGTGCAGCTCACCGTGAGCACCACCGCCAGACGCAGGGCAAAACGGAACTCAAAGCTGCCGGGAGACAGCCGCTGCCGGAAATCCATCCACCAGTCCCGCCAGGCATGGGTGCGGAAGGAGGGACGGCTGGGGGCGAGAGGCTCCCGGCAGAGGAGCAGCAGCATGTGGAGCACGCTACGGGCAAAAATGCGCAGCCGTCCCTGGGGAAGGACATTCCGCTCCAGCAGATGCTGGATTTCCTTCTCCAAATCCACCAGCTCGGCGGGGTGCCTGGCCTCGTGAAGGCGGCGGACCAGACTGGAGAGCTTGTCCATGACCTCAGGGAAGGCGGGAGTTTCCCGGGCCTCCCGCCAGGCGCCCTCATCGCTGACCAGGTAGGCCGCCCGCTGGAAGAGCAGGGCGAAGAGGTGGTAATACCGCTTCTGCCGGTCGGGCAGATGGAAGAGGTGCCGCCGGTCATAGCCCAGGCGGTGAAACCGCTGAGCGGTGTCATACAGCTCCTGCCGGACCGAGGAGTCGCCGCCGTCCTCGCCCAGCTGCCGCAGCAGCTGGGACAGACGTACCAGAGCGTTGTCAATCTGCCGGGCGGGGTCCGGCGCCCGGTGGAGCAGCCGGTCATACAGAACCAGCGCCGGGATGAGCAGAGCAAAGCAGAACACCGCCGTGAGAAACTGGGTGCGGAATTCCTCCGGCGTGGGGGGGCGCAGCTCCAGAAAGACGAAGGTCATGGCGAAGCCCAGATAGCCCTTGGGGGCAAACTGGCTGCTTCTCCAAAACACCAGGAACACCGGCACGGCCAGGTTCAGCGCCACGCACAGCCAGACGTTCCGGGTGGCGGCATAGGCCAGCAGGCAGAGCAGCAGCGGGACCAGGAACAGCCGGACATAGTCGGAGAGCGTATTATGTACCTTTCGCCGGATTTGAAACAGAGTGGTGGAGCAGGTGACCACAATAATATATCGCTGCCCGAACAGCAGCGAGACCAGCACAAATTGGGCCACATAAAACAGAATGGTGGGCAGCGCTTCCTTCAGACGGCTGCGGAACAGAGAAGGAAAGCTCTGGAGTGTGGACAGGACGGCCATCCGAATTCCTCCCGCCGCGGCCCCGCGGCCGCGATTTTACAATTGCTTTACTTATATTATAGCGGAACAGCGCGGTAAAGTACAAGCGCTGCCGAAAATTTTCCTTCATTGAAAAACCGGCGGAGACATTATATAATAGCCCTTGCGAGGAAAACAGAAAGGGAGGGAGCGGCCCTTGGAAGCCCTTGACCGCCTGCCGGTGCCGTTGATTACGTGGTATCGGGAAAACGCCAGGGTGCTGCCCTGGCGCAGTGACCCCACACCCTACCACGTGTGGGTCAGCGAAATCATGCTCCAGCAGACCAGGGTGGCGGCGGTGCTGGAGTACTACCGCCGCTTTCTGGAGGAGCTGCCCACCGTGACCCGGCTGGCGGAGGTGGAGGAGGACAGGCTGCTGAAGCTGTGGCAGGGGCTGGGCTACTACAACCGGGCCCGCAACCTGCAGAAGGCCGCCCGGCAGATTGTGGAGGAGCACGCTGGGGAATTTCCGGACACCTATGAGAAAATCCGCGCCCTCTGCGGGGTGGGAGACTACACCGCCGGAGCCATTGCCTCCATCGCCTTCGGTCTCCCGGTGCCGGCGGTGGACGGAAACGTGCTGCGGGTGGTGAGCCGCCTGACGGGAGACGAGCGGGACATCACCCGCCCCCAGACCAAAGCCGACATGGGGGAGGCCCTGAAGCGGGTTATGCCCGTGGAGGCGCCGGGAGACTTCAACCAGGCGCTGATGGAGCTGGGAGCCACCGTCTGCCTGCCCAACGGAGCGCCCCTGTGCCCCCGGTGTCCCGCCCGGGACTTCTGCGTGGCCCGCCGGACGGAGCGCACCGGGGAACTGCCGGTGAAGACGGCCAAAAAGGCGCGGCGGGTGGAGGAGCGCATTGTGTTCCTCATTTTTTATCAAAACAAGGTGGCCCTGCGCCGGCGGGAGGAAAAGGGACTGCTGGCGGGGCTGTGGGAGTATCCCAACGAGCTCGCCCCCGCCCCCTGCCCGGTGGAGGCAAGACGGCTGGAGGACGGCCCGGCGGGGAAGCATATCTTTACCCACATTGAATGGCGGATGCGCTCCTTCCTTGTGGAGGCCCAAAGCGGAGCGCTGCCGGCGGGCTGGATATGGGCCGGCCGGGAAGAACTGGAGAAATACGCCGTGCCCAACGCGTTCCGGGCCTTCCGGAATGTGGTGGAGGGACGGCTGGGAGGAGAAGGTTTATGGCAAAGCTCTATTTTCGATATGGCGTGATGGGCTCCAGCAAGACGGCCAACGCCCTGATGGTGCGGTACAATTACGAGGAGCGGGGACAGGACGCCCTGCTGGTGAAGCCCGCCATTGACCAGAGGGACGGGGCGCGGTTTGTGGCTTCCCGGGCGGGACTGAGCCACCCCTGCATCTATTTCTCCGATCTGATGGAGATGACCCCCCGGCAGCTGAAGCCCTACGCCTGCATCATCGTGGACGAGGCCCAGTTCCTCAGCCGGGAGGAGGTGCGCTACCTCACCGATCTGGTGGACGACTGGAACATCCCGGTGATCTGCTACGGCCTGCGGGCGGACTTCAAGGGGGACCTGTTCCCCGGCTCGGCTGAGCTGCTGGCCACCGCCGACGTGATTGAAGAGGTCAAGACCATCTGCTGGTGCGGGAAAAAGGCCCTGTGCAACGCCCGGTTTGATGAGAACGGACATGTGCTGAAGGAGGGCGAGCAGGTGGTGCTGGGCGCAAACGACCAGTACATCGGCCTGTGCCGCAAGCATTGGAAAGAGGGCAACCTGGGGCCCAAGTAAGGAGCGATGAAGGATGAGATGCAGCCTGTGCCCCAGACAGTGCGGGGCCCTGCGCACCGAAACGGAGGGCCATGGCCTGTGCCGGATGCCCGAGCTCCCGGTGGTGGCCAGGGCTGCCCTCCACCAGTGGGAGGAGCCTCCTGTCTCGGGGACAAGGGGTTCCGGCACCATATTTTTCTCCGGCTGCGCCCTGGGGTGCGTGTTCTGCCAGAATGAGCAGATCAGCCACCGGGATTTTGGGAAAGCCATTACCGTCTCCCGCCTGCGGGAGCTCTTTTTTGCGCTCATCGACCAGGGGGCCCACAACATCAACCTGGTCAACCCCACCCATTACGCCCACGCGGTGCGCCAGGCTCTGGCAGGGCCCCTGCCGGTGCCGGTGGTGTGGAACACCGGCGGCTATGAGCGGGTGGAGACCCTGAGGGCCCTGGAGGGGAAGATACAGATTTACCTGCCCGACTATAAATACCACACCCCGGAGTACGCCGGGCGGTACTCCGGGGCGGAGGACTATCCGGAAAAGGCCCGGGCCGCCATTGTGGAGATGGTGCGGCAGACCGGGCCCTGCGTCTACGATGGGGAGGGTCTGCTGAAGCGGGGCGTTATCATCCGGCACCTGCTCCTCCCCGGCAGACTGGCGGAGGCCAAGCGGGTGATGGATTGGGTGCGGGAGCAGTTTGAACCGGGAGAGGTGCTCTTCTCCCTGATGAGCCAGTACATCCCCTGGGGCCGGGCGGCGGAATTCCCGGAGCTCAACCGGCGGGTGCGCCCCTCCGAGGCCAGAGCGGCGGAGGGGTATATGGCGGATCTGGGGCTGGAGGGCTTCACCCAGGAGGCGGACGCCGCCCAGGCGGCATACATCCCGCCCTTTGACCTGACAGGCGTGTAGCTCAGGCCAGCAGGGCCGCCATATCCGCCGGAAGGGGAAGCTCCCAGCCCAGAGCCTCCCCCGTCACCGGATGGGAGAGAAAGAGCCGGGCGGAGTGGAGGGCGGTGCGGGAGATGAGGGCTTTATCCTCCCTGCCGTAGAGGAAATCCCCGGTGAGCGGGCAGCCCAGCCAGGCCATGTGGACCCGGATCTGGTGGGTGCGGCCGCTGTCCAGCTCCAGCTCCACCAGGCTGCGGCCGTTGGCGGTGTCCAGCACCCGGTACCGGGTGCGGGCCCACTGGCCCCCAGCCTCCACCCGCCGGGAGATGAGAGAGCCGGGCACCGGGCCGATGGGAGCGTCCACCGTCCCCCGGTCAGGGTGGGGGACCCCGTCGCACACCGCCAGATAAATGCGGCGGAAGGCGGGGGTGTGGAGCTGACGCTTCAGCCGCTCCTGGGCGTGGGGGTGCTTGGCCACCACCATCAGCCCCGAAGTGCCCCGGTCCAGCCGATGGACCAGGTGAAGGTCCGCCGGGACCCCGGTCTGGCGGTAGTACCAGGCGATGTGATTGCACAGGGTATCGTCATAGTGGCCGGGACCGGGATGGACGGCCAGGCCAGGGGCCTTGTTCACCACCAGAATGTCCTGGTCCTCATAGACCAGATCCAGAGGACCGGGGGTGGGCACCATGTCATATTTGGGGTCAGGATCGGACACCAGCGCCGACAGCACCTGACCCGCCGCCGCCCGCTGGCCGGTGATGGCCCGCACTCCGTCCAGCAGGATGCCGTCTTCCACCCACTTTATCCGGCGGATCACCGTGCCGGACAGGTGAAGCTCCCGCCGGAGCAAGGTGTCAATCTTTTCCCCGGCCTGTTCCGGCGATACCGTCAGAGTCAGACGGCGGGGCTGCTGCTGGGCCATGGCGGAGCCTCCTCTCTTTTTTCCCAGTATACCATGGCATCCCGGCTTTTCAAAGAACGGTTTTTGTAGTATAATAATCCTAATACGATACGGGCCGCCTCCGGCCCCTTCCATCGGAATCGAGGTGCTCCTATGGCGGAAAAACTGGGTATTTACGTCCATATCCCGTTCTGCCGCAGCAAATGTGATTACTGCGACTTTTACTCCCTGGCCGGGCGGGAGGACAGAATGGACGATTACCTCAAGGCTCTGGTGACCCACATCAAGGAGACCGGGGCGCTGACCAAAGGCAGTCAGGTGGATACGGTGTATTTCGGCGGCGGTACCCCCAGCTATTTTGGCGAGAAACGGCTGCGGGAGCTGCTGCGCACCATTACTAAGCGCTTTGATTTGGCCAAGGACGCGGAGATTACCGTGGAGTGCAACCCGGACAGCGTGGATTTGAAAATGCTTCAGCTCCTGCGGAAGGCGGGGGCCAACCGGATTTCCCTGGGGGTCCAGTCTGCCAACCCCTGCGAGCTGAGCAGCCTCCACCGCCCCCACGACTTTGAGCAGGTGAAGGCCGCGGTAGCCGCGGCGCGGGGAGCCAAATTCAAAAACCTCAGCCTGGATTTGATCTACGGACTGCCCGGGCAGGACATGGCGGGCTGGCAGAGCACGGTGGAGCAGGTGCTGGCCCTGGAGCCGGAGCACCTGAGCTGCTACGGACTGAAGGTGGAGCCGGGCACCCCCCTGGACGACCGGGTCATCCGGGGCGAAAAGCTACCTGACGACGACCAGCAGGCCGACATGTACCTGTGGATGGTGGAGCGGCTGGCTCAGGCGGGTTACCGCCAGTATGAGATTTCCAACTTCGCAAAGGCGGGCTTCCAGTCCCGGCACAACCTGAAGTACTGGATGGGCAGGCCCTACCTGGGTTTTGGACCGGGAGCCCACTCCGACTTCGGCGGACGGCGCTACTCCTTTGTCCGGGATTTGGAGCGGTATATTGTAGGCGTGCTGGGCGGCGGCTCGGTCATTGACGAGTCCGAGCTCATTCCCCAGCGGGAGCGGGGCAGCGAATACCTGATGCTCCGGCTGCGCACCACCCGGGGGATTGAGGAATGGGAGTACCGGCGGGAGTTCTTTATGAACTTTGAGCCCATTGAGCAGAAGCTGGAGGAATATGAGCGCCAGGGCTGGGCCGAGCGCCATGACCGGCGGTGGAACCTGACGGCCAAGGGCTTTCTGGTGTCCAACCAGCTCATCGGCGAGCTGCTGAGTGTTCAGGAGGAGGCCACCCTGGAAAAAACCCTGCCCCGCCTCAAGCAGGGCAGGCCGGAGCCGGAGCAGGGGAGCTGACCGCTTCCGCGGAACGGCAATTTTGACATTTCTGTGAAGCATGGCCCCCGCTTGTTTACAAGCGGGGGCTTTTGTGTTAACATAATACACAGTTTGAACTTTTTCGCATATAACTGAGGAGGAACGTGATGAAAAAAATGGTTCGGCGGGGTGTGGCCCTGGGGCTGGCCCTGGTGATGACAGTGACGGCGGCGGCCGCCTCCAACGCCCTGGGATGGAATGTACATAAGAGCAGCGTGCCCATCTCCCAGGGGACGGCGCTGGGAAAAAATGTGTTCTGGAGCGATACCTACTCCGACTTGCGCACAGAATATTATGTCAGCTATACCCCCAATGAGAATGTGACGCCCACGGTGGCCTACGGCAGCAAGGTGCTCTCCAAAGCCACCCTCACCTCCATGGCCCAGACCCTGGAGAGTCAGGGCAAGCGGGTGGTCTCCGGCCTCAACGGCGACTGGTACGTGGTGGCCACCGGAGCCACTACCGGCCTGGTGGTCACCGACGGGGTGGTGCGGGCCACTCCCTATTATAAAAATCAATGGGCCATCGGCTTCCGCGAGGACGGCAGCGCCTTTATCGCCGAGACCGGTCTGACCACCACGGTGCATTTCGGCGGCCAGGACTATAAGCTCACCGGCGCCATCAACAAGGTCCGGCAGGTAAGCCAGAATGGCGTGGGAGGCCTGACCCTCCTTACCTCCGACTTTGCCGCCACCACCCAGAACACTCAGCCCGGTGTGGATGTGATGCTTGCGCCCGTGGATGACGGCATGGAGGACACCGCTCTGGCTCCCACCATTGGCAAGACGGTGCGTTATACCGTGGAGCAGGTGCTGGAGTCCACAGGCGCCGTGGAGATTCCCGAGGGGAAGGCGGTGCTTACCATGAACGCCAGCGACGACGCCGCCATTCTGGCCGCCCTGCGGGCCCTCCAGCCGGGAGATGAGGTGACGCTTACCGTCACCGCCGAGGATCAGCGATGGAATACCGTCTCCCAGGCCCTGGGCGGTACCTATAAGATTGTGACCGACGGACAGGTGGTATCCGGCCTGGATAACTCCCGCACCGCTTACTCCGCCGTGGGCATCAAGGCAGACGGTACCGTGGTGTTCTATGCCATAGACGGCGGACAGCCCGGATACAGCGTGGGCGCTACCCTCAGCCAGGTGGCCCAGCGGCTGATTGAGCTGGGCTGCGTGGATGCCATCGGCATGGACGGCGGCGGCTCCACCACCATTGGGGCTACCTACCCGGACAAGAACGGGATGCAGGTGGTGAACCGGCCCTCCGGCGGCAGTCAGCGGGCCAACAGTACCGCCATCTTCCTCACCACCACCCTCCAGCCCACCGGAGAGCTGGCGGGCTATTACGTGACACCCAGCGACCAGATGCTCCTCTCCGGCGCCCAGGTGCAGCTGTCCGCCACGGGGCTGGATTCCGCCTGCTATACCATGGCCGGGGGACAGGTGAGCTGGTCGGTGACCAGCGGCGGCGGCTCGGTGGACAGCACCGGCCTCTATACCGCCGGGACGGAGAGCGGCTTCTCCCAGGTGACCGCCGGGGACGGGAGCCATACCGGCACCGCCTATCTGACCACGGTCAAGACCCCTGATTCCATTACCCTGTACAACGAGAGCACCGGCGCGGTGGTAAACGCCCTCAACCTGAACCCCGGACAGCAGGTGAATCTGACCGCCTCCGCCAGCTACCGGAAGATGAGCCTTACCGCCCAGGATACCTGCTTTACCTGGTCGGCCCAGGGAGCGGCGGGCACGGTGGATGAAAACGGCGTGTTTACCGCCGGCACCGCCAGCGGCAGCGGCACCCTCACCGTCTCGGCGGGAGGAAAGTCCGTATCCATTCCGGTGAGCGTGGCGGGACACATCAAGACCCTGGAGAGCTGTGAGGGGAGCCTGGACGCCTTTACCGGCACCGATACCCTCTCCGTCCAGGGAGAAACCGGGCTGGAGCACGTGCACAACGGCAGGCAGAGCATGAAGCTGAGCTATCAGGCGGGCGCCACCGGCGTGGCCGCCCTCACCGCAAATGTGACTATCCCAGACGGGGAGAGCTGGCTGGGCATGTGGGTGTACGGAGACGGTTCCGGCAATACCCTGATGGCTGCCGTCAGCGGTGAGACGGATACCCAGCTTCTCCTGACCGCCCTGGACTTCACCGGCTGGCAGCACATCCTGGTCCGGCTGCCGGAGGGCGCCAAAACCCTGACCGGACTGTCGGTGGTGTATGGCGGCGGCGAGGGGAAACAGAGCGGCACCATCTGGCTGGATCAGCTGATTACCGCCAATGAGCAGCTGGAGGACACCGAGGCTCCCACTGTGTCCGTCAAGGTCAGCGGAACCCAGCTCACCGCGACGGTCAGCGACAATGTGGACAAGACCATTGCCCAGAGCAATGTGACCCTGAGCTATGACGGGGCCGGGCTGGCCTTTACCTGGCAGGAGAGCACGGGCACCCTCACCGCCACGCTGCCCGCCGCAGACAGCAGCTACCACCGGGTTACCGTGACGGTGAGCGACGCTAGCGGCAACCTGGCCCGGGCCTCGGCGGACCTCTCCCCCGCCGCGGAGCGGACCTCCCCCTTTGGGGATATGACAGGCCACTGGGCCCAGCCCTACGCCACCTTCCTCTATGACCAGGGGATTTCCCAGGGCACCGGCGGGGCGGTACCCCAGTATCAGCCGGACCGGAACATTACCCGGGCGGAATTTTTTGCCATGGTGGCCCACTGGCTGAACGTGGATTTGACCCAGTACAGCGGGGTGGAGCTGCCCTTCGCGGACCAGGACCAGATTCCCGACTGGGCCCTGGGCGAGATTAAGGCGGTATACAGCCTGGGCCTGCTCCAGGGCGCGGAGAGCGCCGGCGGCCTGCTGTGCAATCCCAATGCCACCATCACCCGGGCCGAGGCCATCACCCTGCTGGGCCGCACCCAGGCCAAGGGCTATGCCCAGGCGGAGCTGACCGCCTTTACCGACGCCGGACAGGTGGCGGACTGGGCGGCGGAGTATATCCGAATCCTGGTGGGACAGGGCGTGGTCAGCGGCAGCAACGGACAAATCCGCCCCACCGGCCTGCTCACCCGGGGCGAGGTGGCCAAGCTGCTCTACGCCATGCTGTAACATCTGATTGGAAGGAGATTTGGTTATGCTGGTTCTCTGTTACCCCAAATGCAGTACCTGCAAAAAGGCCCTGGCCTGGCTGGAGGAGAAAGGCATCTCCGTCCAGGTACGGGATATCAAGGAGCAGCGGCCCACGGCGGAGGAGCTCAGCCAATGGCTGCGGCTCAGCGGCCTGCCCCTGAAGCGGTTTTTTAATACCAGCGGGCTGCAGTACAAGGCCCTGGGGCTGAAGGACAGGCTGCCCGGCATGAGCCAGGAGGAGCAGCTGGAGCTGCTGGCCACCGACGGGATGCTGGTCAAGCGTCCCCTCCTGGTGGGAGAGGGCTTTGTGCTGGTGGGCTTCCGGGAGGCGGAATGGACGGAGAAGCTGGGATGAGCGCCATGCTTTACCTGGAGAGTCCCAGCACAGACCCCTACTACAACCTGGCCCTGGAGCAGGTGATCTTCGATGGGCCGGGACAGAGCCGGACCTGCTGTATGCTGTGGCGGAACCACAACACCATTGTGGTGGGCAAGCACCAAAACACCCTCCAGGAGGTCAATATGGCCTACGTCCGGGCCCACGACGTCCGGGTGGCCCGACGGCTGTCCGGAGGCGGCGCGGTGTACCACGATCTGGGGAATGTCAACTTTACCTTTATCGCCCCGCACCAGGGGGCGGAGATGGACTTTTCCGCCTTTTGCCGGCCGGTGGCGGAGGCCCTGGCCGGACTGGGGGTTACCGCACAAATCAGCGGACGCAACGACATGACCATTGACGGAAAAAAATTTTCAGGTAACTCCCAGTATGTCAAGCATGGACGGGTGATGCACCACGGCACCATCCTCTACGATTCCGATTTGAGCGTGGTGGGCCAGGCCCTCCGGGTGCCGGAGGATAAGATCACCTCCAAGGGCCTGAAGTCGGTGCGGAGCCGGGTGACCAATGTGCGGCCCTATGTGCGGGAAAACCTGCCCCCCGAGACCTTCCTGGAGCGGCTGCGCCAGGCCCTGTGGGACAAATATCCCATGGAGACGCTGGTGCTGACCCGGGAACAGCGGGAGCAGGCGGAGCGGCTGCGGGAGACCCAGTACAGCACCTGGGATTGGAATTTCGGCGCTTCTCCCCCCTGCCAGGTGGTAAAAAAGCGGCGGATTGAGGGGTGCGGACAGCTGGAAATCCACATGGATGTGGAAAAGGGAGCCCTGAAAACCCTCCGCTTTTACGGAGACTATTTCAGCATGGAGGAGCCGGAGGAACTGGCCGGGCTGCTGCTGGGCTGCCCCCTGGAGGAGAGCGCCCTCCGCCGCCGGCTGGCGGGGACTGCTCTGGAGCGGTATTTCCGGGGGATGGAGGAGAAACAATTCCTGGATCTGCTGCTTCAATAAACAAAATATGGACGGGAAAAGGCAGAGCCGCGGGAAACCGCGGCCCTGCCTTTGTGTATAAAATCAACAAAAAACGGAGAGGCTGTAACCAGGGAAAGAGAAAAAGGGAGAAAGAAATTTTCTTTGATTTTACACGGATGTGTGCTATAATGTATGCGTATAGAAGCGCACTTTATTTTCGTGTGCCTGTCTGTTTGTGTTTACCGGGCCGCCCTTTGGCCGGCCCTTGGATACCCCGGAGGGTGGAAGGGCCCTCCGGTGGAAGGAATAGAGGGTTGCTGCTTTGACAAAATATGTAATTCACGGCGGGAAGCCGCTGTTTGGTGAGATTGATATCAGCGGCGCCAAAAACGCCGCTGTTGCGATTATTCCCGCCGCCCTGCTGGTGGACGGGAGCTGCCGGATTGAAAATATTCCCCAGATCAGCGATGTGACGCTGATTCTCAACATTTTGCAGGAGCTGGGCGCCGATGTGCGCACCGTCAACCGCACCACGGTGGATGTGGACTGCTCCCATATCCGCAATGCCCGGGTGCCGGAGGAGCTGGCCCGGAAAATCCGGGCCTCCTATTACCTTATTGGGGCTCTGCTGGGCCGGTTCGGCTCCGCCCAGGTGCCGCCGCCCGGCGGCTGCGACTTCGGCGGACGGCCCATTGACCAGCATATCAAGGGTTTTTTGGCCATGGGGGCCGAGGTGGATGTCCGGGGCGGCTTCATCCACGCCCGGGCGGAAAAGGGCCGGATGCAGGGCACCCATGTTTATCTGGACATCGTCTCCGTGGGGGCCACCATGAACATCATGCTGGCCGCCGTGCTGGCCGAGGGCATGACCGTCATTGAAAATGCCGCCAAGGAGCCCCATATTGTGGATTTGGCCAACTTCCTCAACTCCATGGGGGCCGACATTATGGGCGCGGGCACCGACGTGATCAAGATTCGCGGGGTGGAGCGCCTGTCCGGCGGTACCTACTCCATCATCCCGGACCAGATCGAGGCGGGCACCTATATGGCCGCCGTGGCCGCCGCCGGGGGCGAGGTGCTGGTAAAGAACGTCATTCCCAAGCATCTGGAGTGCATTACCGCCAAGCTGCTGGAGATGGGCGTGACGGTGGAGGAGCGGGACGACGCCGTGCTGGTCCGCCGGGACGGGAAGCTGACCCGCACCAACGTCAAGACCCTGCCCTATCCCGGCTTTCCCACCGATATGCAGCCCCAGATTGCCGCCGTGCTCTGCCTGGCGGAGGGGACCAGCGTCCTGACCGAGGGCGTGTGGGACAACCGCTACCGCTATGTGGACGAGTTCAGGCGGATGGGGGCCCAGATCCAGGTGGACGGCAAGATTGCTGTCATCGAGGGGGTGGACCACCTCACCGGCGCCCGCATTCAGGCCTGCGATCTGCGGGCGGGAGCCGCCATGGTGATTGCTGGCCTGGCCGCCCAGGGCGTCACCGAGATTGGATGCATCCACCATATCGAGCGGGGCTATGAGGACATTGTCCGCAAGCTCTCCGGCGTGGGGGCGGATATTCGGGTGGTGGTGACCCCCGACGAGGAGAAGCAGAGTCAGGTGGGCTGAGCAAACAGACCGTCCGTCAGGCGGGGGAGCTTCCCCCGCCTGTTTTGTGTGGAAAAGGAGAGATTTTGTGGTGGAAGTGTGTACGCTGGCCAGCGGTTCCAGCGGAAATTGTCTGCTGGTAAGCGATGGGGCCACCCATATTCTGGTGGACGCGGGCATCTCCTGCCGGCGGATCACCACCGCTCTGAAGGCCCTGGGGGTGGCGCCCGAAACACTGGCCGCCGTGCTGGTGACCCATGAGCACACGGACCATATCGCCGGGCTGGCCACCATGACCAAACAGCTTTCCGTGCCGGTGTATGCCAGCAGAGGCACCGGCAGACAGCTGTGCTACCGCATTCCCTTTCTGGAGGAGGTGCTCCACACCTTTACGCCGGGAGAATGCTTTCCCGTGGGCGGTATGGAGGTGGAGACCTTTCCCACCCCCCATGACGCCGCTGAGAGCAATGGCTACGCCCTTACCGCCGGCGGAAGGAAGGCGGCGGTGGTGACCGACCTGGGGCATGTGACGGAGGAGGTACGCCGGGGAGTGCGGGGGGCGGAGCTGCTGGTGGCGGAGGCCAACCATGACGTGGAGTGGCTCCAGTCTGGCTCCTACCCCTACTTCCTCAAAAGCCGGATTTTGGGAGACCGGGGCCACCTGTCCAACGAGGCGGGGGCCGAGCTGGTGTGGCAGAGCGTGGAGGAGGGCGCCCGCACGGTGGTGCTGGCCCATCTTTCCCAGGAAAACAACACGCCCCAGCGGGCCTACGACGTGGTGCGGACCACGTTGGAGGGGCGGGGCGCCCGGATCGGCCGGGACGTGGTCCTGGAGGTGGCCCCCAGAGCGCAGACGGGAACGAGGTACCGGATATGAAAGGCATCAGCGTGCATCTGATCTGCGTGGGCAAGCTGAAGGAAAAATTTTACATAGACGCCGCGGCGGAATACGCCAAGCGCCTTTCGGCCTACTGCAAATTCCAGCTTACCGAGCTGCCGGAGGAGCGGCTGCCGGCCAACCCCTCCCAGGCCCAGATTGACGCCGCCCTGGAGAAGGAGGCCCAGGCCGTGGAGGCCAGACTGCCCAGAGGAGCGGCCGTGGTGGCCCTGTGCGTGGAGGGGGAGCTCCTCTCCAGCGAGCGGCTGGCCCAGCGGCTGGAGCGGTGGCCGGGAGAGGGAATCAGCACCCTGGTCTTTCTCATGGGCTCCTCCTATGGAATGCATCCCGGGCTGAAAAAGCAGGCCAGGCTGCGGCTGTCCATGTCCCCCATGACCTTCCCTCATCACCTGGCCAGGGTGATGCTGCTGGAGCAGCTCTACCGCTGCTTCAAAATCCAGGAGGGCTCGGGCTACCACAAGTAGGACAGGAAAAATTTTGCATTCAATCTGCGCATTGCCGGAAATTAGGGTAGATATACAGCTGGTTTTATGCTATAATCACAAAAGCAGCGATGCGCTACCTGTAAAATTAAGGTATTGGAGGTAATTCCCATGTCCTATCGTGACGTATATGAAAAGTGGCTCAGCAGTCCCGCCCTCAGCGAAGCGGAAAAGGACGAGCTCCGCGCCATCTCCGGCGACGAGAAGGAAATCGAAAGCCGCTTCTTCGCCCCCCTGGAGTTCGGCACCGCCGGCCTGCGGGGTACCATGTGTGTGGGCCTGCATCAGATGAACATTCACGTGATCCGCCACGCCACCCAGGCCTTCGCCGAGGTCATCAAGGCCGAGGGGGCCGAGGCCATGGAGCGGGGCGTGGCGGTGTGCTTTGACTGCCGCAACAATTCCGACGCCTTTGCCAAGGAGACCGCCTGCGTTATGGCGGGCAATGGGATTAAGGTGCGCCTGTTTGAGTCCCTGCGCCCCACCCCCGAGGTCTCCTTCGCCGTGCGGGAGTATCACTGCATTGCCGGCGTGAATGTCACGGCCAGCCACAACCCCAAGGAGTACAACGGCTATAAGGTCTACTGGCAGGACGGCGCTCAGCTGCCTCCCCACCACGCCTCCGCCATCGCCAAGAAGATGGAGGAGCTGGACCTGTTCGACTCCATCCGGCGGATGGACTATGACCAGGCGGTGCAGGCCGGCCTCATCACCCTGATGGGGGAGGAGACCGACGAGAAGTTCCTGGCCAATGTCATGGAACAGGTCAACGACCAGGAGGCGGTAAACAAGGTGGCGGACACCTTCAAGATGGTGTACACCCCCTTCCATGGCACCGGCTACAAGCTCATCCCCGAGGCCCTCAAGCGCCTGGGCATGAAGCACGTCATCTGCGTGCCCGAGCAGATGGTCATTGACGGCAACTTCCCCACCGTGGTCTCCCCCAACCCGGAGAATCCCGAGGGCTTCTACCTGGCGGTGGATTTGGCCAAGAAGGAGGGCGCCGACTTCATCCTGGGCTCCGACCCCGACGCCGACCGGGTGGGCATCATGGTCCGCAACGACCAGGGCGAGTACATCACCATTTCCGGCAACCAGACCGGCGTGCTGCTGCTGGACTACCTCATCGGCGCCAAGCAGCGCACCGGCAAGATGCCCAAGAATCCGGTGGCCCTCAAGACCATTGTCACCACCGAGATGGCCCGCAAGGTGGCCGAGACCAACGGTTTGCAGTGCTATGACACCTTTACCGGCTTCAAGTTCCTGGCGGAGAAGAAGGACAAGCTGGAGAACGCCGGCGAGGGCAAGGTCATCTTTGCCTACGAGGAGAGCTACGGCTACATGCTGGGCGACTACGTCCGGGACAAGGACGCGGTGACCGCCTCCCTGGCCCTCACCGAGATGGCCGCCTGGTACGCCGGACAGGGCATGACCCTGTACGACGCCCTCCAGAAGTGCTATGAGAAGTACGGCTTCTACGGCGAGCGCACCATGAACCTGGTGATGCCCGGCCTGGACGGCCTGAAGAAGATGGCCGATTTGATGGCCGGCCTGCGGGAGAAGCCCCCGGTGGAGATTGCCGGTGTGGCCGTGGCCCAGCAGAAGGACTACAAGGATGGCTCCGTGGTCAATGTTGCCGACGGCGCCAAGTCTGCCATGGAGCTCTCCGGCTCCAACGTGCTGCGCTACGAGATGACCGACGGCACCAGCCTGATCGTCCGGCCCTCCGGCACCGAGCCCAAGGTCAAGGTGTACATCCTGGCCAACGGCGCCACCAAGGCCGAGGCCGACGACAAAGTGACCAAGTACGCCGCCTGGGCGGAGAGCCTGAAGGGGTAAGAACGATTTATGCACACAGAGGGGCGCGCCCGGCTTTTGCCGGGCGCGCCCTCTGCCTTTTGTCCGCCGCTTGACAGCGGGAGTGAAATCCCATACACTGAAGAAAAACGGCGGGAGGTCTGGGCCATGGAGCTGAAAGAGCGGGTACGTCTGGCCGAGCCGGTTCTGGAGGCGATTCCGGAGGCTGTCCGGGTGCTGGACGGGCGGGGAGAGGTGCTCTTTTCCAACCGGGTCTGCCGGAGTCTGGCCCTCCGTGACCGGCAGGAATCGGTGTGGGACGGGGGAACCATCCGGCTGGAGCACGGAGAGAGCGGACGGGTGGAAATCTTCCGGGACCGCTCTGTGGTGGGCCGGCTGCAGGGAGAGCTGGAGCGGATGGAGCGGAAGCTGCGCAGACTCCAGGCCAAATACACCTTTCAGGATATTGTGGGAAGAGACGAAAAGCTGCTCCAGGCCATCCGCCAGGCCAAAGGAGCCGCCGCCACCCCGGCCGCCATCCTGCTGCGGGGAGAGAGCGGCACGGGCAAGGAGCTCTTTGCCCACGCCATTCACAACGCCAGCAGCCGGCGGGGAGAGCGGATGGTGGCCATCAATTGCAGCGCCCTGCCGGAGGAGCTGCTGGAGAGCGAACTGTTCGGTTATGTGGAGGGCTCCTTCACCGGGGCCCGCCGGGGCGGGAAGCCCGGCCTGTTTCAGCAGGCCCACCGGGGAACCCTGTTCCTGGATGAGGTGGGAGATCTCTCCCCCCGAATGCAGACCAGACTGCTGCGGGTGCTCCAGGAGCGGGAAATTACCCCGGTGGGGGCGGTGGAACCGGTGCCGGTAGATGTGCGCATCATCAGCGCCACCCACAGGGATTTGGAAACCATGGTGGAGGCGGGGCAGTTCCGCCAGGATTTGTACTACCGCCTCAATGTGTTTCCGGTCTACCTGCCCGCCCTCCGGGAGCGGCCGGGAGATTTGGAGGACCTGGTGCGCTGCCTGCTGGCCCGCCACAGTGAGCTCTATCACCGGCAGGCGGAGGACTTGGATGGGGAAGCGGGAGAACTGCTCCGCCGTCAGAACTGGCGGGGCAATGTCCGGGAGCTGGAAAATGTGGTGACCAGAGTCCTGATCCGGATTCCGGAGGACCAGAAAATCCTGACCCGGGGGGATTTTGCAGCCGTGCTCCCCCAGACCGCCGTCCCCAGAGGCAGGGAGCCGGCAGCCAAGGAGACGGGGCCCTCCCTGGCGCAGGTGCTGGAGGAGACCGAGCGAAGCTGCATCTGTCAGGCCCTGGAGCAGTGGGGCGGGGACAAAAACAAGGCGGCCAGACAGCTGGACGTGCCGCTGCGCACCCTCTATTACAAATGTAAAAAGCTGGGGATTTGACGCCAGGTTCTGCAATATACTGCGGCAAGAAATTGCGGCAATATATTGCAAAGCGGGTCCGTAGGCCACAGGTTACAGGGAAATTTACTTGGCATGCAGGTTGCTCTTCTTTCAGGCAGAACTGCCCAGCGGCATACGGAAAGGAGAAACCATATGAACCTGAATGAATTTGCCAAAGCCTATTACGGGATGGCCGGAAGCGCCGTCTATGGTCAGCCGGTGCCGGTCTCTCCCCAGGATACGGCCCTGATTCTCATTGACGTGCAGGACTGCCTGACCAGGGAGTATTATGAGGCGGCCTGCCGGATGGCGGGGATGGACATGGAGGAGCTGGCCCCCGCCATGGAGGAGCTGGAGCGCTTTGTGGGCGGGACCCTGGAGAACATTGCCAAGGTGCTCAAGGCCTGCCGGGAGAAAGGTATCCGCCCCATCCACGTGAAGATTGAGTCCTATCTGCCCGACGGGGCGGATACCGGCCGGCTTCACGCCTCGGCGGGAATGTGCTATCCCCCCGACAGCCCCGCCACCCGCTTCCTGCCTCAGGCCGCGCCCCTGGAGGGGGAGATTGTGCTGAAAAAGACCTGCTCCGGCATCTGCGTGGGAACCCCGGTGGACCGCATCCTGCGGAATTTGGGGATTCGCAACGTGATTGTGGTGGGCTTTTACACGGACCAGTGTGTCAGCACGTCGGTGCGGGATCTGGCTGACCTGGGTTACGCGGTGGATTTGATTGAGGACGCCACCGCCGCCATGAGCCCGGCCCGCACCGCCAATGCCCTGGAGGGGATTCAGCGCATTTATGCCAATTCGGAGACTACGGCGGAGCTGCTGGCCCGCCTGTAAACAGGGGAGTGTGACGGTATGCAGCGGGTTTGGGCGCTGGCACAGAAGGAGAGGGAACGGGCGGTGGCATGGCGCAGATACCTGCACCAGCATCCGGAGCTGAGCTTCGAGGAGTTTGAGACCGCCGAGTTTGTGGCCGGGCGGCTGGAGGAACTGGGCTACGCTGTGCGCCGGAATGTGGGAGGGACCGGAGTCCTGGCCACCCTGGACACCGGACGCCCTGGCCCGGTAATCGCCTTCCGGGCGGACATGGACGCCCTGCCCATCCTGGAGCAGACCGGCCTGCCCTATGCCTCCGCCCGGCCGGGTGTGATGCATGGCTGCGGCCACGACATCCACACCGCCGTGCTGCTGGGAACCGCCTGCCTGCTGTCCGGGCTCCGGGAGGAGCTGCGGGGCGTGATTAAGCTGATTTTCCAGCCCGGTGAGGAGGCCAACGGCGGCGCCCGGTGCGTCATTCAGGACGGGGTGCTCCGCCAGCCGGAGGTGGAGGCGGTGTTTGCCCTGCACGTGCTTCCGGATTTACCTGTGGGCACCATCGGGCTGCGGGAAGGCTACCTCTCCGCCACCGACGATGAGCTGCTCATCGGGGTGAACGGGGTGGCCGCCCACTCCTCCACCCCTCAGGAGGGAGTCAACGCCATCACCGCCGCGGCCCATATCCTCACCGCCCTGGAGAGCATTGAGTCCTGCGGCATCAGCCCCTTTGAGGTGGCAACCTGCTCCATCTGCAAAATCCGGGGCGGGGAGACCAACAACGTCATCCCAGACCGGGTGGAGCTGTGGGGAATGCTCCGCTGCCTGGACAAGAACACCAAGGCCCTGTACCGGGAGCGCATCCAGCGCATCTGCACCGGGACCGCCCATGCTCTGGGGGCGGAGGCGGAGGTGGAATTTACCACCGGGTTTCCGGCGGTATACAACGATTCCCAGCTGACCAAGCAGGCCGCGGCGGCGGCGGAAGGCGCCCTGGGGGACCCCAAGCGGGTGCTCTGGCTGCCCCGGCCCAACCTGGGCTCGGAGGATTTTTCCTATTTCCAGGAGGAAGTGCCGGGGGTGATGTTTGCCCTGGGCTGCGGCGGCCAGGAGGGAGCGGGCGGCGGACTGCATGCCGCGGACTTTACCCCGGACGAGGGGTGTATTCCGGTGGGCATGGCCTGCCAGACCGCCATTGCCCTGCGCCTGTGCGGAAAAGAGCGGGGGTAAAACGGACCATTTGAGCGGAATGCGCGCTGCGGAAGGCAGCGCGCATTTTTTGCCTGGGGAAGGGACGAAAGGAGGTGGAAAAAGAGGAAAAAATTCCGCCGTCAGGGAGAAACTTTCTGCTCTGTACGCCGTCTAAAAAGCAGACACGGAAAATTTAAGGATTCCTTAAGAACTTGTTATTGCTTTGTAAATCTAACCAGGCCCCGCTGTGGTAGAATCAGCTTGAGCCAATTGCGAAACAAGGAGGATGTCAACATGACCCAAGAGCAGACGCCCGTGATGGAGCAGACCCCACAGACCCCCGGCGTCACGCCCGCAATCCCCAAAGGGGCAAAGAAAAAGCGCAGGGGCAAGGGAAAGCTGATTGCGGGAATCCTGGTGCTTGCCGCGGTGGTGATCGCGGTGGCCGTGGTGCTGTGGTATTTTGTGTTCCGGGAGACCAATGAGCTGGGCGAGGTTATGGTGGGAACGGTGGAGTACGGCTCCATTCAGTCCATGGTGGAGGGCTCCGGCATGACCCGTGCCCGGAACTCCGCCAGCGTTACCCCGGGCAGCGGAACCATCCTGGAGCTGTACGTCCAAGAGGGGAACCAGGTGACCGAGGGCCAGCAGCTCTACAAGATGGACGACACCACCGCCCGGGAGGCGGTCCAGGCCGCTCAGGAGACGGTGGACAACGCCCAGAAGGATTTGCAGGCGGTATATGACAAGATTGCCGAGCTCACCGTCAAGGCCCCCCACAGCGGCAATTTGCGGGATGTGGCCGACCTGAAGGTGGGTGATACCGTCAATGAGGGGGACACCATCGCCACAATTGTAAACGACACCAAGATGCGGCTGTCCCTCTATTACAGCTATGCCTATGAGGGACAGATTCAGGTGGGGCAGAGCGCCCAGATCTCCATCCCGTCGGTGATGACCTCCCGCACCGGTACGGTGGAGCAGATAAACAAGGTCCGCTTTGTCTCCCCGGAGGGCGCCACCCACTTTGAGGTGGTGCTGGTTTTGGACAATCCCGGCACCCTCACGGAGGGAATGGAGGCCTCCGCGGCCCTCACCGCCGCCGACGGCACCCCCATCTATGCCTATCAGAACGGCAAGCTGGAGTTTTATGAGACCACTGTGGTGAAGGCCAAGGCCTCCGGCCCGGTGGAGCAGGTCAATCTGCTGAATTACGCCGACGTGAAGGCGGGGCAGGTGATGGTCCAGCTTGGGGCCAAGGACACCGATGAGGAGATCTCCCAGAAGGAGGAGGCTCTGAAGGCCGCCCAGGAGAAGCTTACCGAGGCCAACAACGAGCTGGGCAAGTACAACGCCACCGCCCCCATCTCGGGTACCGTCCTCTCCTGCAGTTTGCAGGAGGGAATGGAGGTGCAGAGCGGGCAGGGCATCAGCATTGCCGACACCACCCAGATGGTCATTGAAATCAGCGTGGACGAGATGAACGCCCGGTACATCAAAACCGGCATGATGGTCAACATTGACCAGTACGGCACCCCCTACATGGGCGTGGTGGAGAGCGTGTCCATGACCGCCTCTGGCGAGAACGGCGTGGCCTCTGTTCCCGCGGTGGTCACTGTGGACAACTTCGACGGCTCCATGATCCCAGGTACTTACGTCAGCTACTCCTTTGTGGCCAGTGAGTCGGAAAACTGCCTGGTGGTGCCGGTGCAGGCGGTCAAATATGTCAGCTTTGACAACGTGACCCTCCCTGACACCCTGGATGCCGCGCCTATGGACGGCATGGACATGGACGGCATGGATATGGACGGCATGGACATGGACGGCATGGACATGGACGGTATGGATGGGGATATGCTGCCCGCGGAGGACAGCGACGGGATGGCCGGCGAGGATGCCGTGGCAGTACCCCAGCGGGCCTCCGGCGGAGCCTTCGCCAAGCCGCTGATGGCGGTGGCTGTGCCCATGCCCGACGGCGGAATGGATATGATGGGCGGTACCGGCGACAGCCAGGGCGCCATCGTCTGGGTCCAGTCCGAGGAGCCCCCCGTCAACGCCATTCTGGAGCCCGATCCCGCCTGGGAGCAGCCCAAGGGCTTCTGGGCGGTGCCGGTGACGGTGGGCCTGAATGACAATTCCCAGGTGGAGATTGTCCGGGGCCTGTCCCAGGGCCAGGTGGTATTCCTGGGCTATCAGGACCCCAACCAGATATACTATTAAGAGGGCTGTATCATGCTCATTGATGTAAAAAACCTCTTTAAGATTTACCATGAGGGGGAGGAGAGCGAGGTGCGGGCCCTGGATGGGGTGTCCCTGGGGATTGACCGGGGGGAGTTTGTGGCCATTATCGGTCAGTCGGGCTCCGGCAAGTCCACCCTGATGAACATTCTGGGCTGCCTGGACATTCCCACCTACGGGGATTATCACCTGGACGGCGTGGATGTCACGGAGCTCAGCGACCGGCAGCTGGCCCACATCCGCAACAAGCAGATCGGCTTTATCTTTCAGGGCTTCAACCTGATTCCCGCCCTTAATGCCTGGGAAAATGTGGAGCTGCCCCTGATTTATCAGGGGGTATCCGCTTCCAAACGGTGGGACCGGGTGGAGGCCGCCCTGGAGCGGGTGGGGCTGGCCGACCGGGCCGGGCACAAGCCCAGCGAGATGTCCGGCGGCCAGCAGCAGCGGGTGGCCATTGCCCGGGCCATCGCTACCCAGCCCCCCATTATCATGGCCGACGAGCCCACCGGCGCCCTGGATTCCAGAACGGGCAAGCACGTGCTGGAAATTCTTCACGGTCTCCATGAGGAGGGCAGTACCATTATCCTGATTACCCACGACAACGGGATTGCCGCCACTGCCCAGCGGATTGTCCGCATCTCCGACGGACGCATCCTCTATGACGGGGACAGAGAGGGGGCCTTTACATGAATCTGGCACAGGCCTTCAAGATTGCCATCAAATCCATCGCGGCCAAGAAGGCCCGCTCCGCCCTCACCATGCTGGGCGTCATCATCGGCCTAGCGGCGGTTATCATTCTGGTGTCCTACGCCGAGGGCCAGAACCAGCAGATGCGGGCCTATTATGAGAGCCTGGGCAACAATGTGATCAACATCAACGCATATAGCTGGGACAGCAAGGGAATTGCCGACGACCTGTACGACTACTGCATGGAACTGGACGAGTACATCGTGGGCTTTACCCCAATGGTGCAGATGTGGAATCAAACGGTGATCAAATACGGCGCCAAGACCCTGGACAACTACAACAGCAACTGGGAGGAGAGCCCCCAGGTGGTGATGGGCAACCAGGACTTCTCCCTGTGTAACAATTTCACCATCGCCAGAGGCAGGGATATTGCCTATCTGGACGTGGAGCGGTACAGCCAGGTGTGTGTGCTGGGCTCCAAGATCGCCGAGCTGCTCTTCAACTATGTGGACCCCGTGGGCAAGGACATCACCATCAACGGCGTGCCCTTTGAGGTGGTGGGGGTCTACAAGGAAAAGGACCCGGACAATATGACCGGCATGGACCGCTACATCGTCCTGCCCTATACCATGAACCGGGTGCTGAACAGCACCACCCAGATGGATACCTTTATGGCCAAGGCAAAGGATGCCAAGTCCACCAAGATGGGCGTGGGCCTCCTCCAGGGCTATCTGGACAGCCTGCTGGGTCAGGGCAGCGGCTATGTGGGTACCCCCAACCAGTGGCAGGAGCAGGGGGACGAGCAGATTAAGCTCCAGCAGCGCTTTTTGGGCGGCATCGCCGCCATCTCCCTGGCGGTGGGCGGCATCGGCATTATGAACATCATGCTGGTCACCGTCACCGAGCGCACCCGGGAAATCGGCATCCGCAAGGCCATCGGCGCCGAGCGGAAGAGCATTATTGCCCAGTTCCTCATCGAGGCCTGCATGATTTGCGGAATCGGGGGGATCTTCGGCATTGCCGTGGGGTATATCGGCACCCTGATTGTGGGGAAGGCATCCTTCAATCTGATTCTGCTCCCCAGCCCGGGCATTACCGTAGGGGCCTTCCTCATCTCGGTGGCCCTGGGCATTGGCTTCGGCCTCTACCCCGCCATTAAAGCATCCGGCCTCCAGCCGGTGGACGCCCTGCGGGCGGAATAAAGGAGAGAAACTATGAGAGTGAAACAATGTATTTCCGGCCTGCTGGCCGCCGCCCTGCTGGCGGGGTTGGTGGCGCTGGCTCCTGCCTCGGCGGCGGGTGGCTCCGCCTTTACCGACATTACCGACGCCGCCCAGGCCAACGCCGCTGAAACCCTGCGGGTACTGGGAGTGGTGGACGGCACCGGCGGTTCCGCCTTCAACCCCGGCGGCACCCTTACCCGGGCGGAGTTCTGCAAAATGGCGGTGGAAATTCTGGGCCGGGGAGACGAGGAGCCCGCCCAGCGCAACCGCACCATCTTTACCGATGTGGGATCGGGCCACTGGGCCAGGGGCTATGTGAACCTGGCGGCCTCCATTACCGTGGGAGGGGGCGGAGAGGGTGAGACCGCCACCCGCCTGATTATGGGCGTGGGGGACGGCAGCTTCCAGCCGGACCGGGCCATTACCTACGGCGAGGCGGTGACCATGCTGATGCGGGTGCTGGGCTATGGCGACAGGGATGTGGCCTCCGGCGCCAACTGGTACGACGGCTATGTGGGCCTGGCCCTCTCCTCCGGCCTGGCCGACGGACTGAGCCTGACCGGCGCTTCCACCATTACCCGGGGACAGGCTGCACTTCTGTTCTACAACCTGCTCTTCACCAGTCCCAAGGGCAGAGACAGCGTGTACCTCACCGACCTGGGAGGGACGCTGGAGAACAATGTCATTGTCCTGTCCACCGACGCCACCGCGGAGGACGGCACCACCGGCTCGGTGCGCACCACCGCCGGCGTCTACAAAACGGAAAGAGCGGCCTTTGACAGCGCCCTGTGCGGCACCAGAGGCCAGCTTGTCCTGGACAAGAACCAGAAGCTGCTGGCCATCCTCCCGGAGGAGAGCGCCACCTTCCGCAGCGTCACCGTAATGGGCAGCCCGGAGGCCAACGCCATCCCCGTGGCGGGAGGAGACACGATTTCCGTCACTCTGTCCACACCCGTATACCACAGTGACAAGACGGAATCCACCACCTATGAGACGGAGTGGATTGGCCTGCGCACCGGGACCCCTCTGGTTTTGGCCTACAACGGCTCAGGCAAGCTGGACTACATCTATCTCAGCTCCGGCAAGGCCACCGCCGGAGATGACAATGTAATGGTGCTGAAAAACAAGCCCTCCGGTACCGGAAATCCATTTGGCGCGATTACCGGCGGGAAAATCCCCGTCCTCTACAAAAACGGCGCTCCGGCCCAGGTCAGCGACATCCAGCAGTACGATGTGGGCACCTATGACAAGGGCTCCAACACCCTGTTTGTCTCCGACTTGAAGCTCAGCGGCCTGTATGAGGACGCCTATCCCAATCCCGCCGCGCCCTCCAAGGTAACAATGATGGGCGTGACCCTGGAGGTGCTGCCGGGGGCCACGGCGGATTTGTCCGCCTTCCAGATTGGAGATACGGTTACCCTGCTGCTTACCGCTACCGGACAGGTGGCGGGAGCGGTGTCCACCGACGTGGCCCGCTCCAACGCGGTGGGTGTGGCGGAAATCCAGTCCAAGGACAGCGCCTCCATTGCGCTGCTGGACGGCCTGATTACCCTTACCGGAAAAACCACCCTGAGCGAGTCCGCTGCTGAACAGCTTAACGGCAGGCTGGTGACGGTGTCCTCCTTCAAAAAGGGCTACCTTACCCTCACCAAGGTGACGGGAAGCGGCGCCCCCAGTGCCCTGAACCTGAGTACCGGAAAGATGGGCAATCGGGAGCTCTCCCCCAGCGCCCGCTTCTTTGAGCAGGTGGGCAACAGCACCCTGGTGGAAATTCAGCGCAGCGACATCGCCATGACTACGATTCCCGCCTCCAAGATCACCTATGTGGGCTATGACTGGGCCGGCCGGGCCGTGCAGCTGGTGCTCAATGACGTGACCGGCGACCGCTATGTGTACGGTCAGGTGTTCAGTGAAAAGGCTGACCCGGAGGTGGAGATCTCCTATGACACCTTCCTGGTGAGAAACAGCGGCGGCGACACGGAGTTTGCGGCTTTCTACGTGGATGGCTTCAGGGGCGGACAGATGGGCGGCATCGCCCCCTCCATGGATACGCTGGGCGGCAAGACCAAGGTGGCGGAATACGTCCTCCTCCAGTCGGTGAAGGGCGTGGGCCGGGCCCAGTTTGATGTGGATACCATGACCCTGACCACCAACACCATGGTGATTCCCGTGGCGGAAAATGTGGAGTGCTACAACAAAGCCACCGACACCTGGTATCCGGTCAAGGATGGGGATGGCAAGGAGGGACTGAAGCTGGCCCTGGCCTTCTCCAACAACCTGACGGTGTACTACGACCGCGCTCCGGAGGAGGGCGGAAAGGTACGGATTGTTGTGGCAGAGTGAGTTTGCCCCAAACCAAAAACGAGCGGCCCCCGGCACCGTAGTGCCGGGGGCCGCTTTATAATATGGTCAAAGTGGGAACACGCTGCCCACCGCCAGCAGCTGCTCCGCCAGGTCGGAACGGTAGTCGGGGGCGGAGGGATTCAGACTGTTGATCACCACCCCGTCGCTCCCCGCCCGGGCGGTGGAGTGGATGTATTGTCCCTCCCCCAGCCAGAGGGCAATGTGGCCGGGAAAGTAGAGCAGATCGGCGGGGGCCAGCTGATCCGGAGAAATGGGATGGGCGGGATAGCCGGGGACCAGTCTGGCGTCCCGGTAGAGGCACACGCCGCTGCAAAACCAGGCCATAAAGGTGAGGCCTGAGCAGTCGATGCCCTGGGGAGACTTGCCGCCCCAGCGGTAGGGGACCCCCAGATAGCCGCGGGCCGTGGCCGCCACCCGGGCCCGGAGCTCCGCCTCCGGCAGAGGAGGCGGAGCCGGCAGATAGGGGGTGAGCAGGCCGGATTTCAGCCAGCCCTCCCGCCCGCCGGGCAGGGCGACAGGCTGCCAATCTCCGGCGGCCGGCCCTGCGGGGGATACCAGCGCCCCCCGTGGCAGGGTGCACACCACGGACTGCTCCACCGATGGCCCAGCCAGCACATCGGCAAAGAGACCAGAGACCAGGAGCAGCGGGCGGGCCGCCCAGTCCGGCGCCGGGGTGAGACAGCGGAGAGGGGCAAAGCCCTCATAGCCGTAGTGGGTGCGCACCCGGCACCAGGCGCCGGCCCGTGCAAGAAGGAGGAGAGGCCAGCCCAGCAGTACCTCGTCCACCCGCTCCGCCCGCTGGTCCGGGGCCTGATACAGGGGACACAGGGGAACCGACACAATGAGACGATGCTGCCGTCCTTCCATAGGAAAACCTCGCAATTCCCAACAAAATATGGTAAGATGGTGAAAAGTCCTGTTTATGGGACGGAGAAAGCGCTACCCTGAAACCAGGAGAGGAGGAATGAGACATGCCCAGAAGCACCAATCAGAAGCTGAAGCTGCTCTGCCTGTGCAAAATTCTGTGGGAGCGCACCGATGAGGACCACCCCATGACGGTGCCCGAGCTCATCCACGCCCTGGAGGAGTGGGACATCAGGGCCGAGCGTAAGAGCATTTATGACGACATGGAGGCCCTGCGGGTGTTTGGCCTGGATATCCAGAACCGGAAGGGAAAGGATTCGGGCTGGTTTCTGGGGGAGCGGACCTTTCAGCTGGCCGAGCTCAAGCTGCTGGTGGACGCGGTGCAGTCCTCCCGCTTTATCTCCCAGCGCAAGAGCAATGACCTGATTGCAAAGCTGGAGTCCCAGGCCAGCAGCCACCAGGCGCGCCAGCTTCAGCGGCAGGTCTATGTGGACCGCCGGGCCAAAACCATGAATGAGAGCGTCTACTACACCATCGACAAGCTCCACACCGCCATCGCCAACCGCAGGAGCGTCAGCTTCAAGTACTTTGAGTACAACGTCCGCAAGGAGCGGGTCTTCCGACGGGAGGGGAAGCGGTACGATGTCTCCCCCGCCGGGCTGATCTGGGACAATGAGAATTACTACCTGGCGGGCTACGATCACCGGTACAAGGAGATGCGCCATTATCGGGTGGACAAAATGGCCGAGCTGGCGGTGACCTGCCTGCCCCTGGAGGGTGTGGGCAGCGACTTCGATATCGCATCCTATGCCCAAAAGCATTTTGGTATGTTCTCCGGACGGGAGGGACAGGTTACCCTCCGGTGCACAAAGGAGCTGGTGGGCGTGGTGCTGGACCGCTTCGGACGGGAGGTTATCCTGGTGCCTGACGGGGAACAGTTTTTCACTGTCACCGTGCAGGCGGTGGTCAGTCCCCAATTTTTGGGTTGGATTTTCGGCCTGGGGGACGGGGTGAAAATCAAAAGCCCGGACTGGGCAGCCGATATGATGAGAGAGCAGCTGAGCGCAGTGGCACAGCTGTACCAGAAGCCATGAGGAGAGGGGCCGGCAGGTTTGCCGGCCCCTATTTCCAGCTCTCCCACACCTCTGGATGGTATCCCACGGTGGCCTGCTTCCCGTTGCGGACAATGGGGGTTTGAATCAGACGGGGGTTTTCCAGCAGCTTTTCCGCCTTGTCCGCGTCGTAGGCCAGGTACTTCAGCAGAGCCGCGTCGGGGTTCTTCTGGTCCACCAGCGCCGCCAGTCCCACGGCGCTGAGCACACTTTTCAGCTCCCCGGGGCTGATGCCGTATTTGAGCAAATCAATAGACTGAAATTTGATGCGGCGCTCCTTGAACCAGCGCTCCGCCTTCTTGGTATCAAAGCACTTGCTCTTCCCAAAAATCTGGATGTTCATGGGCCATGCCTCCTGTGGTTCGGCTTTTCTCCATTATCCTGCCGCACATGTACGGCAGCTGCTGATATTATACCATCCGGGCCCGGCGGGGGCAATCCGCAGAAAATAAAGGTATACTTTCTCCAAGGAGTGTGGTATACTATTCTTACCATTATGGCTTTATGCGCCCCCAGGGCGCTTTGATAAGGCAGGACACAGCAGAGATACAGAACACCGGGCGATGATTGGCCGCCCCTTTTTCCGGCGAGGCAGGGCCGGAAAGAGCGGGCGCCCACCGCCTTTCTTTTGTGTGCCTGTATGCTGCATGAGTCTGAATGTTCTGGAAATTTCTGTGCGACAAAAGGAGTGTAGCAATACTTTTATGGCTGAAAAATTGAAAATTATTTCTCTGGGCGGACTGAATGAGATTGGCAAGAACCTGACGGTTTACGAGTACGGCGGAGATATGATTCTGGTGGATGTGGGCATGGGTTTCCCCGACGATGACATGTACGGCATCGACGTGGTGATCCCGGACTTTACCTACCTCATCAAGAACAAGGAGCGCATCCGGGGCATTTTCCTCACCCACGGACACGAGGACCACATCGGCTCTCTGCCCTATCTCCTGCGGGACGTGAACGTGCCCATCTACGCCACCCGGATGACCGCCGGGCTGGTGAAGCTCAAGCTGGAGGAGCACAGACTGGTGGGCAAGACCAAGCTCATCACCTGCGAGGCGGGGGAGACGGTGAAGGCGGGCAAGTTCTCGGTGGAGTTCATCCACGTGAACCACTCCATCGCCGACGCCTGCGGCTTTGCCATCAAGTGTGCCGTGGGCACCGTGGTCCACACCGGCGACTTCAAGATTGACCCCACCCCCATTCAGGGCGGGATGATTGACCTGGGCCGCCTGGGACAGCTGGGCAAGGAGGGCGTGCTGGCCCTGCTGGCCGACTCCACCAACGTGGAGCGCCCCGGCTTTACCAAGAGCGAGCGCAGCGTGGGGGATTCCTTTGACGCCCTGTTCCGGGGCTGCGAGCAGCGGATTATCGTCACCACCTTCGCTTCCAATGTGGACCGCATCCAGCAGATTATTGATGTGGCCGCCCGATACGGGCGGAAGGTGGCCGTCACCGGCCGCTCCATGGAGAACGCCATGAAGGTGTCCACCGAGCTGGGCTATATGAAGATTCCCGACGGAGTGCTGGTGGATCTGGCCCACATCAAGAGCCTGCCCAAAAACAAGGTGTGCATCATCACCACCGGAAGCCAGGGGGAGACCATGTCCGCCCTGACCCGGATGGCCTTCAACACCCACCGGCAGGTGGACATTCAGGCCGGAGACCGGGTCATCCTCTCCGCCTCCGCCATCCCCGGCAACGAGCACGCCATCGGCAACGTCATCAATGAGCTCTACCGCAAGGACGCGGAGGTGCTCAACGAGCGGGAGCGGGCCCTCCACGTCTCCGGACACGCCTGCCAGGAGGAGCTGAAAATCATCCACGCCCTGGTGAAGCCCAAGTTCTTTATCCCCGTCCACGGCGAGCAGCGGATGCTGAAAACCCACGCCAAGCTGGCCCAGCAGATGGGGATGGAGCCCAAAAACATCATTATCAGCGACATCGGCAAGGTCATCGAGCTCACCCCAAATTCCGCCAAAATCAACGGAACCGTTCCCGCGGGCCGGGTGTTCGTGGACGGCTACGGCGTGGGAGATGTGGGCAGCGTGGTGCTCCGGGACCGGAAGCACCTGGCCGAGGACGGCATGATTGTGGTGGTGGTGTCCATGTCCGGCGAGGACGGCTCGGTGGTGTCCGGGCCCGACATTATCACCCGGGGCTTCGTGTATGTGAAGGAGTCCGAGGGACTGATGGAGGAGCTGCGGAAGGTGGCAGTCAACGCCCTGGAAAATTGCCAGCGGGACAGCATGACCGACTGGGCCGCCATCAAGTCAGAGATCAAAAACGCCATCTCCGGCTTCCTCTACAAGAAGACCAAGCGCAATCCCATGATCCTGCCTGTGATTATGGAAGTGTAACCTGTGATTCCAGACGCCTCCGGCGCACATGCGCCGGAGGCGCTTTTTTTATGTCCAAATTGCGTCGGTCCCCCGTTGGGTGTATGAAAACGGGCAATCTTTCGGGCCGGGATACCCGGGGGTGAGGAGTGAGAGAGTTGAAAAACGAACGGGCACGGCTGCTCAGGCAGATGGAAAAGCTGGCCCAGTGCCGGGTCAACGACGCGGTCAAGCTGGCTTTTTTGGACGGAATGACCCTGGAAGAGCTGGACGGGCTGGATTTGACCCCGCTGACCGAGTTCAGACGGAGTGAAAAGGGGGCGTGTGAGGTAAAGCTGGTGGACCGGGCGGCAATTCTCAGACTGCTGGTGGAGCTCTCCACCGGACAGGAGGAGCAGAAGGCCGTGGAATTTTTCCGGGCCTGGGAGGGCAAAGCGGAAGGGAAAGAGGAGACATGAGGTTTCGGACCTTTTCCCCCAAGCAGAGACGGGTGCTGACCTGGTGGTGCGCGCCCCGGACCAGGGAAAGGGAGGCCATCATCTGCGACGGGGCGGTGCGCAGCGGCAAGACCCTGTGCATGGGCCTGTCCTTCTTCTGCTGGGCCATGCGCAGCTACCGGGGACAGGCCTTCGGCCTGTGCGGAAAGACCGTCACCGCCCTGCGGCGCAACCTGCTCCAGGTCCTGGCACCGACCCTGAAGGAGCTGGGGTTCCAGTGGGAGGAGAAGGTGTCCCAGAACAAAATCACCGTCCGCTTCGGCGGCGGGGAAAATACCTTTTACCTCTTCGGCGGCAAGGACGAGGGGAGCGCCGCCCTCATTCAGGGCATTACCCTGGCGGGAGTACTGCTGGACGAGGCGGCGCTGATGCCCCGGTCCTTTGTGGAGCAGGCCTGCGCCCGGTGCTCCGTGGAGGGAAGCAGGCTGTGGTTTTCCTGCAACCCGGAGGGGCCGGAGCACTGGTTTTACAAGGAGTGGATTCAAAAAGCGGAGGAGCGCAATGCCCTCTACCTCCACTTCACCATGGAGGACAACCCGGCCCTCTCCCCCAGGGTCATCCGCCGGTACGCCCGCAGCTTCAGCGGGACCTTCTACCGGCGGTTTGTGCTGGGCGAGTGGGTGGCCGCCCAGGGGCGGGTGTACGACTTCTTTGATGAGCGCTATGTGAAGCCGCCGCCCCCGGAGGAGGAGATGGAGGTGTGGCGCATCTCCTGCGATTACGGTACCGTCAATCCCGCCTCCTTCGGACTGTGGGGCAGGCGGGAGGGCGTATGGTACCGGGTGAAGGAGTACTACTATGACTCCAGGGCCGAGCAGCGGCAGAAAACCGACGGGGAGTACGCAGACGAGCTGGACAGGCTGGCGGGGGGAAGAAAGATTCAGAGCATAATTGTGGACCCCTCCGCCGCCAGCTTTATCGAGCTGCTCCGCCGGAGAGGCTGGCGGGTGGAAAAGGCGGACAACGACGTGCTGGCCGGTATCCGCACCACCGCCGAGCTGCTGCGGCGGGGAGAGCTGGTCATCTGCACCCCCTGCACCGACGCCATCCGGGAGTTTTCCCTCTACTGCTGGGACGAGAAGGCGGTGGGGGACAGGGTGAAAAAGGTCCACGACCACGCCATGGACGAGATTCGCTACTTCGCGGTTTCCGTGACCGGTGAGCGGGACGGCGGAGTGTGGATGGGACTGTGCGTGGAGCGGGACAGGTTTTAGAAGGAGTGTGGGTATGGGATTGTTTCAGAAAAAGGAGCGGGGAGGAGGCGGCCTGGCCGTCCAGCTCCGGGAGGGGGGCAGACACCCCTTCGACGTGCTGGACGGCTACGTGCCCCTGCGGCATGGGGAAATTGCCCTCTACCGGGCCATCCGGGAGGCGGTGCCCATTGTGGACGCCGCCATCTGGAAGCTCATCCGCCTCAGCGGCGGCGTCAGGGCGGTCTGCCGGGACAAACAAGCCCAGGAGGGGCTGGACTGGTTCCTGCGGCACGTGAACACCGGCCGGGGGCAGCGGGGTATCCAGTCCTTTTTGGACTGCTACCTGGACTCCATGCTCACCTGCGGGCGGGCGGTGGGGGAAATTGTCCCGGACCGCAGGCGCACCGACATTGCCGCCCTGCTGTGCGGCAACGCGGCGGACATTGAAATCAAGGAGGGGGCCTCCCCCATGGAGTTTTCCATCTGGGGCAGGGGGGAGGACGGCACCATGGCGCGGCTGCCCCGGCAGGAGCTGCTGCTCTTTACCCCCTTCCAGCCGGAGACCGACAGCCCCTACGGGGTGAGTATGCTCCGCTCCATGCCCTTCCTGACGGAAATTTTGCTGAAAATCTACCAGGCCACGGGGATGAACTGGGAGCGGATGGGCAACCTCCGCTTCGCCGTGGTGTACAAGCCGGGGGATACCCCCCTGGACCAGAGCCTGGTCCAGGAACGCAGCCGTCAGATTGCCCGGGAGTGGTCCGCCGCCATGCAGGCGGGAAAGGACGGTTCCGTGCGGGACTTTGTGGCGGTGGGGGATGTGGACATCAAGGTGATTGGAGCGGACAACCAGGTGCTGGACAGCGAGGTGCCGGTGCGGCAGATTCTGGAGCAGCTGGTGGCCCGCACCGGAATTCCCCCCTTCCTGCTGGGCCTGTCCTGGTCCTCCACCGAGCGGATGAGCACCCAGCAGGCGGACATGATGACCAGCGAGATCACCGCCATCCGCCGCTCCCTGGAGCCGGTGGTGGAGCGCGTCTGCGAGCTGTGGCTCCGGCTCCACGGCTATGACAGCATGGTAACGGTGGAGTGGGAGGATATCAATTTGCAGGATCTGGTGGAGGAGGCCAGAGCCCAGCTCTACCGTCAGCAGAGCAGAGGGCTGGAGATGGACAATGACGCGCGGGAGAAGGGAGATATGGAATGAAAATTTCCAAGCAGGCGGGACTGGGGGAAGCCCTGACCCTGGACGAAAACGAGCTGGCGCTGATCAACGCCATGAGCCGGAAAGCACTGACGGCGGAAGAGGTGTACACCTTCGCGGTGCGGCTGTGCGACAACCAGGTGGACCGGGACGGAGAGCGCTTCCCGGTGGAAACCCTGGAAGAGCTGGCGGAGCTGTTTGTGGGCAAGAGCGGCATTTTTGACCACCAGTGGAGCGCCCGGGGGCAGACGGCCCGCATTTACCGCACCGAGCTGGTGCGGGAGGAGGGCAGCCCCACCGAGGCGGGAGAGCCCCTGTGCTACCTGAAGGGGTACGCCTACATGCTGCGCACCGAGGGGAATCAGGAGCTGATTGCCGAAATCGAGGGGGGCATCAAAAAGGAGGTCAGCGTGGGCTGCGCCGTGGCTCAGGCCCGGTGTTCCATCTGCGGAGAAAACATCCGGGACAAGGGCCGGTGCCCCCACGAGCAGGGCATGACCTACGACGGAAAGCGGTGCTGGGCCGACCTGGTGGAGGCCACGGACGCATACGAGTGGTCCTTTGTGGCGGTGCCGGCACAGAAGGAGGCGGGGGTGATGAAGAGCATGAGGCAGGACATGGAGCAGCTGGAGCGGGAGGCCGCCCTGGGGCGGAAATACCTCCAGCGGCTGAAGGATGAGGTGGTCCGGCTGGGGGGCCTGGCGGAGCTGGGCCTGGAGCGGGATACCCTGGCGGTCATTGCCGGACGGCTGGAGGAGCCGGAGCTGGAGGGGCTGCGGGCTGCCTTCCAGCGGCAGGTGGACAAGGCCTGGGGGGCGGAAACCCAGCTGAAGGCACCGGAGGGCCTGGCGCCGGAGCAGAGAGACGGGGCGTTTTTGATCTGAAAACGGATTTGGGACGGCGGGCCGATGAGCGCATCGGCCTGAAAAAGAAAGGAGCAGAGATATGAGCAAGATTTCGTTTGAGGGCATTGGGGAAATGGTGGCTACCTTCGCCTGCGGCGCGGACGTGGCCGCCGGCCAGGTGGTCAAGGTCAGCGCCGACGGGACGGTGGACCCCTGCGCCGCCGGCAACAAGATCTGCGGCGTGGCCCTGTCCGCCGAGGACGGCTATGCCGCCGTGCAGCTGGGGGGCCTGGTGAAGGTGGCCGTCAGCGGCGAGGGCGTGGCCGCCGGCTGGTGCAAGCTGTCCGCCGACGGCTCCGGCGGCATGAAGGCGGACAGCACCGCCGGCACCGAGTACCTGGTGGTGCGGGCGGAGAGCGACAGCGCCGTCATCTGTCTGTAAGAAAGGGAGGATGCACACATGAGCTATCGTTTTGACAATCTCAAGCTGGAAAAGGGCATGTACAACGAGGCGGGCCGTACCTTTACCCAGGTGCTGGAGCGGGAGGACTCCTCCGAACAGTACAAGGGCACCGCCCTGGAGGGCCTGGACGCCTACCAGCGGCAGCTCAAGCGCTTTGACATCAAGGTGAAAGGCGCGGGCAGCGACGTGGTGGAAAAGTTCTTCTCCACCAGCCAGTCCGCCGTGCTCTTCCCCGAGTACATCGCCCGGTCGGTGCGCCAGGGGATGGAGGAGGCGGATTTGCTCCCCCACATCACCGCCGCCACCACCCGCTTTGACGGCATGGACTACCGCTCCATCGCCTCGGTACCCCAGGAGGACCAGAAGGCCCTGCGCCGGGTGGAGGAGGGGGCGGAAATCCCCCAGACCCAGGTCAAAACCCAGGAAAACCTGGTGAAGCTCCACAAGCGGGGCCGGATGCTGGTGGCCTCCTACGAGGCCATCCGCTATCAGAAGCTGGATCTGTTCTCCGTCACCCTGCGGCAGATTGGCGCCCACATCAACCGGATGCATCTGGAGGACGCCATTGACGTGCTCCTCAACGGCGACGGCAACAGCAATCCCGCCGACGTGTTTACCGTGGGCACCGCGCCCATCGGCGGCACCGCCGGCACCCTGACCTACGACGAGCTGGTGGACTTCTGGGCCCAGTTTGAGCCCTATGAGATGAACACCCTGCTGGTGTCCGGCGATATGATGCGTCAGATGCTCAAGATGGAGGAGTTCCAGAACCCCCTCACCGGCCTGAACTTCCAGGGCACCGGAAAGCTGGCCGCGCCCCTGGGGGCCACCCTGCTGCGCACCTCCGCCCTGGAGAGCGGCAAGCTCATCGGTCTGGACAACCGGTACGCCCTGGAGATGGTACAGGGCTCCGACGTGATGGTGGAGTACGACAAGCTCATTGACCGGCAGCTGGAGCGGGCCGCCATCACCAGCATCTCCGGCTTTGCCAAGCTCTTTGCCGAGGCCTCCAAGGTGCTGAAGCTGAAATGAGCGAGGAGATTGTAAGCCTGGCCCAGAAGCTGGGGCGGGTGGCGGAGACGGATTTGGAGCTGCTGGTCCTCCTGTGCCGGGCGGCAGAGGAGGAGGTGGCCGGGCGGCTGCGGGAGGGCCTGACCCCGAAGGACTGCGGCCGGGCCTATGTGCTGGGCTGCGCCTGGCTGGCGCTGGCGGCCCTGGCGGGCAACGAGGGGGGAAGCGCCCCGATGAAATTTACCGCCGGAGAGGTCTCCATCCAGGAGGAGGGGAGCGGTACACAGCGGGCAAAGGCCCTCCGCCTCCAGGCGGAGACGGTGCTGGGACCCTACCTCCGGGACAGCGGCTTCGTATTTCGGGGGGTACCGGGATGACAGGCGCATGGGGAAGAATTCTGGAGAAATACGGTCAGAAGGTGACGGTATTCAAAGAGGGCACGGAGCAGGGCACAGCGTGCAGAGCCTTCCTCCAGCCCGCCCTGGAGCGCCGTGGGGAGGGCTACCAGACCCTCCCCACCCCCCTGGGGCTGGTGCGTCAGGACCAGTGGATTTACCTGGGCGATCCAAAGGTGTCCCTGGATGGGCTGGGGGAGGGCTATGTGGCCTGGGGGGAGAAGAAATTCGACCTCCGGGCCGCCCAGCCCGTCTATCTGGGGGAGGAGCTGGCCTACTGGTGGGGCCTGCTGGTGGTTCGGGACGCGGATGGGTGAAAAAAGCGGCGGGCAGAGGAGAGGATGGAGCGTGAGCCTGGACTTTGGAACCCTTCGGGAACGGATGTGCGAATACCTGAACAGCCAAGGACTGGACGCGGTATGCGCCTACCCGGACAGCAGACGGCTGCGCCGGACGGGCGCGGTAGCCGCCGTGTCCCTGCGGAGCTGTCAGGGCGGGCCGGGCGGCTTCCAGGATTACCTGGGGGAGCGCTACGACGAGGAGAGCGGGCAGTGGCAGGAGCTGTACGGGAAAAAGATTGTGCTCACCTTCGGACTGGACATCTACGCCCCTCCAAGAGAGGGCGCGGCGGAAATCCAGTCCGCCTTTGAGCAGATGGCGGAGGCCCTGCGGCTGGGAGGGCCCGCCGGGCTGCGGCTGCTGGAGCTCTCCTGCGGAGAGACGGAGTTTGACCAGGAGGCCGGCCTGTACCGCCGGAGGGTGGAGGCCCTGTGTCAGGGCTACCTCTACGCCGTGGCGGAGGAGGGCGGCGCCTTCCTGGACTTTATCGTGAGAGGAGAGAGCCGGATTTGAGTATGACAGTCCATGAACGGCCGGGGGTTTATTCCGACTATGACGCCTCCGCCGTAATCAGCAGCACCGGCGGCGGGCGGACGGCCGGAGTGGCCGCGGTGTGCGCCAAGGGTGAGGCGGGGACCCTCTATGTGTTCAGCCGCTACGAGGACGCGGTGACCGCGCTGGGACAGGGAGAGAACCTGACTGAGCTGGTGCGGCTGCTGCTGCTCAACGGCGCGGCCCAGGTGCGGGCGGTGCCGGTGGCCAGCGCTTCGGGCTATGAGGCCGCCTTCCAGCTGCTGGAGGCGGAGGAGGACGTGACCCTGATGATGTGCGACAGCACCGATGTGGCGGTGCAGCAGAAGCTGCGGGACAGCGTGTGCAGCGCCTCCGAGGCGCGGAGAGAGCGCATCGCCGTGGTGTGCGGCGGCGGGACGGAGAGCGCGGACAATCTGGTGCAGCGGGCGGGCCAGCTCAACAGCGAGCGGGTGGTGCTGCTGGCGCCGGGGGACGACGACTGCCTGCTGGCCGCCGCCGTGGCGGGGGCCATCGCCGGAGAGAGCGACCCCGCCGTGCCCCTGGGGGGCGCGGAGCTGAAGGGCCTGGGCGGTTTGGAGGCCCAGTATACCGACAATGAGATTGACACCCTGGTGCGGGGCGGCGTCACCCCCCTGGAGCGGGTCAGCGGCGTGGTCAGTGTGGTGCGGGCGGTCACCACCCGGACCAAGTCCGGGGACGCGCCGGACGCCACCTGGCGGGAGCTGACCACGATCCGGATTGTGGATGACGTCATCCCCACCATCCGGGACGCCCTGCGGGCCAGATTCCGCAGGAGCAAGAACACGGAGCAGACCAGGGGAGCCATCCGCTCCCAGGTGATTCTGGAGCTGGAAAACAAGCTGAGCCGGGAGATCATTACCGGCTACGAAAACGTCACGGTGCAGGCGGATGCGGAAAATCCCACGGTGTGCCTGGTGGACTTCGCCTTCACCGTGGCCCATGGGCTCAACCAGATTTGGCTGAGCGCCCACATCACGGTGTAAAGGAGGATGCCTATGAAAGTCGCGGGATTTCCCACCAGCAGCGACCTCTATCTGGAAATCGACGGGAAAAAGGTGGCGGTGGTGCAGAGCTACTCCGCCAAGTCCACCCGCACCAGCCAGAATGTGGAGGCCTTCGGCGAGGACGAGCCGGTGGCTACCATCCCCGGACAGCGCAGCCACGTCATTGAGCTGACCCGGCTGTACGCCACCGATGAGGCCATTCGGGACGGAATCAACTTCCACGATCTGGAGGACTTCAGCCTGGTCATCTGCAAGCCGGACCGGAAGATTATCTACTCCGACTGCCAGTGGAGCGCCATCGGGGAGACTGGCGCTTTGGGGGCCATGGTGGTGGAGAAGATTACCGTGGTGGCCTCCAAACGCATCGAGACGGCGGTATGACCATGGGGGAGCGGTCAATCCTCAGCCGGAGAGAGCGGCTGAGGCTGGAGGACGGCAGACAGCTGCGGCTGCTCTCCGCCCTGGAGCTGCTGGAGGCGGGCAGGGAGGCTGAGGAGCTGGCCCGGAGCGAGGGAGAGCGGGCCCTGTGCGCCAATGCCTGCCTGCTGGCCCGGGCCCTGGAGGAACGGGGACGGCCCCTCTTTTCCTCCGGCCGGGAAGTGCTGGAGAGACTGAGCGCCCGGGAGATTGCCGCCCTGGCCGGACGCTGGAACGAGCTGGACCGGGCGGAGAATCCCTCCCCGGAGGACGGGGAGGAGGGAGTCATGGCCCTAAAAAAAGCCTGGAGCACGCGCCTTATGAACGCCTTCGCTGGCGTGTGCTCCGGCTCTTTGGGGCCCTTCCCACGGAGGAACGGGCCCAGAAAATGAAGGCGCGGGATTACCTGTGGTGCGCCCTCAACCTGATGCTGGACAGGGAGGAGGCACTGGAACGGCTGTGTCCCCACTGCCGGACGGAGGCGGAGGAGGCCCGCTGCCCGGTGTGCGGGATGCCCACGGGGGAGACAGCGGCGGCCCAAAACGCCTCCTTTGACCAGGAGCGCTATGAGCGGCTGAAGCGGGGGGAACGGGTATGACCGATTATATTGAGACAATCCTCCGGGAACAGACGCGCCGGGAGGAGCGCCGGGTGGAAACCGACTGGCGAAAGGCCTGGGAGGAGACGGCCCTTCCCCTTGGAGAGGGGCAGGAAGAGGAAGGCGGCGGGACTCTGTCCCACGCCTCGGCGGGAGACGTGACGGAGAGAGACCCTGGGGCAGGCGAGACAGCGGCGGAGGATGTGGCGGCCGGCCGGGCCTTCCCCTGGGAGCCGGCGGTCAGCCCCCGCCCTCTGACCGCGGGGGCGGAGGCAGGAGAAGCCGCCCCGCCGGCGGCGGATTGGCTGGAGCAGGCGGTGGGGAAAAGTCTGACGGAGCTGCCCGCGCCCCGGCGGGAGAGCCGGGTGGTGACCCTGAGCCGGCCGGGAGAGGCGGAGCGGAGAACGGCCTGGGACGTGGAGACGCTGGACAGGCTCATCCGCCGGGATGCCAGAAGATTTGACGGGGGGTTTCAATTGCTGTGAGACTGGCGGCAATGCGATATAAGGATTTTGTCTGGCCCCACAATCGCAGGGTGTATTCCATCGGATTCAGGCGGACCATGGGGGCGGACAAGGTGCCCTTCGGGCGGTACACCCTCCAGGATTTGGGGCCGGAGCAGCGGGTGATGGAGGGCGAGGGGGAGTTCGTGGGGGAAAATGCCTACCAACTCTTCAAGCAGCTGGCCACGGTGTTTTACGACGACGGGCCGGGGCTGCTGGTGCACCCGGTTTGGCAGACCTCCAACGCCTATTTTGTAGAGCTCTCCCTCACCCAGGAGCCCAGGGCGGACTATGTGCGCTACCATTTTACCTTCTGGGAGAGCTATGACGGACACAGCACCGGCACCAGAGTCACCGGCGGCGGACAGCAGGAGAGCGCCGCAGGGGGCGGCGGCCAGGCGGAACAGTGGTACACCGTGGCGCGGGGGGACACCATGTGGGGGATTGCCCGGCGGTACGGCATGAGCCTGACCGCCCTGGTGGCCCTCAATCCCCAAATCAAAAACCCCAACCTGATTCTGGTGGGGCAGAAAGTGCGGGTGGCCTGAGATGGAGGGGAAGCTGATATGCTGGGACGGCAGGGAGATTGCCCTGCCGGACGCAACCGCCTGGCAGTTCCGGTATGGCCGGGGCACCCCCTGCGACAGCTTTCTGCTCACTTGCCTGTGGGAGCCGGAGGGGGAGGACGCCCTGGCCGAGGCGGTCACCTTCACGGCGGCGGAAAACGGGGAGACCGTGTTTACCGGCGTGGTGGATGAGTGCGAGCGGGGCTGGACGGAACAGGGCGGCTTCCTTACCATATCCGGACGGAGCATGGCAGCCCGGCTGCTGGACAACGAGGCCCTGGGAATGGAGTACCAGGTGGCCGTCTGGCAGGATATCCTGCGGGACCACGTGACGCCCTACGGCATTCAGGCCCTGCCGGGAGTCAGCCTGCCGGCGGTGCCGGGCTTCGTGGTGGAGACCGGCAGCAGCGAGTGGCAGGTGGTTTATGAATTCTGCCGCTATTACGGCGGCATTACCCCCCGCTTTGACCGGCTGGGCAGGCTGGTGGCCACCCCCTGGCCGGAGGGGGAGCGGATCAAGCTGGGAGAGAACGGGGCTATTACCGCCCTCACCCTGCGGGACCAGCGCTATGGCGTGCTGTCCCAGGTGCTGGTGCGGGATCGGACCACCCAGGCGGTGCAGAAGGTGGAAAACACGGACTTTGCCCGGCGGGGCGGCCTGTGCCGGCGGGTGCTCACCATGCCCGGACGGAGCAGCTATCAGGCGATGCGCTGGTCTGGGGACTACCAGCTGGCCCAAAGCCGGGAGGAGCTGCGGCAGTTGGAGCTGGAGCTGCCCGGCGCCTTCCTGGCCTGGCCGGGGGATTTGGTGGAGCTGGCGCCCCGGTACCCGGTGGGCCGGGGCCTGTGGCGGGTGGCGGAGATGACCTGCGGCCTGGACGGCGGCGGGCTCCACACCAAACTGACGCTGGGCGTCCCCGACGAGCTGCAGTAGGAAGGATGAAAAAGGTATGTGGATTGCGGAGCGGAGCCGCCGCAGACCGGAGCCGGAGGGTCTGGCCCGCCTGGGGCAGATTACCCTGGCGGGAAATCCCGCGGGGGTCTGGCTGGACGGCGAGCGGCGGGATGTGCCGGTGTTCGCCCCCGGCGGGTATGTGTGGCGGCCCGGCCGGGGCGAGCAGGTGCTGGTGCTGAAAACCGGGGCGCAGGGGGAGACCCTGTGCGTGTTGGGAGAGCGCTGCCAGAGTACGTGGGAGCTGGAGGAGGGGGAAGTGCTCCTCCACAGCGGAAAGGCGGTGCTCCGCCTGAAGCGGGACGGGACGGTGGATGTTACCGGAACGCTGACGGTCAACGGCCGGCAGGTGGTAACGGAGGGATGAGCGGATGGAATTGATGGTGCGGGACGGCGACTACGTCACCGATGAGACGGGCGGACTCCGCCGGGCGGAGGGCAGCCAGGAGCTGCTCCAGCGGGTGCTGTGGAAGCTGTCCATTCCCCGGGGGAGTTTCCCGCCCCTGCCGGAGCTGGGCAGTCAGCTGCACCTGCTGGGGCGGTGCAAAAGCGCCCAGCGGGAGAGCGTGGCCAGACAATACGCCGCCCAGGCGCTGGCCGACGAGCCGGAGCTGACGGTGACCGGTGCGGAACTGGGGGAAGGCGGCGCCCTGCGGCTGGACCTGGAGTGGCGGGGAGAGTCGCTGGAGCTGACCATGGAGCTGGGAGGATGGTGAGAAGATGACGGCAGAGGAAATTTATGAGCAGATGGTGGACCTGTTCCAGGAGGAGACGGGACTGACCCTCAGCGGCGGCGGCGACATGGCGGTGCGGCTCTACGCCGTGGCCAGCCAGATATATGGGCTGTACGTGCAGGCCGACTGGGTGAACCGGCAGTGCTTTCCTCAGACCGCCGTGGAGGACTACCTGGACCTCCATGCCCAGCTGCGGGGCCTCACACGGCGGGAGGCGACGGCGGCGGAGGGCGTGATTCGCTTTGAGATTGACGCCGCCGCCGATGCGGATTTGGTGATCGATGCGGGCACGGTGTGCATGACCGCCGCCGGCGTGCGCTTTGAGACCACGGAGGAGGGGACGCTTGCCAGCGGCAAGACGGCGGTGGACCTCCCGGCCCGGGCGGTGGAGCCGGGGGCGGCGGGAAATGTGGCGGCGGGGGCCATCCGGGCCATGGCGGTGGCTCCGGTGGGGATCAGCCGCTGCACCAACCCGGCGGGCTTCTCCGGCGGGCTGGACGCCGAGGACGATGAGACCCTCCGCACCCGGGTGCTGGAGACCTTCCGGCGTATGCCCAACGGCGCCAACGCCGCCTATTACGAGCAGGAGGCCATGTCCTTTTCCCAGGTGGCGGCGGCTGTGGCGGTCCCCCGGCCCAGAGGGGTGGGGACCGTGGATGTGGTGGTATCCACCCCGGCGGGGGTACCGGACGGGGAGCTGCTGGAGGAATTACAGCAGTATTTTGAACAGCGGCGGGAGATTGCCGTGGAGGTTCAGGTGCGGGCGCCGGAGGTCAAAAACGTGCCGGTGACCATCCGGTTGGCGGCGGAGGACAACCGGGATGGGGCCGCCGTGCGCCAGGCGGTGGAGCAGGTCATCCGCAGCTGGTTCGATGGACGGCTGCTGGGGCAGAGCATCCTCCGGGCCAAGCTGGGAGCGCTTGTGTTCGCGGTGGATGGGGTAAAAAACTACGTGATTGACGCCCCCGCCGCCGATGTGGCGGTGGAGAGCGACGTGCTGCCGCAATTGTCAAAAATTACGATTTCTGAACTGGGGGCGGCGGTATGAGCGGACACGGGGAGGCTTTGCGGCAGCTGCTGCGGCCCCTGAGAGTATATGAGCTGGGGAGCACGGTCAACGGCGGAGAGCTGGACGCCCAGGGGGCGGCCCTGGATGGTGTTCTGGACACGCTGGAGGAAATCCAGCAAGAGATGCTCCTCACCACCGCCCAGGGGCGGGGACTGGAGGCCATTGAGGCTCTGCTGATCCGAAAGCCGGTGACGGATGATTTGGAGATGCGGCGGGCCGCCCTGGCCGCCCTGCTGCGCATCGGGGGAGACAGCTTTACCCCGGCGGCCATCAATGACAATCTGAAGGGCTGTGGGGTCAACGCCGTGGCGGAAGAGACCGGTACGCCGGGAAAAGTAAAGGTGCGCTTTCCCGACGTGCCCGGGATTCCGGATGGGTTTGCGGAGATGCGGCTTATCATTGAGAGCATCCTCCCCGCCCATGTGGAGGTGGAGTATGTCTACTGGTACGTCACCTGGGCCATACTGGAGGCAAAGTTCCACACATGGGGCGAAATTGAGGAGCTGAACCCCACCTGGGAAGAGATGGAGAAAATGGTGACATAAAAAAGCGGCCCCGCTAGGGGCCGCTTTTTTATGTCAGGGAGAGAGCCGTGAGAGAATGGCGGTGAGCTGGGTCTGACTCAGAGTGCCCTGGGGATTCAGACGTCCCCCTTCCGACCAGTCCATCAGTCCTGTGCCGGCGGCCCAGTAGAGGGAGTCGTCTGCCCAGGGGGAGATGTCCTCGTAGTCGTTGCACCGGGCGATTTCCGGGAAGGTTACGTCCCGGCCCACGCTGGCGGCGTACCGCCGGAGCAGGATGGCGGCCTCCTCCCTGGTGATGGGACGGTCCGGAGTAAAGAGCAGGCCGCCGGTCCCCTGAATCAGGCCCTGGTCATGGGCCCAGCCCACGGCGGGGGCCCATGAGGCATGGGCGGGTACGTCGGAAAAGGGCTGCACCCCTGTGCCCGGCAGGGCTCCCGCCCAATTCCAGAGAGCGGCGACAAACTGGGCCCGGGTGACGGGAACCTCCACCGCGGCGGCGGCGGGTACCAGCAGGGTGAGCAGCAGCAGGGCGGGAATCAACTGTCGCATGGCATATCCTCCTTTACGGAGAGCATACCATAAACTGGAAAACTATGCTGTCGAAGGAGGGCTATGCCGTGGGGTCGTAGGCGCAGACCAGATTGCCGGCGGCGTCGTAGCCCCGGCACCAGATGGACATGCTGCCGCCGCTGCGGCTTTCATCCTCCGGGTCGATGGGCCAGGAGGCGGTCACGGACTCCCCCACCCACACGCCGTTTCCGGCGGAGCTCCAGGAGATGGGGACGCCCCGCTCGGCCAAGGCCTGCCGGGTATCCTCCCAGCTCGCCAGAATCAGCGCCTCCCCCTCCAGCCGCACCACCGAGGGCTCGGTGCAGATGGCAAGAGGAATCAGCTCGGTGGAATATCTGGGGAAAATAAAGGGATCGTCGTCCACGGGGGAAGCGTACGGGGAATAGGCCCCACAGGTGGAGAAAAGAGTGGGACTGCCGGTGGCGGCGGGGTCTATGAGATAAAATCCCGATACCCGCCAAAGCAGGCCGGCGGTGCGCTGAAGCTCCACCAGGGCGTAAGTGTCTCCAGAGCGGAGCACCGCCCAGGCATCGGCGTCCGGACTGGCCTGCTCCATACGGACGGGACCGGAGGCCAGCAGCTCCCCGCCGGTGAAGCAGTTGGCGGAGGAGGCCTGTGCCAGCGCCAGGGATTGGGAGGGCAGCGGCCGCTCCAGGGAGAGCCAGAGCAGAAACAGGGCCGCCAGCAGGGCCAGGGCGCTGAGGGCCAGCAGAATACGGGGGAGGATGACATAGCGGAAGCGGCTCATGGCTGGGGCACCTCCTCCTGTAAGGTGAGGTAGATGGTGACGGATTCCTCGGTAGAGCTGAGGGTGACGGTGAACCTCCGGGCGCCGGGGGTGGGGTTCACGATGCGCAGCCAGGCGGTGGAGCCCAGCAGGGCGTTCTCATAGTAAGTGGAGAAGTAGGCGTAGCCGGAGGCGCCGGTGTCATCCCTCCAGGCGGCGCGGGCCTGATAGGCCGCCATGGGCGGGCGCCAGGGCTGGCAGTGGGTGATGGCAACCGGACACTGGAGCTGGTATTCCTGATTGGTCACCCCTTCCGGATACTCCCAGGATACCAGCGCCAGAGCGGCCTGGCCGGTGGGGGTAAGGGTGTAGCCCGCCAGCTTTCCCCCGCCGGCGGCGGCGCCGGAGATCTCCAGGGTGCCGTCATAGGGCAGGTGGGCGGCTTGAGGAAATAGACCGGTCAGGGCAAAGATGCCGGTGTCGTTCCGGAAGCCGATGATGAGGCTGAGCAGCAGGGCGGCCAGGGCCAGCAGGAGGAAAATCCGGGACAGCTTGGGGAGCAGGGGGCTGTGGCAGCGGTCCAGCTGATGGCCCAGCTCATAGGGGTCCCCCATGGCCTCCACCGCCCGCTGGGCAGCCTGGTCGGCGGGGACGCCCTGCTCCTCCAGAGCGGCGGCGTGGTCCTCCAGGTGGGCCAGCAGCTCCTTCCGGGCCACCCGGCGGGCGGGCTTCCAGCGAATCACAGAGCACACCTGAGCGCAGAAGGTATCAAATGGTTTGGATGCCATGGTTTCACCTCATTCCAGGGGTCGGGCGGGTTGGCACAGACCAGATTGCCGGCGGCGTCATAGCCCCGGCACCAGATGGTGAGGGAACTGGCGTTTTCCTCGGAGGGGGGTACGGTTACCGAGGAGGAGACCCATACGCCGTCCGCCACCTGGGTAAAGTCCGGGGAGACCCCCCGGCGGTCCATAGCGGCCTGGGCGTTTTCCTGTTCGCTCATCCCCAGGTGGGCCAGCCGGGCCTCCACCCGGACCACCGAGGGGTCGGTGCAGACGATTACGGGGGTGAGTTCTGTTCCCTCTGTGCCCAGGAAATAGGTTCCCATGGGCCGGACGAAGAGGGACTGTTCGGTTTCTGACAGGTCGTATCGGACAGCCCGGTCGGCGTTCCGCCACAGGAACCCGGCCAGCTTTTCCAGAGTATAAAAGTGGATGCTGTCCCCGTTTCTGCCCACAAACCACCAGGTGTTTTGAGGAGCGTTGATGGCGGCCGGGTCCTGATATTGAATGGGGCCGGAGGCCAGCAGGGAAACGCCGGACACGTAGCGCTCCCGATCCAGCCGGGCGCAGATGGCGGCGGCGGTGGGCAGCGGGGCGTCCAGGGAGAGCCACAGGAGGAAGAGACTGGCCAGCAGGGCCAGGGAGCTGAGGGCCAGCAGGATGGAGAAGCGGAAGCGCTTCACGATGACGGCACCTCCTCCTCCAGAAAGACGTTCAGGATACACTGGTCACCGGGCTTGCCCAGCGTGATGGAAAACCGGCGTCTGCCGGGCGTGGCCTCCTCCAGATACAGGCACCAGCGGGAGGAGAGAAGGGTGGAGCTTGTCGTGACAATCTCTACCGCGCCGGAGCCGCCGGTAAGGTCATGCCACACGGCGGGGATATAGTAAGGATACAGATTATCCAGCCAGGGCTGCCAGTGGGAGACGGTGACAGAAACCTGCACCTCCGGGTGGGCGGGGATGCTGGCGGTGCCGCTGGTCCGGATTAGGGCGGCTTGGTTGGCCCGGATGGTGTAGCCGCCAACCTTGCCCTGGCCCTGGGCGGACCCGCCCGCCAGCAGGGTCTCCTGGGGCCAGAGGGGGAGAGAGGCGGCGGGGAGAACGAAATCCTCATAGCGGAACAGCCCGGTCATGCGGGCCACCCCGATACAGAAACCAAAGAGGAAGAACACGCAGGCAAAGACGGCCAGAATCCGGGACAGCCGGGGGACCAGAGGACTGTGGCAGCGGTCCAGCTGATGGCCCAGCTCATAGGGGTCCCCCATGGCCTCCACCGCCCGCTCGGCGGCCTCCTCCGGCGGGACGCCTTTTGCCTCCAGGGCGGCGGCGTGGTCCTCCAGATGGGCCAGCAGCTCCTTCCGGGCTGCCTCCCGGGCGGAGGGGCGGCGGATGAGGGAACAAACCTTGTCGCAATAGCTGTGAAAGCCGTCTTCCATGGTCTCACTTCCCTTCCGGTATGGTCAGATCCCATTGCTCCGTCCAGTGGTCGGGGACGGCGGACTGGAACACCAGCTCTCCCGCCTGGTCATATCCCCGCAGAAGAAAGCCAAAACCATCCCAGCTGAATTGATAGGCGCTTTGCTGGCTGGGGTAGTGGAACAGGTAGCAGTCCGCGGCTGTGGGCTCCGTCAGGCTCAGGGTCTGGAAACCATCACCGGAGTAGTCATAACAGAGCACTTCCACCTCGGTAATGTTTGGATCATTGACGATGACCAGCAGATATTTGGGGGTGGGCAGGACAGTCATGGGATAGGAGCGGTCCCTGCTGACGGAACTTAAGGTGCCGCGCATCCAGAACGGGCCGGTGGGGTGCACGAGCTGGCAGAGGGCGTAGCTGTCCCCGTCCTGGAGCAGGTAAATGATCTGGTACTCGTCTTCAGCACGGGCCAGCACTTCGCCCGGGCCGTAGAGGTTGATGGCCTGCGTGCATGCCACAGCATGCCTTTCAGACAGACAGGGGTTTTTGCCGGACAAAAACAGGAAGGCCAGCAGGGCCAGCAGCACCAGAAAGAGCAGCAGGTCAACCACCAGCCGCCGGCGGCGGAGGGTGGGGGTGACCGGACGGTTAGCCACCTGCCTCACCTCCGTTCAGGGACAGGGGGAAGGAGAGCTGGATCTTCCCGTACCGGTCAAAACGGAGGGTGAGCTGCACGGCCTCCGGGTCCACGTCGATGACGTACACATCGTAATAGGTCACGAAAGGCGTTTGGAGAGAGGGTCCGCCCATGGTGGTATAGAGTTCGGGAGCGGCGGCCTGTTCCGGGTACAGGCCGTGGAGCAGCTCCGCCGGGTCGTACTGGTTCCAGCCGGGATAGCGGTTGCCCAAATCGTCCTCCGCCCACAGCCAGCCGGAAATGCGGGGGCACCGCAGGCTGGGATTGAGGTGGACGGCTTTGAGCAGGACACTTACCCGCAGGGCGGGCTCCCCGGTCACAGAGTGTTCCCGGGGGGTGACCAGCACCCGCTCCGCCGAGAAGGTGTAGTGTTCCAGATAGCAGACTGCGTGTTCCGGGCGGTAATCTGCCAGCACCTCCACCTGGTCGTAATGTTCCACGATGACGCCGGTGTCATCGTCGTTATAAAGCGGCGGAGCTGCGATAAGGTCATAGAGGTCGGTGGCCCTGGGCAGAAAGCAAAAGACCAGCAGAAGCACCAGCGCCGTCCGCACCGACACCCGGAAGAGAATCTGAAACCAGCCGGGCAGGGGACGGTGGCTTTTGTCCAGTTCCCGGCCCAGGACCTCCGGGTCCCCCATGGCGGACACCGCCCGCTCGGCGGCCTCCTCGGGGGAGATACCCCGGGCCTCCAGGGCGGCGGCGTGGTCCTCCAGATGGGCGGTGAGCTCGGCGGTGATGGCGGCGTGATCCGGCCAAAAGCGGACACGGGCGCACACCTGGGCGCAGAACTGCTCCATGGTGAGCCGGGATTTGCCGGGGGCGGCCATCAGGCCAGGGTCGGGGCGGACCCGGCCAGCACGGCGTTCACCGCCTGGGAGAAGGTGGTCCACTCCTCCTTCTTCTCCCCCAGCAGTTTCAACCCCTTTTTGGTGATGTGGTAGTACTTCCGGGTGCGGCCGGAGGGGGCCTCCTTCTCGTAGGAGTCCACCGCTCCGGTTTTCTCCAGTGTGTGGAGAATGGGGTAGAGGGTGCCCTCCTTCATGGAAAAGGTGCGGTCACTTTTTTCCTCCAGCTCGGCAATCATCTGATAGCCATACTTGTCGCCGGTGGAGAGCAGGGAGAGCACCAGCAGAGTGGTACTGCCGGAGAGCAGGGATTTATCTGCTTTCATCAAACATCCTCCTTTCGATGAAAAAAAGAATACCTCGAGTTTCTAGGTATAGTATACCTAGAAACTCGAGGTATGTCAAGGGGGGTTATTTCATCCGGCTGCGGAGGGGCTTGCCCGCCACCCAGCGCTTCAGGTTGTCCAGGAAGAGGTCGGCAACATTGTCCAGGGTGACGGTCATGTGGTTGTAGCCCCCAGCGCTGTGGGGGGTGATGAGGGCCCGGGGGGCGTCCCACAGAGGATGGTCGGCGGGCAGGGGCTCGGGGGAGGTGACATCCATCCCGGCCCCCAGAAGATGGCCCTCATTCAGCACCTGGGCCAGGGCGTCACAGTCCACGGCGGAGCCCCGGCCGGCGTTGAGCAGCACGGCGTCGGACTTCATCAGCAGCAGGCGGCGGCGGTCCATGAGCCCCGCGGTTTCAGGGGTGTGGGGGAGGGTCAGGGCCACCACATCGGCCTGGGGGAGGAGAGCGTCGATTTCCGACAGGGGGAAGGTGCGGTCAAAGTCCTCCACCGGTTTGTCGGAGCGGTGGAGACCCCAGATAGTCCTGGCTCCCAGGGCCCGGCACAGCCGGGCAAAGTGGCGGCTGATGTCGCCGGTGCCGCCCACCAGCACGGTCTCCCCCCGGAGGGAATAGACGGGGCCCAGACCGTCCCAGGCGCCCCAGGTGTGGCTCCGCTGGAGGTCCCGGTAGCCGGGCAGCAGCTTGTGGATGGCCAGCAGCATGGCCAGCATGTGCTCGGACACCGCGGGGCCGTAGGCTCCGGCGGCGCAGGTGAGGACCACCCCGTCGGGCAGCACGCCGGGGACCAGATAGGGGTCCACCCCGGCGTTCCAGCTCTGTACCCACTTGAGATGGGGGAAGGTCTTTAAATCCTTTCCGGGCACAAAGCCCAGCAGAAGGGTGGTGCGCTCCCGCCAGTCGGAGGGGACGTCGGTGGCGCCCCGGCGGTCATTGGTGGGGAGGAAGAGATGCTCCGCCTCCGGCGCTGCGGCCTGAAAGGCGGCTTTCTGCCCGTCGGTCAGCGGGAGCAGGTGGAGAATGGTTTCCATAGAGATACCTCCGGAAGGGCGGGGGTCGGTCGGCAGACCGGCCCCCTGTTTTTGTTTGTTATTTTATGGTAATGAGCAGCTCGCCGGCCTTGACGGAACCGCCCTCTTTGATGAGCACCTGGTCCACGGTGCCCGCCATGCGGGCCACCACGGAGGTCTCCATCTTCATGGCCTCGATGACGGCCAGGACCTGGTTTTCCTCCACAACGTCGCCGGGGCGCACGTTGATTTTGGACACCATGCCGGGGATGGAGGCGCCCACCTGGCTCTTGTCGGAGGGATCGGCCAGGTTGACCTTCCGCACCTGGGCGGTGGCGCTCTTGTCGGGCACCGCCACCTCCCGGCGCATGCCGTTGAGCTCGAACTGCACGTTGCGGGTGCCGTCCTCGTTCAGGTCGCCCAGACCCAGGTACTTGATGACCAGGGTCTTGCCGTCCTCAATGTTGATTTTGTTGGTCTCGCCCAGGGCCATGCCGTTGAAGAACACGTGGCTGCCCATGCGCATGATATAGCCGTACTCCTGCCGGTGGCGGTAGAAGTCCTCCACCACCTTGGGATAGAGGCACCAGGAGAGCACGTTGTGGTCGGAGGCGTCGTTGTAGAACTTCTGGACCTCCTCCCGGGCCTGCTCGAAGTCCACCGGGGGCAGCAGCTCACCGGGACGGCAGGTGATGGGCTCCTCGCCCTTCAGCACCACCCGCTGGAGATCTTCCGGGAAGCCCCAGGCGGGCTGGCCCATCATGCCCTTGAAGTAGCTCACCACCGAGTCGGGGAAGGTGAGGGCCTCCCCCCGCTCCACAATGTTCTCGGGGGTTAGATCGTTCTGCACCATGAAGATGGCCAGATCTCCCACCATCTTGGAGGAGGGGGTCACCTTCACAATATCCCCCAGCATGTGGTTGACGGTCTGGTACATCTCCTTCACCGCCTCGAACTGGTGGCCCAGGCCCAGGCTCTCCACCTGGCTCTTCAGATTGGTGTACTGGCCGCCGGGCATCTCATAGCGGTAGATGTCGGTGGAGGGGTTCTTGATGCCCGCCTCAAACTTGGCGTAGCGCAGGCGCACGTCCGCCCAGTAGTCGGACAGGGACTGGAGGCGTACGGGGTCCAGCCCGGTGTCCCGCTCCTGCCCCTGGAGGGCGGTGACCACCGCGTTCATGGAGGGCTGGCTGGTCATGGAGGACATGGAGTCGATGGCGCAGTCCACAATGTCCACCCCCGCCTCGGCGGCCATGAGATAGGCGGCCACCTGGTTGCCGGAGGTGTCGTGGGTGTGCAGGTGGATGGGGATGCCGATCTCCCCCTTGAGGGTGGTCACCAGCTTTTTGGCGGCGTAGGGCTTGAGCAGGCCGGACATGTCCTTGATGCACAGCAGATGGGCCCCCCGCTTCTCCAGCTCCCTGGCCATGTCCACGTAGTACTTGAGGGTGTACTTGTCCCGCTTGGGGTCCAGGATATCGCCGGTGTAGCAGATGGTGGCCTCACACAGCTTGCCCTGGTTGAGCACCTCGTCCATGGCGATCTCCATGCCGGGAATCCAGTTCAGGGAGTCGAAGATGCGGAACACGTCAATGCCGGACTTGGCGGCCTCCCGGACGAAGGCCCGGATGAGGTTGTCGGGGTAGTTGGTGTATCCCACGGCGTTGGCCCCCCGGAAGAGCATCTGGAAGGGGATGTTGGGAATCTTCTCCCGCAGCAGCCGCAGCCGCTCCCAGGGGGACTCGTGGAGGAAGCGGTAGGCCACGTCGAAGGTGGCGCCCCCCCACATCTCCAGGGAGAAACAGTCGTTGAGAATTTCCGCCGTGCCCTCGGCGCACTTGAGCATGTCCCGGGTGCGCACCCGGGTGGACAGCAGGGACTGGTGGGCGTCCCGCATGGTAGTGTCGGTGATGAGCAGCTTCTTCTGCTCCAGCACCCAGTCCCGCACCGCCTCGGGGCCCTTCTCATCCAGCAGCTGCTTCAGGCCGGTACACTTGGGCGGGGTATTCTCATAAGGCGGGAAGCGGGGAATATCCAGCTGCTGCCGTTCGGCGGAGGGGTTATCCACCTGAATCTGGGCGATATATTTCAGCACCTTGGTGGCCCGGTCCCGGCCGGTGTCGATGTCGAAGAGCTCCGGGGTCTCGTCGATGAACTTGGTGTGGCACTGACCCGCCTGGAAGGTGGGATGGGCCAGAATATTGGTGACGAAGGGAATGTTGGTCTTGACGCCCCGCACGTGCTCCTCGCTGATGGCCCGCATGGCCTTGCGGCACACCCCCTCAAAGGTGTTGTCCCAGGAGGTGACCTTCACCAGCAGGGAGTCGTAGTAGGGGGAAATCTCCGCGCCGGTGTAGGCGTTGCCGCCGTCCAGCCGGACGCCGAAGCCGCCGCCGGAGCGGTAGGCGGTGATTTTGCCGGTGTCGGGGGCGAAGTTGTTGGCCGGGTCCTCGGTGGTCACCCGGCACTGGAGGGCGTAGCCGTTCATGCGGAGGGCGTCCTGGGAGGGAATGCCGATGGCGGGGGTGGACAGGGGATGGCCCTCGGCGATGAGAATCTGGGCCCGCACCAGGTCAATGCCGGTGACCATCTCGGTGACGGTGTGCTCCACCTGAATGCGGGGATTCATCTCGATGAAATAGTGGCGGCCATCCTTATCCACCAGAAACTCCACCGTACCGGCGGAGACGTAGTCCACGTGCTTGGCCACCTTGACGGCGTCCTCGTACAGCTTCTGCCGCGTGGCCTCCGGCACGCTGAAGGCGGGGGCGAACTCCACCACCTTCTGGTAGCGCCGCTGGAGGGAGCAGTCCCGCTCAAACAGGTGGACCACGTTGCCGTGCTTGTCGCCCAGGATCTGTACCTCGATGTGCTTGGGCTCCACCAGGTATTTCTCAATAAAAATATCCTCGTTGCCGAAGGCCTTCTTGGCCTCGCTCTTCACCAGGTTGAAGGCGGGGATGACCTCCTCGGGGGCGTCGCACCGGCGCATACCCCGGCCGCCGCCGCCTCCCGCAGCCTTGAGAATGATGGGGAAGCCGTAGGAAATTGCCTTCTCCAGAGCCTCCTCCCCGCTTTTCAGCGGCTGGGTGGAGCCGGGGATGGTGGGCACGCCGCAGGCCTGGGCGATGGCCTTGGCGGTGAGCTTGTCCCCCATCTGTCCCAGAATTTTGGAGGAGGGGCCGATGAAGGTGATGCCCGCCTCCTCGCAGGCTTTGGCGAAGTCGGCGTTCTCGCTCAAAAAGCCGTAGCCGGGGTGGATGGCGTCCACGTTCCGGCGCTTGGCCAGATCGATGATGGAGGGGATGTCCAGATAGGCGCCCAGGGGAGACTTGTTCTCGCCGATGAGGTAGGCCTCGTCCGCCTTGGTGCGGAAGAGGGCAAAGGTGTCCTCATTGGAGTACATGGCCACCGTGTGCAGACCCAAATCGTAGCAGGCCCGGAACACCCGGATGGCAATCTCGCCCCGGTTGGCCACCAGGACCTTGTTGAACTTACATTCCGCCATGCTGTCCTTCCTTTCTGAATAAAAGCTGTCGTAGTCTGTCAAAAAAGAAACAAAGACGGCGGACGCCCCCGCACCCGCCGCGTCCCGGAACACCGTTATTCCAGGACAATGGATTCCATATAGCTTGAGTAAGACTATTATATCTATACGCTAAAGTTTTTGCAATTGTTTTTCTTAAAAATTGCAAAATCGGCAGGAAGCACAGGAAACCCCAGCCGCCGGCCTCCCTTTTGCGGCGGATTCACGGGACGGCGCGGCGGCGGGGGTGTGTCAGGCGGAGGGCTCCAGGCGGAGGAGCAGAGGAATCAAATCGTAGACGGCCACCAGGGGGCTGCGGCGGAGCAGCTCCTCCCAGCTTACCAGATTGGGGTTGTGGCGGGCCGCCAGCCGGCGGCCGGCGGGCTCCCCGGCGGGGCCGGTGCTGTACCCATTGAGCAGCATGAACTGGCACCAGCGGCGGTGCTCGGTTTTGGCCAGCTCCTCCAGCCAGGGGGACTGCTTCAGCAGAAGGAGCAGCTCCTCCGGCGGAAGGAGGCGGCCTTGGGGGGCCAGCAGGGCGGAGAGGGCCTCCCTGGCCTGGCCGGTGAGGGCGCCGCCGTCATACCACCGGGAGAGGGGCCCGCCCAGGGCGGCGGACATCAGGCTGCCCGCCTGGAGCAGCCGGGTGGGGGCGTACAGGGCGCTGGCGGTGTTGGAGCTGCGCTTGAAGACCGACAGGGACTCCCAGGGCACCGCTGGACCGCCCTGGCCGGACAGACGGCCGCTCCACTGGTTGTAGGCCTGGTGATAGGCCCGCCCCTCCTGCTCCGCGGCGGCGCTGAGGATGTTGTCCAGCCGGATGACCGCCTCGTCGGCGGGGAAGGGGTGCACGCCCTGATACTGGGTCTGGTCCTGCTCCAGATAGCCCGCCAGGGTGTCGGGCATCATCAGCCGGGAGAGGATGGGCACCGGCGGCCCGCCCTCCTCCCGGGCAAAGACCCGGCTGAGGGTAAAGAGACTGGCGGCGGTGAGGGCGGGGTCCCGGAAGCATACCGCCGCATAGGTAACGGGCTGTGTCCGGTGGAGCTCGGCGGCCAGGGCCTGAAAGCGGTAGGTGGAGGCGTCCATGGTGTGGGCCCGGAGGACCAGCCGGCCGTCCATCCCCTGGGGGGCGCGGGGGAGCACCACTTCCCGGGGGGAGACCTGGGCGGCGTCCTGGGAGAACCGCCGGGCGAAGATCTCCAGCTTTTCCTCGGCGTTCCGGTCCACGATATCCACCACCACCTCCCCGCCGGAGGAGAACACCCCCTGCTGAATGGCCTGAATCAGCACCGCGGTGCCCAGCCGGCCCAGACCCAGCAGGAGCAGGTGGCAGCCCGCCGCCGGAGTCAGGCCGGTTTCCGGCCGGCAGGCGGCCATCCAGAGGGGGTAGGCGGAGAGAACCTGGCGGGCCTTCAGCTCCTCCCAGTCAAAGAGGGAGAGCAGCAGGTGGGGGGCCTGGGACCGCCCGGCCAGATAGTCGCCGGTGAGCTGGCTCACCCACGGGTCGCCGCAGTACATGTGGCAGGGGATGGGGGGCGTCCCCGCCCGCCGCCGGGCGGCCAGGAAGGACTCCAGCTGGAGGTAGGTGTTCAGGTTGTCCGGAGCCTCCCGCTCCAGCAGCAGGATGCGCCGGGCGCTGCGCAGCCAGCTCTCCCGCAGCTCCCCGCCCGTCCGGCTCACCACCCGGGCGCCCAGGCGGGCGCAGGCCAGGCTCAGCGCCTCCTCCGGCTTTCCCCGGGCGATAACCAGGGGGGCGGGTCCCCGCTTCTCCAGAGTGCGCAGCAGGGTCAGGGTGTGCTCCCCGCAGCCGAAGATAACCAGCCGGCCGCCCCGTCCGCCCAGCAGGCCCCGCAGGGCCAGCAGCCGCCGCAGGGACTGGAAGAGGGCGGTGGCGGTGCACAGGGGGGCCAGCAGAGTGATGGCCACATAGGCGCAGCCCAGCAGGTAGCGCCAGGCCTCCTGCTGCTGGGCGAGGGTGGCGGCCACCTCCTTGGGGGAGAGGTCGCTGGAGAACAGAAAGCACTTGACGGCGTTGTTGATGCTCAGCAGCACCACCGACCAGGAGGGCAGGGCCTGCTGGCCGTAGTAGAGATAGCCCTGGGCGAAGCCGATCAGCGCGAACAGGGCGGCGCAGGGGATGAGCAGCCGCCGGAGCTTCTTACCGCCCTTCATGGCCGGTCCGGTAAATCCGCAGCCCGTCGAACAGACTGAGCAGGCGAATCATATAGCGCATGGGCTGGGCGTCCTTGGCGATGTCCTCGGGGGTGAGCCGGGAGAAGTCCACCATGTCCTTGTGCCGGCGGGTGAGGGCCCGCTCCCGGCGATTCTGGTAGCCGGTGCCGTACTGCCAGCCCATCTCCTCCTTCTCCCGCTGCCAGCGCTGGTGCTCCAGCCGGGAGAGGACCTCCAGCTCCCGGTCGGTGAAGTCGGTGAGCACCGGGTAGTCCACCGCCCGGTCGGTGTAGAAGCAGCCCAGGGCCTCCAGGTGGCGGGCAAAGCCCTTGGCCTGGGCGATGTTGGACAGCTTGAACTCCAGGGAGAGCTGGTCGAAGGACTGGGCCATGGCGGTCTGGAGGGTGGACAGCCCCCCCGCCGCCATCTCGTCCGCCCCCAGCCCGGCGTCATACCGGGCGTTGAGGGCCAGAGCGAAATCGTAGAGGTTGAGGAACTTGGTGTCGGACAGGTAGGTCCCTGTCTTTTTCTCCTTTACCATGGCCTCGGGGGTGAGGGAGAATACCCCCAGGCAGGACAAATCCAGGAATTTGGACATGGCGGCCAGGAAGGAGCAGGGGGCCGGGCCGGGCTCCATGGACTTCCAGGCGGAGGAGGCGCGGGGGTCCTCCCCGGCGCAGTCGAAGAAGTAGCGCAGATCCACCTGGCCGTCCTCCACCGTCAGGTCGAAGCCGAAGGGGGCCACCTGGGTGCGGGAATTCTGGCCATAGGCCACCCGGTCCCAGCACTGCAGCTCGTCGCACACCATCAGTAGGTAGGCCAGGGGCTGGCCGTGGTCCAGGGAGAGAGGCGCCCCCTTCCCCTTAAGGCCGAAGCGGAAGAGACTGTTGTGGAGGAGGATGGCGCACAGGGCGTCCAGAACGTCGTCCCCCAGGGGCTGGTTGGGCCCCAGGGCGGCGATGAGCCGCCGGGCCATCACCAGGGCGCTGAAATAGGCGTGGTCCATATAGGGCATGGAGTCGGCGGGACGGGCGGTGAGCTGCTCCAGGGCCTGCGGATAGGTGAAGCCGTAGGCCTCTCCCAGCTGCCCGGCCAGGGCGCTGGCCAGCAGGCCGTTGAGACTCTCGTTTTCCCCGCCGAAGCCCCGGAGCAGCCGACCCACGCACAGCTTCTTCTCCGGCGGAATGGCGGTAAAGTCCTCCATCCGCCGGTAGGAGACGAAGGGGGCGTAGTACTGCACGGCGTTGATGTGCTCGGGGTAAATGCCCCACAGCTGGCAGACGTAGGTCTTGATCTGCTGGTGGGCCAGCTCGAAGGGGTAGCCGATGTCGTGGAACAGGGCGGTGAGTCCCCACAGCCGCAGAAAGCGCTCCGCCCGGCGGGCCGGGCTGCCGGCGGGGTACTTCTCCCCAAAGGCCCGGCGGAGGGGAGCGCTGCCCCGGTAGAGGGCCAGGCCCAGCAAAAAGACGTATACCGAGTGGGCGTAGTGGTCCCGGTGCTTCATCAGCAGGGAGCTGGAGTTGCCCTCGTGCTCGGACAGGGTTTCCAGCAGCACCCGGGTGGCCTGATAGCCGGTGCCGAAGGGACGGAACATCTCGCAGTAGCAGACATACACGTCAAAGGCGTTTTCCCGGCTGGCACTCTGGCAGAAGCGGTGGATGGACCGCTCCAGGCACAGCCGGTCGGTGTCCCGCTCAAAGTTATAGGGTACGCCGTCGTGGCCCAGACTGTCGGCAAGCTCCCCCAGGTCGTCCCGGAACAGCAGCTCCCGGCAGTCCTGGCGGAGGAAGGCCACGCAGGCCTCCTCCAGACGGCTGCTGTGGGGCAGGGGAGGGGGTACGGCGGCGCCAAAGGCGGCCAGGGCGGTATAGTCACTCATCTCAATCCCTCATTTTCATCTTCATCTCCGCCGCCGCGGGCGGCGTTCGTCCATGGGACCATTATAGCCTGTGGGATGAAAAAAGGCAATTGAGTTGAAAGAAAGAAGGGGAAATGGTATACTGGGGCATACAAAATTTGCCCGAGGGGAAAGGAGAAGCGCGCATGACAATCGCGGAGCTGAAGCTGGGGGACCAGGCCAGCATGGCCAAAACCATTTCTGAGAGCGACGTCTACCTGTTCGCCGGCATCACCGGGGACCACAACCCCGCCCATGTCAATGAGGTCTACGCCAGCCAGAGCCAGTTCGGCCGGCGGATTGCCCATGGAATCCTCAGCGCCGGCCTGATTTCGGCGGTGCTGGCCATGAAGCTGCCGGGGCCGGGAACCATCTACCTGGGTCAGGAGCTGAAGTTCGTCCGGCCGGTGTATTTCGGGGATACCGTTACCGCCACCTGCACGGTGACGGAACTGCTGCCGGAGAAGAACATCGCCAAGCTGGAGACCATCTGCACCAACCAGGAGGGCACGGTGGTCATCAAGGGCGTGGCCACCGTCATGCCCCCCAAGGCGGTGTGAGCCGTCCGGGGCCTGCCGCGTTTGGGGCGGCAGGCCCTTTGGCTTGCTTGCCGGGAAATGGGAAATATGCTACACTGATGCGGGAAGGGGGGAGCGCCGTGGCCATCACGCTGGATACCAGCCTGCTGGAGCTGCCGGGGGTGGGCCGGAGCCGGGGGGAGAGCCTGGCGCGGCTGGGCCTGACCACGGTGGGGGAGCTGCTGCGCCGCTACCCCAGAAGCTATGAGGACCGGCGGCAGACGAGCACCATCGCTTCCGCTCCGGAGGGGGTGCCGGTATGCCTGCACCTGATGGTGGCCGAGCAGCCGGTTTTTTCCCACATCAAACAGGGGCTGGACCTGGTCAAGGTGCGCCTGGTGGACGACGCCGACGAGCTGACCGCCGTTTTTTTCAACCAGCGCTATCTCCGCAGCGCCCTCCGGGAGGGGGAGCAGTACCTCTGCTTCGGCAAGGTGGAGGGTCCGCCCTGGCGGCGGCAGATGACCAATCCGGTGTGCGAGCGGGCGGACCGGGTGAAGTTCAACGGCCGCATTCTGCCCGTCTACGCACTCACCAAGGGCATCTCCAACAACCTGCTGGCGGGTCTGGTCCAGCGGTGCCTGGAGGAATGTGCCGATCAGGTGGAGGAGACCCTGCCCCACGGCCTGCGGCAGGCCTACGGCCTGGCCACGGCGGAGTTTGCCTGCCGGAACATCCACTTTCCCGCCGACGAGACCGCTCTGGAGACCGCACGCCGCCGCCTGATTTTTGAGGAGCTCTTCCTCCTCAGCTGCGGCATGGCCCTCCTCCGCCGGCGGCGGGAGGGAGAGGCGGGCCTGGCCTTTGCCCTTCCGCCGCCGGAGGAATTTACCGGCCTGCTGCCCTTCTCCCTCACTGGAGCCCAGCGCCGGGTAATGGGGGAGCTGGACGCCGATTTGTCCTCCGGCCTGCCCATGAACCGCCTCATTCAGGGGGATGTGGGCTCCGGCAAGACCATGCTGGCGGCCTACGCCGCCTGGGTCACGGCCAGAAACGGCTGCCAGTGTGCCCTGATGGCCCCCACCGAGCTGCTGGCGGGGCAGCACTTCCAGTCCCTGGCCCCCCTGCTGGAGCAGGCGGGGCTGCGGGTGGGCCTGCTCACCGGCTCGGTGAAGGGGACGGCCCGGCGGGAGCTGTACGCCGCTCTGGCGGAGGGGCGGCTGGACCTGGTCATCGGCACCCACGCCCTGCTCAGCCAGGGGGTGGAATTTGCCCGCCTGGGGCTGGTGATTACCGACGAGCAGCACCGCTTCGGCGTGGCCCAGCGCTCCGCCCTGGCGGCCAAGGCCCGGACGCCGCCCCACGTGCTGGTGATGTCCGCCACCCCCATCCCCCGCACCCTGTCCCTGGTGATTTACGGAGACCTGGACGTGTCGGTGGTGGATGAGCTGCCCCCCGGCCGCAGTCCGGTGGCCACCTACGTGGTGGGAGAGGACAAGCGGGAGCGGATGTACAGCTTCGTCCGCCGGCTGGTGGGAGAGGGGCGGCAGGCCTACCTGGTGTGTCCCGCTGTGGAGGAGGGGGACCTGCCGGAGGAGGAGGGAGAGACCCAGACCCTGAAGGCCGCCGTCCCCTATGCCCACACCCTCCAGACGGAGGTGTTTCCCGACTTGCGGGTGGGCCTGGTGCACGGGAAGCTGAAGAGCCGGGACAAGCAGGCCGTGATGACGGCCTTTGCCCGGGGAGAGCTGGATGTGCTGGTGTCCACCACCGTCATTGAGGTGGGGGTGGACGTGCCCAACGCCGCCCTGATGGTGGTGGAGAACGCCGAGCGCTTCGGCCTCTCCCAGCTCCACCAGCTCCGGGGCCGGGTGGGCCGGGGAAAGCACCAGTCCTACTGTGTGCTGGTCACCGCCTCCCGCAGCCCGGACAGCCGGGAGCGGCTGCGGGTGCTGGCCCGGACCAACGACGGCTTTCAGATTGCGGAGGAGGACTTGCGCCTGCGGGGCCCCGGCGACTTTTTCGGCGCCCGGCAGCACGGCCTGCCCCAGCTGGCCATCGCCGATCTGGCGGGAGACACCCGGGTGCTGAAGCAGGCCCAGGGGGCGGCGGAGGCGCTGCTGGCGGAGGACCCAGGCCTGCAAAGCCCGGAGCACGCCGGACTGCTGGAGCAGGTGCGGCGGCTGTTTGCCGCCCACGGGGATATTTTTAACTGAGAGGAATCAGACACATGGATAGAATGGAACATACCCGGGCCCTGCGGGCCCGGACGGACGTACACTACAACTGCTGCCAGTCGGTGCTGGTGCCCTTCTGCCGGTCCTGCGGCCTGAGCGAGGAGGCGGCCTACCGGCTGGGGGCCCACTTCGGGGCGGGGATGAAGCACGGCTCCACCTGCGGGGCGGTAACCGGCGCGCTGATGGTGCTGGGCATGACGGGGGCGGACAACGAGGCGGCGCTGGAGCTGCTCAGCCGTTTCCGGGAGCAAAACCAGGTCCTGGACTGCGCGGACCTGCTCAAGCTGGCTGACGAGCGGGGGGAGGCGCGCAAGCCCCACTGCGACCGGATGGTGTATGAGGCGGTGAAGCTGCTGGAGGAGCTGCTGGGGGAGTAAAACATGAAAAAAGCGTTCCCATGCTGCGAACATGGGAACGCTTTTTGTTATTGTTATCTCCGGCGGCGGGAGCCGGTGTAGCGGCTGCGCCGTCCGCCGCCGTAGGAGGAGCCGTAGCGGCCCCTGCGGCCCCGGAAAAAGAGCCGCCGCAGCAGCAGGAAGGCGATGAGCACCAGGATGACCACCGCCAGCACCTTCACCCACAGCTGGTCAAAAAACTTCTCCAGCCGGTCCAGCCGGTAGAGCCACTCGTCCCGCTCCACGGCGATGCTGGCCACCAGGGGCAGGGTGCCGTACACCTTGCCGTTGAAGGACACGGAGATGGTGCCCAGCTGCTGGCCCTTCTCCACGGGAGCCTCCACGCTATCGGCGTTGCGGGTGTAGTCGTAGGTGAAGTTTTCCGCCGACACATCCTTGGGCAGCAGGGCGGTAACCTCCCCCTGGGGCTCCAGAGTGACATAGTTGGTATCCTTGCCCAGGGTGACCGCCACCTCCGGGATGTCCCGCTTGGTATCATCCAGCATGGTCTGCCGGGTGAAGTTGTTGAAGCCCCACTCGAACAGGCGGATGGTCTCACTGAAGTAGAGGAAGCCCTGGCTGCCGGTGGTGCCCGGCTCCCGCTCACAGCCCATCACCACGGAGATGAGGTTCCGGTCCTCCTTGGTGGCGGAGGCGGCCAGGCAGTAGCCCGCCTCGTCGGTGGAGCCGGTCTTGACGCCGGTGGCATACTGGTACAGGTAGCCGACCTTGTTCCAGTTGGAGATGAGGGCGTTGGTGGAGCGGACGATGCGTTCCTCCGGATGCATGTTGGTGGCGGGCATGGTATAGTTCAGAGAGGCGACGATGGTGCGGAAGGTCTCGTGCTTCATGGCCTCCCGGCTCATCAGATACACATCGTAGGCGGCGGTATAGTGGTTGTCGTCATGGTAGCCGTGGGTGTTGGCAAAATGGGTGCCCTCCATCCCCAGCTCGGCGGCCCGCTGGTTCATCCGCTCCACAAAGGAGGCGACATCACCGCTCACCGCCTCCGCCATCACGTTGCAGGCCTCGTTGGCCGAGGGCAGCAGGGCGGCGTACAGCAAATCAATGATGCGGATTTCCTCCCCCACCTTGATGTCGGCGGTGGAGGCGTTGTCCCCGATGCCGGTGTGAATGGCCTGACTGGCGGTGACGGTCTGCTCCAGGGTGAGCTGTCCCGCGTCCACCGCCTCCAGGGTGAGCAGGCAGGTCATCACCTTGGTGATGGAGGCGGGGTACATCTTTTCATGGGCGTTGAACTCATAGAGAATCTCGTCGGTGTCCGGGTCCACCAGTACGGCCGCCTTGGCCTGGACCGTCATGTTGTCCAGAATGGCGCTGCCGCTGCCGGCGGCGGAGGCAAAGGGGGCGGCCAGGGTAAGGCTGAGGAGTACCGCCAGCAGGAGAGGAAACAGTCTTGATTTTTTCATAGGAAACTCCATTTAAGTATGTTATAATATCTATGTATGTCTGATTATACCAGACCCCGCGCCGGGACGCAACGGGGGAGAGGGTTACAAAAGTATGAAGATTTCCAAGCTGGAATGTGCGGCTGTGCTGCTGGCGGCGGTGTTTTTCGGCTTTACCGGCGGCTGGTTTCTCCGGGGCGCTTCCCAGGCAGGGCCGGTGCGGGTGGAGACGGAGCGCACCCTGAGCCAGGAGACCCCGATTGTGTTCACCCCCGCGCCGTCTCCCGCCGCCGGGACGGAGCTGGTGGATTTGAACACCGCCACCGCCGAGGAGCTGATGACCCTGCCGGGCATCGGGGAGAAGCGGGCGGCGGATATTATCGCCTATCGGGAGGCCAACGGCCCCTTCCGCATCCCGGAGGATTTGACCCGGGTCAGCGGCATTGGTGAGGGGATACTGGCGGGCTTAATTGACCGGGTAACGGTTTCACAGAAGGAGGACGTGCCTTGAAGATACTGGTAGTGGATGACGAGCGGGTGCTGGTCAAGGGCATCAAATTCAACCTGGAGAGCGAGGGCTACCAGGTGGAGGCGGGCTATGACGGGGAGCAGGCGGTGGAGCTGGCCCGGGGGGGCGGCTTTGACCTCATCATCCTGGATTTGATGATGCCCAAAATTGACGGCCTCCAGGCCTGTATGCGGATTCGGGAGTTTTCCAACGTGCCCATCATCATGCTTACCGCCCGCAGCGAGGACGCGGATAAAATCATCGGCTTTGAGTGCGGGGCGGACGACTATATCACCAAGCCCTTCAACATTCTGGAGCTGAAGGCCCGGGTGCGGGCCCTCCTCCGCCGGGCGGGCATGGCGGCCCAGCAGAGCGGCGCGGGGAGCAAGCTGACCATGGGCCACATTGTGCTGGACCCGGACGCCCGGGCGGCGTGGAAGGACGGCAAGAGCGTGGACCTCACCGCCAAGGAATTTGATCTGATGGAGCTGCTCCTGCGCAACCCCGGCCGGGTGTACAGCCGGGAAAACCTGCTCAATGTGGTGTGGGGCTACGAGTATGCCGGGGACTACCGGACGGTGGACGTCCATGTCCGCCGCCTGCGGGAAAAGCTGGAGCTGGACCCGGCCAACCCGGAATATATCCTCACCAAGTGGGGCGTGGGCTACTATCTGAAGCATGGATAAGGGGGAGAGAGGAGGCCGCCGGGTGTCCTTCTGGCGCTCCCTCCAGACCAAATACCTTCTGACGTACCTGGTAATCGTGGCGGCGGTGGTGGTGCTGCTGAACACCTACCCGACGGTGGTGTCCCGGAACCTGGCCTACCGCTCCAAGCAGACCTCCATGCAGAACCAGGCCTCGGTACTGGCCTCGGCCCTGGCCACCGGGCCGGAGCCGCTGACGGTGGAGAGCGCCACCCGCACGGTGGAGCTGCTGCTGGGCAGCCTGGGGGTGACCCGGGTGGTGGTGACCGACCCCGCCGGACGGGTGCTGTGCGACGTTCAGGAGGGGGTCCGGCGGACGGATACCGTGGGTCAGTACGCCCTGTTTTGGGAGGCGGTGACCGCCCTAAAGGGCAACAACGTGTTCCGGGGGGACTATACCGGCGGCGTGTTTTGCAGCTGGGCGGCGGTGCCCGTCACCCACCGCCCCATGACCCGGGGGGCGGTCTACCTCTATGAATGCGACGCCGAGCAGGGGGCCATGCTCCAGGGCATCCAGAACAACCTGCGCACCATCTCCCTGGTCATCGCCCTGGTGACCCTGGTGATGGGCGTGGTGTTCTCCAAGGCCCTGACCCGGCGGATTGCCCAGCTGCTGAGGGCCATCCACACTGTGCGCCAGGGTGAGTACAGCCACCGGGTGGATATGCGTGGTGGCGACGAGCTCAGCCGCCTGGCCGATGAGTTTAACGAGCTCACCGGCCGGCTCCAGACCACCGAGGAGGTGCGCCGGCGCTTTGTGTCCGACGCCTCCCATGAGCTGAAAACCCCCCTGGCCTCCATCCGTCTGCTCACCGACTCCATTCTCCAGGCGGACCACATGGACAAGGAGACGGCCCGGGATTTCCTCACCGACATTGGGGAGGAGGCCGAGCGGCTGACCCGCATTACGGAGAAGCTGCTCACCCTCACCCGGCTGGATACCGCCCACGAAATCCAGAGCGGCCCGGTGGATGTGGGCGCCGTGGTGCGCCGGGTGGAGCACATGCTCACCCCCCTGGCCCGGGCGGCGGAGGTAAGGCTGGAGCTGCGCCTCCAGGAGGGCTGCGTCATTCGGGCCACCGAGGACGATTTGTATCAGGTGGCCTTCAACCTCATGGAAAACGCGGTCAAATACAACCTGCCCGGGGGAACGGTGACCGTCACCCTGTTTCTGGAGGGGGACGTGGTGTGCCTGCGGGTGGAGGACACCGGAGTGGGCATCCCGGAGGCCGACTTGCCCAAAATTTTTAACCGGTTTTACCGGGTGGACAAGGCCCGCTCCCGGGCCGCCGGGGGCACCGGCCTGGGCCTGTCCATCGTCCGGGATACGGTGCGCCAGCATGGCGGCACCGTCACCGCCCGGCGGCGGGAGCCGGAGGGCACCTGCTTTGAGGTGCGCTTTGCCCGCTGGCGGGAGAAGGGAGGCGGCCGGCCATGAAAAAAATTCCGCTGCTGCTGGCGGGCGCCTTGCTGGCCCTGGCGGGGTGCGCCGCGGAGACAGGGGAACACCTGGATACAGGAGATTACCGCATCTACTATTCCGCCCTGGAGGACCAGTACGCCTCCATGGCGCTGGGATATGAGAACTGGGAGCTGCCCCAGGATACCCAGCCGCTGTCCGGCCTGCTGAGAGCCCTGTTCCAGGAGCCGGAGAGCCCGGATTTGGCCGCGCCTTTCCCCGACGGCGTGCGCCTGCTGAGCTGGGAGCTGCTGGAGGAGGGCTGCCTCCACCTGGATTTGTCGGAGCAGTACGGCAGCCTGACAGGGGTGGACCTGACGGTGGCCGACGCCTGCCTTACCCTCACCCTCTGCCAGGTGGAGGGGGTGGAGTCCGTGTATGTAACGGTGGAGGGGGACGAGATCCCCTACCGCCCCATCCAGCAGCTGAGGCCGGAGGACGTGCTCCTCTCCAACGGACAGGAATCCCCCCCGCCGGAGCAGGCGGAGCCGGAGGCCAGTACCGGGACTCAGCCCGCCCCTTGACAACCTCCCCGAACCGGGTGTAACATACTTCATCATGGCAAAGTAAGAAACAGAAAGGAAGAACCCGCCCATGAGCCAGCATCGCATCAGCACCCAGTGTATCCACGCAGGCTATACCCCCGGCAACGGGGAGCCCCGAAACATCCCCATCGTCCAGTCCACCACCTTCCGCTACGCCACCGGGGAGGCCATGGGGGCCCTCTTTGATCTGGAGGCCAGCGGTTATTTCTATACCCGCCTGCAAAACCCCACCAATGACCACGTGGCGGCCAAAATCTGCGCCCTGGAGGGGGGCACCGCCGCCATGCTCACCTCCTCCGGCCAGGCGGCCTCCTTCTTTTCCATTTTCAATATCGTTTCCTGCGGGGAGCATGTGGTGTGCTCCTCCTCCATCTACGGCGGAACCTTTAACCTGTTCGCCGTCACCATGCAGCGCATGGGCATCCATTTCACCTTTGTGGACCCGGACTGCACCGAGGCCGAGCTGGAGGCCGCTTTCCGGCCCGAGACCCGGGCGGTGTTTGGGGAGACCATCGCCAACCCGGCCCTGACGGTGCTGGACATCGAAAAGTTTGCCAGGGCCGCCCACGCCCACGGGGTGCCCCTCATTGTGGACAATACCTTCGCCACTCCGGTGAACTGCCGGCCCTTTGAGTGGGGGGCGGACATCGTCACCCACTCCACCACCAAATACATGGACGGCCACGCCAACGCGGTGGGAGGGGCCATTGTGGACTCCGGCAGGTTCGACTGGAACGCCCACGCGGACAAATTCCCCGGCCTCACCACTCCCGACGAGAGCTACCACGGCATCACCTACACCGAGAAATTCGGCCTGGAGGGGGCCTACATCACCAAGGCCACCGCCCAGCTCATGCGGGATTTGGGGGCCATTCCCTCCCCGCAGAACTGCTACTACCTGAACATCGGCCTGGAGACCCTGCCCCTGCGGATGGCCAAGCACTGTGAGAACGGCCTGGCGGTGGCCAAGTTTTTGAAGAACCACCCCAAGGTGGCCTGGGTGCGCTATCCCGGCCTGGAGGGGGACCCCTACTATGAGCGGGCGATGAAGTACCTGCCCAACGGCACCTGCGGCGTGGTGTCCTTCGGCGTGAAGGGCGGCCGGGCGGCGGCCTCCAAGTTCATGGCCGGGCTGGAGCTGGCCTCCATCGCCACCCATGTGGCCGACGCCAAGACCTGCACCCTCCATCCCGCCTCCACCACCCACCGGCAGATGACCGATGAGGAGCTGGCCGCCGCCGGGGTATCCCCTGATTTGGTGCGGCTCAGCGTGGGTATTGAGGACATTCAGGACATCCTGGAGGATGTGGACCAGGCCCTGGCCGGAGTGTGAGCCATGTATGTAAAGCCCGAGCTTTATTCCGGCCCTCCCACAGAGGAGCGCGATCCCCGTGAAATGGCGGTATACGCCTTCCTGGACGGACAGAACATCCCCTATCTGCGGTGCGACCACGACTACGCCAACACCATGGAGGACTGCAAGGCGGTGGAGGCGGTCTTGGGCGTGCCTGTCTGCAAGAACCTGCTGCTTACCAACCGGAAGCAGACCGAATTCTACCTGCTGATGCTGCCGGGGGACAAGCCCTTCAAAACCAAGGATGTCACCGCCCAGCTGGGCTGTGCCCGGCTGTCCTTTGCCACGCCGGAGCAGATGGAGGAACTGCTGGGGGCCGCCCCCGGCTCGGCCAGCGCCTTTGAGCTAATGCACGATCCGGCGGGGCGGGTACGCCTGGTTATGGACCGGGAGCTGCTGGCGGGGGAGTACATCAGCGGCCACCCCTGCTTTTCCACCTCCACCCTCCGAATCCGCCTGAGCGACTTTCTGGAGCGCTTTCTCCCCGCGGTGGGGCACGCCCCCACCCTGGTGGATTTGCCATGGCCGGAGACGTAAAACCGCCAAAGCTCTCCAGCCAAGTAACGTAATTGCAAAAGTGCGGCAATTCCGGCCGCCGAAATCAAAAAGAAGGACATCCGAAGGGTTAAGCCCCATAGGTACACAATGTGAACCTATGGGGCTTAACGCCGTGTATGGGAAAGATTAGGGCTTGTGGAACATCGCAGGCCCTAATTTCTTATTGAGCAGATAACTACTGGCTCTCACAAAAGTGGTAAGTTTTCTGCCCACGGACGGTGATGTATGGTCTGCAAAACCAATAATAAGGCATTTATTGAAATACAAATATTCCAGTGGCTTTTCACGCTAACTTGTGGTATGTTGTCTTGCTGCAAGGAGGTAGAGCATATGAACAACGCCCTGAAAAAATTCTACTACAGATTTTACACGCCACTGCCTATGGCAGAGTCTGAGCAGGAAATTGAAACTTGCCACCAACAACTCATTGAGAGATTGGAAAAGCCAGAGAGAAAACTGGTGTTGCGGATCATGGACGCACAGAACCTAATCACAGAGGAACGATCTATGGACAGCTTCCTTTGCGGATTCCAATTAGCATGGGAATTGGCATACGAGTTGAATCACTTTGAAACAGACAGGCATCCCTTTCCGGAAGAAGCGGAGAGGGATGCCTGATTCTTATGGGAATAGAAGCGTAGTATCGTGCTTTACTCGAAACATACTGCTTATATTGGATACAACTACTTTCTCAGATGGCATTTCGATATATCATGATTTCTTCCCCTTTGGTATCCAGTTCGCCTGTAAATGCAAATCCAAAGGAGCGATATAAAGCGATTGCCGGATGGTTTTGTGCGTACACGCTGAGATAAATATTTGCATTGGGATAGTGGGTGCGGATCTCCTGTAGGATCAGTTGGACCGCAGGCTTTGCATAGCCTTTGCCTTGATGCTGCTTGTCAATGAGCAAGCGGTCGAACCAAAGTCTTGTATACGCCGGCTCCTGAATCATTCAGTACATGGTAAAACCCATTATGCTATCTTTGTCATAGATACACATGGGATGCCACGCCGCCAGTTGATCCGCCTCTTTCATACATTCCGCAACGCTTTCGATAAAACCTGTCTGGTGTGGAAATACCTCCAACTCCTCAGCAGCTCTGCGATTTTTGCTGGTAACAGGTATTAAAGACAGATTACTCATGCTCACCTCTATGTTTCTGCTTTTCTGTATTCTGTGGCTCTGCCAGGCAAACCAACGCCATCACCACTTGATGGTTTCGGATCTCAGTGACCCGGATCACCAGGCCAGCAGTCTCCACCTCGATGGTGGCTCCATCCTCAGGAATGGTGGCCATGGCCCCGAAGATCAGTCCGTTAAAGGTATCGAAGTCCTCGCAGGGCAGCGTGACACCAAGTACCTGGGCCACCTCCTCCAGGGGCGCCTCTCCACGGATCTTCCAGGTGCCGGAATCCACT
>CALWOL010000075.1 GCA_944383135.1 uncultured Flavonifractor sp.
CCACCGCCTGGCCCCGGGTGTCCCACCCGGTGGGGGAGGGCGGCCTGGAGGGCGGCCTGGGCTTCAACCTGAAGTGGAACATGGGCTGGATGAACGACATCCTCCACTATATCAAGCTGGACCCCTACTTCCGCCAGTTCAACCACAAGGACATCACCTTCTCCCTGATGTACGCCTTCTCGGAAAACTTTGTGCTCCCCCTGTCCCACGACGAGGTGGTGCACATGAAGGGTTCCCTGCTCAACAAGATGCCGGGCACCAACGAGGAGAAATTCGCCGGCGTACGGGCCTTCTACACCTATATGCTCACCCATCCCGGCAAAAAGCTGCTGATGATGGGCAGCGAGTTCGGCCAGTGGAACGAGTGGCATTACGAGCACTCCCTGGACTGGCACCTGCTCAATCCCGACGAGGAGTGGGCCAAACCCCACCGGCAGCTGCAGCAGTTCTTCAAGCAGGCCAACGCCCTCTACCTGGCCCACCCCGAGCTGTGGGAGCTGGACTTCTCCTGGGAGGGCTTTGAGTGGATTGAGGCCAACGACAACCAGGCCAACACCGTGGCCTTCCTGCGGAAGGACGCCAAGGGGGACGCGCTGGTCATTGTGTGCAACTTCTCCCCGGTGGACCGCACGGGCTATACCGTGGGCGTACCGGTGCCCGGCACCTACACCTGTATCTTCTCCACGGATGATCCCGCTTTCGGAGGCAAGGGTGGCGGCGATTCGGAGCCGGTAAAGAGCCAGTACCATGAGAGCCAGGGCAAGGAGCAGTCCATCACCCTGAAGCTGCCCGCCATGAGCGCCGCCATTTACCGCTGCACCCGGAAGTTCCCCGTCCGCCGGAAAAAGGCGGAGGGGAGCAAGGCGCCCCGCAAGGCCGTCAAAACCAAGGCCGCCGCCCCCGCGGTGAAGGAGAAGGCCCCCAAGCCCGCTGTCAAGGCCAAGGCAGCCGCCCCCGCGGTGAAGGAAAAGGCCGCCAAACCCGCCGTCAAGGCTAAGGCCGCCGCCCCCGCGGTGAAGGAGAAGGCCGCCAAACCCGCCGTCAAGGCCAAGGCCGCCGCCCCTGCGGTGAAGGAAAAAGCCGCCAAACCCGCCGTCAAGGCATCCGCGAAAGCAAAAACAGAGAAAAAAGAGAAATGAGCTCTGCTCCGGAGCCGGAAGAGGAGGAAAGGTCCGCAGGCAGCTTGTCCCAGCGGCACCTTCCAGCCATTCCTGCCGCCAACTGTTATCTGGTTTTTAAGTTCCATCCAACCGCTAAGGTCCAGTTCAATAACTGAGGTGATAGAATGAAAAAGGAATGTGTCGCCATGTTGCTGGCCGGAGGACAGGGCAGCCGCCTCCACGCCCTCACCAGCCATGTGGCAAAGCCCGCGGTCCCCTTTGGGGGCAAGTACCGCATCATCGACTTCCCCCTGTCCAACTGCATCAACTCCGGAATCGACACGGTAGGCGTGCTTACCCAGTACCGGCCCATGGAGCTCAACGCTTACATCGGCAACGGCGAGCCCTGGGATTTGGACCGCTCCTACGGCGGCGTCCACATCCTGCCCCCCTACATGCGTGAGGGCGAGAAGGGCACCTGGTACAAGGGCACGGCCAACGCCATCTACCAGAACATCAATTTCCTGGAGACCTACGACCCGGAATACGTGCTCATCCTGTCGGGCGACCATGTGTATAAGATGGACTATGCCCAGATGCTCCGCCGCCACAAGGAGGTTGGGGCGGCCTGCACCATCGCGGTGCTGGAGGTTCCCATGGAGGAGGCTCCCCGCTTCGGCATTATGAACGTGGATGAAAATGACGACATCTACGAGTTCGAGGAGAAGCCCAAGAAGCCCAAGAGCAACCTGGCCTCCATGGGCATCTACATCTTCACCTGGAAGAAGCTGCGGGAGTACCTGATGGCCGACGAGGAGGACGAGAAGAGCTCCAACGACTTCGGCAAGAACATCATCCCCGCCATGCTGAACAACAACGAGAAGATGACCGCTTACCGCTTCCAGGGCTACTGGAAGGACGTGGGCACCATTGACTCCCTGTGGGACGCCAATATGGATATGCTCTCCCCGGACAACGGCATCGACTTGTACGATTCCGAGTGGCCCATCTTCGCCCGCACCCCCACCAAGCCCCCCCACTTTATGGGCAAGAACGCCAAGGTGGACCACTCCATGGTCACCGGCGGCTGCGAGGTGTACGGCACGGTGGAAAATTCGGTGCTCTTCCACTCGGTTATCGTGGAGGAGGGCGCGGTGGTGCGCTACTCCATCCTCATGCCCGGCACCGTGGTAAAGGCGGGCGCCGTGGTGGAATATGCCATTGTGGCGGAAAACAGCGTGATTGGTGAGCGGGCCCAGGTGGGCGCCTCTCCCGACGGCAGCGAGGACTGGGGTGTGGCCGTGGTGGCCCAGCACCTCACCATCGGCGCCGACGCCGTGGTCTCCCCCAAGGCCATGATCACTCGTAATGTGAAAGGAGGTGGGGTAAAATGATGAATAAGCTGCACGGCATCATTTTTTCCTACCTTTCCAACCCCGACCTGCGGGAGCTGACCCAGAACCGGAACACCTGCTCCATCCCCTACGGGGGCCGGTATCGGGTCATCGACTTCATGCTCTCCAGCATGGTCAACGCCGGCATCTGTGACGTGGGCATGATTGTTCACGCCAACTATCAGTCTCTGCTGGACCACGTGGGCTCCGGCAAGGACTGGGATCTGTCCCGGAAGCACGGCGGCCTGCGCATCCTGCCCCCCTTCAGCTACTCCGGCAAGCGGGAGGGCGCCTACCGGGGCCGGATGGACGCGCTGGCCGGGGTGCGCTCCTATCTGCAGAACATCCGCCAGGACTATGTGGTGCTGGCCGGCGGCGATGTGGCGGTCAACCTGCCCCTGCGGGACATCTTTGACGCCCACATCCGCAACGACGCCGACATCACCGCTGTGTGCACCAGCCACCCCATGGGCGACCCCAAGGAGTCGGATTACTTCTCCATCGGCGCCGGCGGAAGAATCACCGACGTGTCGGTGCATCCCTCCATCGCCCAGGGCTGCGAGTCTCTGGAGGTGTATGTCCTCTCCAAGGAGCTGCTGCTCTCCCTGGTGGACCACTGCGCCGCCCACAACATCCCCTCCTTCAGCATCGGCGTGCTCCAGGCCATGGCGGGCCAGCTGAAAATCTGCCCCTACATTTATGACGGCTATGCCGCCCGGCTCCAGTCCGTGGCGGGCTACTTCGCCCGGAGCATGGAGCTGCTGGACCCCACCATCCGCAGCCAGCTCTTCGTCCCTGACCGGCCGGTGCGCACCAAGGACCGCTCCGACCCGTCCACCTACTACGGACCCAACTCCAAATCCATCAACTCTCTGGTGGCCGACGGCTGCATCATTGAGGGCGAGGTGGAGAACTCCATTCTCTTCCGCGGCGTCCGGGTGGAGAAGGGCGCCCGTGTCTCCGGCTGCGTGCTGATGCAGGGCACCACCATCCAGGCCGGGGCCGTGCTCAAGTACGCCATCACCGACAAGAACGTCCGGGTGAATCCCGGCCGGATGCTCATGGGCCACAGTACCTATCCTCTGGCCATTGCCAAGAACGAGATTGTATAAGGAATCTGGCGGGCCGGCCAAACAGGCCGGCCCGCTTGAGGCTGTCGAAAAAGTGGGGAAACCACTTTTTCGAGTAGGATGCAGTCTGCCGCATGCAGGTTTTGTCCGCCTTGGGCGGACAAAACCCACACTTGCAGCCTGAGCAGTGTTTTCAGCCACGCACATGTCGCGGCTGAAAACAGATTGAACTTTCTTCGCGCCTCCGGGCGCGAACTCTACGAGGCTTTTTCAACAAGCTGTGGCGGGGGGGCCCGACAAGGCGGCCCCCGCCCCGTGGAGCTCTTTCTTGTAGAAGGAGAGGGTGGTGGGGGAGTGTGTGATTTTTT
>CALWOL010000076.1 GCA_944383135.1 uncultured Flavonifractor sp.
AGTGCTGCTCCGGCGACCTGGCCGACCTGAAGGTCAAGTCCTGCGACATCGAGGCCTGGTCCCCCCGGCAGCAGAAGTACTTCGAGGTGTGCTCCTGCTCCAACCTGGGCGACGCCCAGGCCCGCCGTCTGAAAATGCGGGTAAAGGGGGAAAAGGGCATGTACCTCCCCCACACCCTGAACAACACCGTGGTGGCCCCTCCCCGGATGCTCATCGCCTTCCTGGAGAACAACCTCCAGGCCGACGGCTCGGTGAAGATCCCCGCCCCCCTGCGGCCCTACATGGGCGGCAAGGACGTGCTGGTGCCCAAACACGCATAAGGAGAAGTTATGTCTGCGAAAGAGAAAACCCGCGGCTTTCTGGCCGAGTTCCGCAAATTCATCGCCCGGGGGAATGTAATGGACCTGGCGGTGGGCGTCATCATCGGCGGCGCCTTCAAAACCATTGTGGATTCCCTCACCAACGACATCCTCATGCCCTTCGTGGGCCTTTTCATCGGGGAGAGCACCTTTGCCGCCCTCTCCTTCCAGCTGGGAGACGCCACCATCGCCCTGGGCAGCTTTGTCCAGGCGGTGGTGAACTTTCTCATCATGGCCTTTGTCATCTTCCTGCTGGTAAAGGGCCTCAACTCCCTCCACCGGAAGAAGGAGGAAGCCCCCGCTCCCGCCCCCAAGCCCTCGGCGGAGGAGCTTCTGCTCACCGAGATCCGGGACCTGCTGAAGGAGCGGAGCAATGGGTGAGCGGCCGGACAACCAGACCCCGGAGCTGGAGCCCTACACCCCCGCCTCCCCCGTCAAGCGCATTCTGGCCTGGGTAGGTATTGTGTATATGGTGTGCCTGGTGCTCCTCAATCTCTACCCCTTCTTCCACGGCGGCGCCTATCTCACCGGGGTGGCGCCCCTGTTCGCCTGCCCGGGCATCGCCGGGCTGCTGGCCATCGCCCTGTGGACCCTGCGCCAGCCCGATGAAACCTACGCCAAAAAAGCCTCCATGGGAGTACTGGCCCTGGTCTGCGCCGTGGGCCTGGTGGTGAGCCTGTATCTGGGCATCCCTCCCCTGCTGGAGGGGTTGGGAGGATAAGATGGAAGCGCGTATTGCCGCGGGCCTGGCCGCCCTGGGCCTGACGCCGCCCCCCCAGGCCGCCGCGCAGCTGGCGGAATACGGCCGGCTGCTGCTGGAGAAAAACCAGGTGATGAACCTCACCGCAATCACCCAGCCGGACCAGGTGGTGGACCTCCACTTCCTGGACTCCGCCGCCCTGCTCACCCTGGGGGAGGCCTTTGGGGGAAAAACCCTCATCGACGTGGGCACCGGCGCCGGCTTTCCCGGCCTGCCCCTGAAGCTCCTGGAGCCCACCCTCACCGTCACCCTGCTGGACAGCCTGGGCAAGCGGGTGAGCTGGCTGGAGGAAGTGTGTAAAGTGCTTTCACTTGACTGCATTACCTGCCTCCACGCCCGGGCGGAGGAGCAGGCCCTGGAGCCGGGCTTCCGGGACGGCTTTGACTTCGCGGTGTCCCGGGCGGTGGCCTCCCTGGAGCTTTTGTGTGAGCTGTGCCTGCCCTATGTAAAGGTGGGGGGCAAATTTCTGGCCATGAAGAGCGTGGACAGCGGCGCCGAGACGGAGGGCGCCGCCCGGGCCATCGCCAAGCTGGGGGGCCGTCTGCTCCCCCGGGTGGACTACACCATCCCCGGCACGGAAATCGTCCACCGGGTGGTGGTGGTGGAAAAGGTCTCCCCCACCCCCAAGGGCTACCCCCGCCGGTGGGCGAAAATGCAGAAGGCGCCCCTGTAAGGGTAAAATTTTCGCATTTTGCACAAAAAGTAATTGATTCTATTGTGAAACCATGATATGGTATTGATAGTTGGAACGGAGTGTGCCTATGTCCACTGCAATCGTCATCACCTCCGGCAAGGGCGGCACGGGCAAGACCTCCCTCACCGCCGGTCTGGGCTCCTGCCTGGCGGCGCTGGGGAAGCAGGTGCTGTGCCTTGACATGGATATCGGCCTGCGGAACCTGGATCTGAGTCTGGGGCTCAGCGACCGGGCTCTGATGGACTTTACCGACGTGCTGTGCGGGCGCTGCACCCTGGAGAAGGCGGCGGTGCCCCACCCGGTGATTCAGGGGCTGAGTCTCATCACCGCGCCGGTGACCCTGCCGTCGGAACCGCTGAGCGAGTATGCCATGCGGGATTTGCTGCGGCAGGCCAAGGGGCGGTATGACTTCATTCTGATGGATTCCCCGGCGGGTCTGGGAGAGGGCTTCCGGCTGGCCTGCTGCGGCGCGGACCGGGCCATTGTGGTGTCCACCACCGACGCCTCCGCCCTGCGGGACGCCCAGCGGACGGTCACCCTGCTCCGGGGGACGATTCCCCGCATCCATCTGGTGGTCAACCGGGTACAGCCCAAGCTGCTGCGCCGGCTCCACACCACCATTGACGACGCCATGGACACCGCCGGCCTGCCCCTGCTGGGCATTGTGCCGGAGGATGCCCAGGTGATGCTGTGCGCCAACCGGGAGCAGCCCCTCATCCTGTATGCCAGCCGGGGGGCGGCCACCGCCTACTTAAATATCGCAAAGCGCCTGCTGGGGCAGAAAACACCCCTGATGCGCATCCGATAACACTCTGTCAGGAAACGAGAGGATAAAGCTATGAATATCGCGCTGATGAGCCACGACCGAAAGAAAGAGCTGATGGTCCAGTTCTGCATTGCCTACTGCGGCATTTTGTCCAAGCACACCATCTGCGCCACCAACACCACCGGGCGTCTGGTGGCGGAGGCCACGGGGCTCCCGGTGCAGCTCTTCCTCTCCCACGAGCACGGGGGCAGCCAGCAGATCGGCGCCCGCATCGCCTACAATGAGATTGACATGGTGCTCTTCTTCTCCGATCCCCAGTCCAACGATCTGGACGCGGATTTGCAGTATATCACCCGCCTGTGCGACCAGAACAGCGTGCCCTACGCCACCAACGTGGCCACGGCGGAAATCCTCATCCACGGTCTGGAGCGGGGGGATTTGGACTGGCGGGACATCGTGAACCCGAAAACCAAGCCCTTTACCGCCTGATTTTTCGGAAATTCATTGACATTTGGCCGTTTTTGGCATACGATTGCTAGCGGACTACCGCCCACACAGCGAAAGCAGGCGCTTTCGTCCCGTGACAAGGGACGGGAGCGCCTTTTTTACTTTCAGAAAAAAGGCGCGTTACTATGGCTCAGGTAAAACCCCGCACCCTCTCCGGCTTCATGGAGCTGCTGACCCCAGCGGGTTATTGACCCGCCGGGGGCCCCGGATTTCACTCCAATAGGCCGAAGTGAATTCGGCCTATTTCAAGGTTTTGCTGCGTAAAACCCTTGACGCCGCACCTGCGGCGGAGGGCGGGCAGCAGCCTTAATTACTCGACAAAGGAGCGTTACTATGGCTCAGGTAAAACCCCGCACCCTTTCCGGCTTTATGGAGCTGCTGCCCGCCCGGCAGGTCCAGTTTGAGCGGATGGTGGACATTTTGCGCAAAAGCTACGCCCTCTACGGCTTCACCCCCCTGGACACCCCGGCGGTGGAGGCGGCGGAGGTGCTGCTGGCCAAGGGCGGCGGCGAGACGGAGAAGCAGATCTACCGCTTCCAGAAGGGGGACACCGATCTGGCCCTCCGGTTTGACCTGACGGTGCCCCTGGCCAAGTATGTGGCCCTCCATCAAAATGAGCTCACCTTCCCCTTCCGCCGGTTCCAGATTGCCAAGGTCTACCGGGGGGAGCGGGCCCAGAAGGGCCGCTACCGGGAGTTCTATCAGGCGGATATCGACGTCATCGGGGACGGCGCCCTGGACATCGTCAACGAGGCGGAGATCCCCGCCATCATTTACAAGACCTTCACCGCCCTGGGCTTGCACCGCTTCAAAATCCGGGTAAACAACCGGAAGGTGCTTAACGGCCTGTTCGCCCTCCTGGGTCTGGAGGCCCAGGCCGGGGATGTGATGCGCACCATCGACAAGCTGGAGAAAATCGGCCCGGAGAAGGTCCGCGCCATCCTGACGGACGACTTCGCCGTCCCCGCCGAGGCCGCCGATTCCCTGCTGGCCCTGCTCTCCGCCGCCGACCCCATGGCCGCCCTGGCCCCCTTCCGGGGAAAAAACCAGCTGTTTGACCAGGGGGTGGACGAGCTCACCACCGTGGTCCACTACCTGTCCGCCTTCGGCGTGCCGGAGGACCACTTCGCCGTGGATCTCACCATCGCCCGGGGCCTGGACTACTACACCGGCACCGTGTACGAGACCGTCATGCTGGACCACCCGGAGGTGGGCTCCATCTGCTCCGGCGGCCGGTATGATAACTTAGCGGAATATTACACAGATAAACAACTCCCCGGAGTTGGAATTTCCATCGGTCTCACCCGCCTCTTCTCGGTGCTGGAGGCCCAGGGCTACCTGAACGGGGAGATGAACACCGCCCCCGCCGACGTGCTCATCCTGCCCATGACGGAGGATCTCTCCCACGCCATCTCCTTCGCCACCGCCCTGCGGGAGGCGGGGGTGCGGGCCCAGCTCCACTGTGAGAAGAAAAAATTCAAGCAGAAGCTGTCCTATGCCGACAAGCTCTCCATCCCCTACGCCGCCTTCCTGGGGGAGGACGAGATCCAGCAGGGCAAGGTGACGGTGAAGAACCTGGGCTCCGGCGAGCAGCAGACCCTGTCCCCCGAGGCGGCGGTGGCCCTGATTCGGGAGAC
>CALWOL010000077.1 GCA_944383135.1 uncultured Flavonifractor sp.
TCTATCAGGAAATTACTCAAATCGCAAGGTTGCTATTTGTCAACTCGCTTCGCTCGATTCTTGCAGCTAAAGCTTTTTTATCCTCACCAGCAGAGCTGGTGGTTCTGTTCGCTAAAGCTATACCAACAGAAGGGCGTCCCGCGGCCTGTGCCGCGGGACGCCCTTTCTTTACTGCCAGAGCTCGCCGCTTCCAGCCATCACATAGCGATGGCTCACCGAGGCCTCCAGAATCTCCCAATAGGCCCAGTGGCCGGCGGCCACATCGGAAAAGGGCAGGGCCACATCCCGCTCCCCCGCCCGGCGGCCCAGGGCCTGGTTCACCAGTTTGACCGCCTCCGCCCGGCTGATGCTGCGGGCGGGCTGGAAGGTGCCGTCCGGGTAGCCGGACACCCAGCCCTGGGCGGCGGCAAAGGAAATCACCTCCGCCGCCCAGTAATCCGCCGGCACATCAGGGAAGGAGACCGTTCCGGCGGTCACCGGGAAAAAGGCGGCCAGCAGCTTCACCAGCTCCGCCCGGCTCACCGGCTGCTCCGGCCGGAAGGTCCCGTCGGAATAGCCGTTTACCAGGCCGTATGTCTGGGCAAAGGCCACATAGGGGGCATACCAGGCCTCCGGGGACACATCGGTAAAACCGCTGCTCCCCGTCTCTCCCGTGTAAAGGGAATTCCCATTCCCGTCCACCGCCAGGCGGGCCAGCATGGCCACCGCCTCGGCCCGGCTCAGGGTGGCCTCCGGCCGGAAAAGGCCGCCGGAGCCCTCCAGATAGGCGGCGTGGTTCACCCGGTCCAGGGTTACCTCCACCGCCGGCGCCGGAGTCGGCACCGGCGTCGGCGCCGGAGTGGCCGTTGGGCTGGGCGTGGCTGCGGCTGTAAGGGCAGGGGTGGGGATGGGCACCACTCCCTCGGTGCTGTATGCCCGCCGGTACAGCTGGTTCAGCCCGCTGTTGTTCACCAGGAACTGATAGCGGAAGTGGACCTCTCCCGTCACCTGAGGCACCTTTTGGTTATAGGAGAGCATGGCCTCCATGGCGGCGGTACCGTACCAGGAGCTGGTTTCCGAGGTGTTGCCCGCCTGGTAGTCCGCCATTCCTATGTAAAGGGAAACTCCTGTACCCTCAACCGTGTCAGCCCACCAGTCCACGATGGCGGCATAGTCCATGCTCTTGTGGCCGATGTACCAGTAGACCTGGGGACAGATATAGTCCAGCCACCCCTCCTTCACCCACTTCCGGCTGTCGGCATAGGCGGCGTAATAGCTCTCGTAGCCGCCGGTGGTGTTGGAGCCCTCCGGCAGGCTGCTCTTGTCCGCCCAGACACCGGAAGGGCTGATGCCGTAGGACAGCTCCGGGTCTATGGAGTGGACGCGCTCACCCAGCTCCCTGACCAGCTGGTTGACGTTGTCACGCCGCCAGTCCCCCACGTCGGAGAAGCCGCCGCCGTACTGGGCGTAGGCGGCGGCGTCGTCAAAGCCGCTGCCGGGATAGAAATAATCGTCCAGATGGATGCCGTCAATGTCATAATTCCGCGCCAGCTCCTCGGCGCTCTGGATGATGTACTCCCGCACCTGGGGCAGGCCGGGGTTGAAGTAGAAATTCTCCTCATACTCCACCACCCAGTCGGGGTGGAGCTTGGCGGGGTGGTCCGCGGTGAGGGCGTCAAACTCGCTCTGGCCGCTCTTGGTGATGCGGAAGGGGTTGAGCCAGGCGTGGAGCTCCAGGCCCAGGCTGTGGGCACGCTCCACCCAGTAGGCCAGGGGGTCAAAGCCGTCCTCTGGGGCGGTACCCTGGGCGCCGGTGAGATACTTGCTCCAGGGGTAGTAGGCCGAGGGGTAGAGGGCGTCGGCGGAAGGCCGCACCTGGAGGATGACGGCGTTCATGCCCAGATCGGCGCAGTTCTGCAAAATCTCATCGGCGTCCGCCCGGAGCACCGCCGGGTCCGTGGTGGCCTGGCTGGGATAGTCCAGGCGGTACACCGTGGACACCCATACGGCCCGGAAGTTCTTCTTCTCCCAGGTGGAAATGGCGGAGGCGCCGGGCTGGGACCAGCGGCCCAGCCCGATCAGAACCAGGGCACTGGCCAGGATCAGGGCCAAAATCGGTTTCCAATGCTTTGTCATGGGATTCTCCTTTTTGTCACGATTGCTTGTTCATCTGTTCGGCCAGGTCGCTGAGGTAAAGCCAGCGCTCCATCTTCTCCTCCAGCGCGGCTTCCAGTTCCTCCTGCCTGGCCTGGAGGGCCTGGAGGGCCACATAGTCGGTGGCCTTCTCCCCCTGCTCCTCCTTCACCCGGGCCAGCTCCCCCTCCAGCGCGGCAATCTCGGCGTCAATGGTCTCGTACTCCCGCTGTTCCTTATAGGTAAATTTCACCTTCCGGGGCGGCGGGGCGGGGCGCTCCTTCCCCTTGTCCGGCGCGGGTTCTTTGGACGCCCTGGGCCGCTCCTCCCGCCGCCGGGCCTCCAGATACTCCGTATAGCCGCCGGGATAGCCCCGCACCTGTCCGTCCGCCTCCACGGCAAACACCCGGCGGGCCACCCGGTCCAGAAAATACCGGTCATGGGACACCGCTACCACCGCGCCGGGGAAGGTATCCAGATAGTCCTCCAGGATGGACAGGGTCTGGATATCCAGGTCGTTGGTGGGCTCGTCCAGCAGCAGCACATTGGGGGCGGCGGCCAGCACCGAGAGCAGGTACAGCCGCCGCTTCTCCCCGCCGGACAGCTTGCAGATGGGGGCCCACTGCGCCTCCGCCGGGAAGAGAAACTGCTCCAGCAGCTGCGCGGCGGTGAGCATCCCCTCAGACGTCTCGATGCGGTTGCCGATCTCCTTCACATAGTCAATCACCCGGGTGTCCCCGTCCATATGGGGCACCTCCTGGCGGAAATAGCCCACCCGGACGGTCTCCCCCACCTCAATCTCCCCGGCGTCGGGGGCCAGCCGCCCCGCCAGCAGGTTCAAAAGGGTGGACTTGCCGCTGCCGTTGGCACCCACGATGCCGATGCGGTCATCCCGCAGCAGCATGCAGGAGAAGTCCCGGATGACCGTCCGCCCGTCAAAGGCCTTGGCAACCCCCCGCAGCTCCACCGTCTTTCTTCCCAGACGGCTGGAGCGGGCGGAAAGTTCCAGGGAAGTTTTTTCCGCCGGGCCGGTCTGGGCCTTCAGCGCCTCGTACCGCTCCAGCCGCTCCCGGCTCTTGGTGCCCCGGGCGGTGGGGCCCTGCATCACCCACTGGTATTCCCGGCGGAGAATGGCCTGGCGCTTGCGCTCGCTGGCTTTTTCACTGGCCAGCCGGGCCGCCTTCCGCTCCAGATACTTGTCGTAATTGCCGGGATAGGTGTACAGCTTTCCGCCCTCCACCTCCACAATGGAGGTGGCAATGCGCTCCAGAAAATACCGGTCATGGGTCACCATCACCAGGGCCCCCTTCCAGGTCCGCAGGGCGTCCTCCAGCCAGTTCACCATGTCGTTGTCCAGGTGGTTGGTGGGCTCGTCCAGGATGAGCACGTCGCTGGGCTGCACCAGCACCGCCGCCAGCGCCACCCGGCGGCGCTCCCCGCCGGACAGCTCCCCCACCCTCTGCTCAAACCGGGGCACCCCCAGCCGGTTGAGGATGGTCCTGGCCTCATACTCCGCCAGGGTCCGGTCGCTGTCGCTCAATCCCGCCAGCACCTGCTCCAGCACCGTTCGCTCCCCGGGAAAGACCGGGTTCTGGGGCAGATACGCCAGGCGCACGTTGGGATCGGGCCGGACGGTGCCCTCGTCGGGCTCCTCCACCCCCGCCAGCAGCCGCAGCAGAGTGGACTTCCCGGCCCCGTTGAGGCCCACCACCCCCACCTTGTCCCCCCGCTCCACATAAAAGGATACCCCGTCCAGCAGCACGCGGGTCCCGTAAGTTTTCCTCAGTTGTTCTCCAGACAGCAGCATAGCAGTTCCTCTCTTTTCGGCGTTCCCGTTCAGTATAGCGGAAATGGGGGAAAAAGAAAAGAGGCATCTCCCCTTGACAGCAAACCGTATTACTCGTATAATACAGTCGGAAAGTGTATTAGTCCAGTAGTACAGTTTTTGGGGGGTGAGGGCTTTGGTTGACTTCTCCGCCTTTTTTGCGGAGGATGGTCTGCCCATCTATTTGCAGATTATCCGCCACATCAAGCGGGGCATTGCCGCCGGGACCATTCAGGCGGGGGAGGAGCTGCCCTCCCGCCGGGTCCTCTCCGCCCGGCTGGGGGTGAACCCCAACACGGTGCAGAAGGCCTACAAGCTGCTGGAGGAGGAGGGGATCATCTCCTCCCGCTCGGGGGCCAAAAGCGAGATTGCCCTCTCCCCGGAGCTGGTGGAGGATATCCGCAGGCAGCTGCTGGAGCAGGAGGCCGGGCTGCTGGTGCGGGCTCTGCGGCAGGCGGGGCTGGACAGGCAGGCCGCCCTGGAGCTGCTGGGCCGTCTGTGGGACGAACGCAAGGAGGAAGGGCCATGAAACGCTGGTTATCTGTACTGACCCCCGCCGCCCGGCTGACGGTGTGGAAGGTGCTGGGGGTCTCCCTGCTGGCCGCCGGGGCGCAGGTTCTTTTGTTCCTCACCTTCTTTGGCCGCCGGGACAGCGCCGGGGCCGCCGTGTCCGCCCTGACGGAGGCGGTGCGGGCGGGCAGGCTCTCCCTGGTCTTTGGGGCCGGGCTGCTGCTGGTGTGCGCCGTGCTGGTCCTCCCCGGCCTGGAGCGGGGGGTCAAAACCGGCTACACCCTCCGGCGGCTGGGGGTGGACGAGCGGGTACTGACTCTGCTGTGGGGCGGGCTCAACACCCTGCTGCTGCTGATCTTCTGGGCCATCCAGACAGCGGCGGCCCTGGGCCTGGCCCGGTACTGCTTCCAGGCCATGCCGGAGGAGACCGGCAACCACCAGTCCCTCTTTTTCGCCTTCGCCCTCACCCCCTATTTCCACGCCCTGCTCCCCCTGTGGGACTGGCCGGTGGTGCTCCGCAATGTGCTGGGCTCCGCCGCCCTGGGCCTGTCTGCCGCCGCTCTCCCCTTCCACTGGCGGCACGGGCGGAAGGCCTGGACCCTGCTGTTCCTGGCGGTGGTGGCTACCGTTCTCTTCCCCGCCCCGCTGGAGACCAGCGTGAGCTGCGGCATGGGGCTGCTCCTCTTCGGTGCGGCTATCGCCCTGATGGTCTGTAATGTCTGGAGGAGGTATGACGATGAGGACTAAATGGGAGGCGCTCTCCCGCCTCTTCCCCCTGGGCTGGCCCTGGAGCCGCGAGGTTGCGGGAGCCGCCGGGGCCCTGGCTGGGTCCGCCCTGCTGGCCGTCTGCCTGTTTATCTACCGGCTGGGCAGCGCGGTGGACGATTTATACCGCCAAACAGGCCGGCACGCATGGGAGCAGGATCTGATTCCCGGCGCCCTGATGCCCTCCTATCCCCAGATTCTGGGCGGCGCCTTGATTTTCTTTGCCGCCGCCGCCCTGGCCCTGGCCCTGCTGTCCATCGCCCACTTCCTCTACCACCGGCAGGGGGCCCGCAGCGACTATTTGATGCGGCGGCTCCCCCAACGGTGGGAGCTGGCCAGGCGGTGCCTGGGGGGCTCGGCCCTGCTGCTGGCCTGCACCGCCCTGGCGGCGGCAATTCTCTTCGGACTGTTTTTCATCTGCTACCTGGCCTTTACCCCGGCGGGCTGCCTGCCGCCGGACGTGTGGGCCGCGACGGGAGGTTAAGGCCATGCTGGATTTGAAGAATGTGAAAAAGACCTATCTGGGCGGCTCCACCGCCCTGGACGGGGTAAATTTGTCCATCGGACCGGGGGAAATTGTGGGGCTGTTTGGGGAAAACGGGGCGGGCAAGACCACGCTGATGAAGTGTATCCTGGGCCTGCTGCGGTATCAGGGGGAGATCGCCCTGGACGGCCAGCCCATCACCCCCAAAAACATCGCCCGGCTGTCCTTCGCCACCTGCGAGCACTCCTACTTCCCCGCCCTCACCGCCGGGGCCCACCGGGACTTCTATCAGGAGCACTTCCCCCGCTTCCGGGGAAAGCGGTTCGCGGCCCTGATGGACTTTTTCCAGCTGCCCATGGGCAAGGCCGTCCGGAGCTTCTCCACCGGGCAGAAAAATCAGTTTGAGGTCATTCTGGCCCTGAGCCAGGGGGCGGACTATATTCTGATGGACGAGCCCTTCGCCGGCAACGACATCTTCAACCGGGAGGACTTTTACAAGGTGCTGCTGGGCATCCTGGAGCCGGAGGAGACCATCCTGCTGTCCACCCACCTGCTGGAGGAGGTGCAACACTTCATCGGCCGGGCGGTGCTTCTCCACCAGGGCAAGGTGGCGGGGGACATCACCACCCTGGAGCTGGAGGAACAGGGCCGGGGACTGATGGACTTCGTAAAGGAGACCTACCAATACAAGGCCGACCGGGTGAGCCGCGCCCTGGGCGAGCTGACGGACAGGGAGTGAGGATATGAAGCTGAGCCGATGGGCCATCCTGCTGCTGGCCCTGCTGTCCGCCGGGCTGCTGACGGGGGCCAATTTCACCATCCTGGACACCGCCGACCAGGTAACCGTGGAGCGGGAGGTACTGGCGGGAGAGCCGGACGCCGCCGGCGGCGTGGAGCTGACCCTGCCTCTCACCTGCTCCGACCAGCTGTTCTGGACCACCACCTTCCCCGCCGGAAAGCCGGAGGAGGCGGAGACCCACTTCGCCGCCACCACAAGTCGGGTGAGCCGCTACCGGCGCGTGGCAGGCACGCCCCTGTCGGTGGAGCTTGCCGCTCCCTACTACTGGGGCAATACGCCGGACAACCCCTATCCCCTGCTGGATTCCCTCACCCGGCAGGCAGAGGAGACCGTACCGGCGGGCACGGAGGCCTCCGTGCCCTACCGGGTACGGGACTACCTGGACACCTGGCCCCTGTACGTCACCGCCGACTTGCCCGGTCTCGCATCCGACCAGGCGGAGGACAGCAGTTTGCAGGGACTGTTCCAGGACTACTTCGCCATCCCGGTTCCCGACGACGCGGTCATCACGGTGAACGTACACGGCGGCGGCAGCTTTTCCTATGACAGCGGGTGCGTCCCCCGGATGAGCAGCTATGCCGCCTCCCGGGGGGACGCCATCCTCTTTGTCCTGAGCAATACCGCCACGGTCAGAAACGGGGAGGGACAATCCGTGCCCGTCCGTCTGGACGACAGCGCCATCCCCGGCGGCTGGGGGCTCTACCGCTACACCCCCGGAGCGGACGGCGGCCTGGGGAGGCTGGAGACCCTGTGGTCCCTGCCGGAGGGAGCGGAGATTCTGGAGTTCTGGGGGGCGGAGAATGAGAGCGATTTCTTTCTCCTCACCCGGGAGGAGGAACAGCTGCGGCTGCGCATCTTTGACGGAGACGGGAACCTCCGCCAGAGCATGGATTTGCTGCCTCTCTCCCAGGAGGAGTCCTACATGCAGACCTACCAGGGGGAGGACTTCTTCGTCCCCATGGTCTACGGTCCCCGGGCCGAGGGCTGCTGCTACCGCTTCCCGGTGATATACCGGCAGCCGGAGGGCTGGGCCCTGGCCTTCACCGGGGATGACCGGCAGGCCCACCAGCTGGGCTGCGGCGGCTTCTCCTGGGCTCACGACGCTTACAGCGGTCTGGACATGGCCTTTGACGGGACCCGGCTGGCCATTCGGGATTCCAGCTATTCCGACAGCGACCCCTTCTGGCTGGCCATCTACTCCAGGGACGGGCTGGACTACCTGGCCAGCTACCGCAGCTCCATCCCCCAGGCGGCCGACTCCAGCGGTATCCGCCTGTTCTGGCCGGGGGAGCCGCTGGTGCGGTGGGCGGAAACTGGCTCTTGACAAAACCGGCCGGTTCGGCTAAAATGTCCCTAATCAAATCCTGATACAGGCAATGATGGGAAGAAAGCACGTCCCGTCCCCCTCAGAGAACCGGTGGTGGGTGCGAACCGGCGGGGGAACGCGTGTGGATACTGAGCCCGGAGCCGTCCGTCTGAACTGACAGTAGGGCGGGCCGTCACGGCCACGTTACAGGCCGCGGCCTTGTTGGAGGCCATGAGCGTCCGCCGGTGACGGCGGGCGGAAGCAGGGTGGTACCGCGTATTATACGCCCCTGACCATATTCTGGTCAGGGGCGTTTTTCGTACTCTGACCCAAGGAGGAACTGCTGTTATGAAACCCGCACAGGAAAAGTACATTCCCTTCATCCCCCTGAAAATGACCCACCGCGCCTGGCCCGACAAGCAGCTGACGGCGCCCCCCATCTGGTGCTCCGTGGATTTGCGGGACGGCAACCAGGCCCTTATTGACCCCATGAACGTGGAGGAAAAGCTGGAGCTGTTCCACACCCTGGTGGACATCGGCGTCAAGGAGATTGAGGTGGGCTTCCCCTCCGCCTCCGAGACCGAGTATGAGTTCCTCCGGGCTCTCATCGACGGGGGCCACATCCCAGACGACGTGACCATCCAGGTGCTGGTCCAGGCCCGCGAGCACCTCATCCGCCGCACCTTTGAGGCCATTGACGGGGCCAAGCACGTCATCTTCCACTTCTACAACTCCACCTCCACCCTCCAGCGGAAGGTGGTCTTTCAGACCGATGTCCACGGCGTCACCCAGATTGCCGTGGACGCCGCCAAGCTCATCCGGGAGCTGAGCCAGCCCGCCGTGGACGCCGGCATGGATCTGCGGTACGAGTACTCCCCCGAGTCCTTCATGGGCACCGAGATGGACGCCGCCGTGGAAATCTGCCAGGCGGTCATCGACGCCATCGGCGCCACCCCGGAGCACAAGATTATCCTCAACCTGCCCACCACCGTGGAAAACTGTATGCCCAACTACTTCGCCGACGAGATTGAGTACTTCATCAGCAAGCTCCCCGGCCGGGACAGCGCCATCATCTCCCTGCACCCCCACAACGATCGGGGCGAGGGAGTGGCCACCGCCGAGATGGGCCAGCTGGCGGGGGCCGAGCGGGTGGAGGCCACCCTCTTCGGCAACGGCGAGCGCACCGGCAACGTGGATATGGTCACCCTGGCTCTCAACCTGTACACCCAGGGGGTGGACCCCAAGCTGGACTTCTCCAACATCAACAAGATCCGGGACGTGTACGAGAAGGTCACCAAGATGAAGATCGGCGAGCGGCAGCCCTACGTGGGTGAGCTGGTGTTCACCGCCTTCTCCGGCTCCCACCAGGACGCCATCAACAAGGGCGTCAACTACATGCAGTCCAGCGGCACCGAGTACTGGGAGGTGCCCTACCTGCCCATCGACCCCGCCGACGTGGGGCGGCAGTATGAGCCCATTATCCGCATCAACTCCCAGTCGGGCAAGGGCGGTTCCGCCTTCGTCATGCAGCACAACTTCGGCTTCGACCTGCCCAAGGCCATGCACCCCGAGTTCGGCCACATCGTCCAGGTGGAGACCGACCGGGTGGGCAAGGAGCTCAAGCCCCAGGCCATCTACGACCTGTTCAAGACCCACTACATCGACGCCGTCTCCCCCTACGAGCTGGTGCGCCACTCCTTTGCCGAGTTTACCGACGAGGAGGGGCACTCCCACGTCACCTTCGCCGGCACCCTGCGGCACACCGACACGGTATTCCAGGTCCAGGGCTCCGGCAACGGCCCCATCGACGCCTTCTTCAACGCCATCCACGGCCAGAAGATGGACCGGTTCACTTTTGTGGACTACAAGGAGCACGCCATTAAGCAGGGCTCCGACTCCCAGGCCGTGGCCTACATCCATCTCCAGGATGAAACCGGCCGGGACTGGTTCGGCGTGGGCATGAGCCACAACATCAATCTGGCCCCCCTGAAGGGCATTCTCTCCGCCATCAACCGGGCGGTAAACAAGGACGGCATCTGAATGACAAAAGCGGCGGGGAGCTCCCCCGCCGCTTTTTTATGCCGCCACAATATCTTCCTTCGGCACCTTGGACCAGTCAAAAACCCGGGCCAGCTCTTCCGGCAGGATCGGCTCCGGCTTGTCCAGCTGCCCCGCCCAATATCCCAGCAGGCCGGTGAGCTCCGCCGGGGTATACCGCTGCCGCAGGGCCCCCATGTCCAGGTCCCGCTCCCGCTTGGACAGCCGCCGCCCGTCCGGCGCCAGCAGCAGGGGCACGTGGTAAAACTCCGGCGGGGTGAGGCCCAGCAGCTCATACAGGTAGAGCTGCCGGGGGGTGGAGTCCAGCAGATCCCGTCCCCGCACCACCTGATTGACCTCCATGGTCCCGTCGTCGTATACCACCGCCAGCTGGTAGGCATACACCCCGTCGGAGCGGCGGAGGATAAAGTCCCCGCAGCCGGCGAGCAGATTTTCGGTATAAAAGCCCTGCAGGCCGTCCGTGAAGGAAACTTCCCGGTCCGGCACGGTCAGCCGCCAGGCGGGGGTCCGGGTTCGGGCCAGCTCCGCCCGCCGCGCCTCTGTCAGGTGTCTGCACGTTCCAGGGTAGACGGTCTGGCCGTCGGAGCGGTGGGGAGCGGAGGCGGCCAGCCGCTCCGCCCGGGTGCAGAAGCAGGGGTAGAGCAGCCCCTGTTCCTCCAGCCGCCGGAAGGCGGCGGCATACTCCTCCGTGCGCCCGCTCTGGCGGTAGGGTCCGTGGGGGCCGCCCCTTCCATAGCCCTCGTCCCAGTCCAGACCCAGCCAGCGCAGGTCCTCCGCCAGCTGGATGGCGTATTCCTCCCTGCACCGGTCCGGGTCCAAATCCTCCATCCGCAGCACCATGACGCCCCCGGCGGAGCGCACCGACAGCCAGGCCAGCAGGGCGGAAAATAGGTTGCCCAGGTGCATCCGCCCGCTGGGGCTGGGGGCGAAGCGCCCCCGCAGCTCTCCCATACCTCTCCCTCCTTTCCCGGATAGTGTAACACATCCGGCAGGGCGTGACCATTGCAATTTTCCAAAAGCTGTGGTATTTTAAATATAATAAATAGATGCTCCGAGCGGTACCGCCTAAGGGCTTTGCCTAGGGTGCTCCGCCAGGGTTGGGCTGGAAACGGCCCGGCCTTCCGTTTTGAAAAGGGGCCTCAGCAGCAGAGGGGGCAGTCTGCCCGTTTGCCTGGAGGCGCCGTACAAAACGGCACCTCTTTTTTGTTTGGGAGGAACAGGATATGAAGCTGATCGACACCCGCCAGGCGGTGGGCCACGTGCTCTGCCACGACCTGACCCAGATTATCCCCGGCGTCACCAAGGACGCCCGCTTCCGCAAGGGACATGTGGTGACGGAAGAGGACATCCCCGTGCTGCTCTCCATGGGCAAGGAGCACCTGTACGTCTGGGAAAAGCAGCCCGGGATGCTCCACGAGGACGAGGCGGCGGAGCGGTTGCGGGCCATCTGCCAGAATGAACACATGCACCCCACGGCGGTGAAGGAGGGCAAGATCGAGCTCATCGCCGACTGCGACGGTCTCTTCCAGGTGGACGTGGAGCGGCTGACCGCCCTCAACGGCCAGGAAGAGCTGATGATTGCCACCCGCCACACCAACACCGCCGTCCGCAAGGGGGACAAGCTGGCGGGCACCCGCATCATTCCCCTGGTGATCGAGGAGGAGAAGCTGCGGGCGGCGGAGGCCCTGGCGGGGGATACGCCCCTTCTCTCCCTCACCCCCTGGAAGCTGAAAACCTGCGGTCTCATCACCACCGGCAGCGAGGTGGCAAAGGGCCTTATTTCTGACAGCTTTACCCCCGTGATCATTCAGAAGCTGGCCGCCTACGGCATTGCGGTGACGGAACACTGCCTGCCGGGGGATGACATGGCCGCCATCACCGCCGCCGCACTGGATTACAAGGCCAAGGGTGTGGATTTGATCCTGTGCACCGGGGGCATGAGCGTGGACCCGGACGACCGCACCCCCGGGGCCATCAAGGACACCGGGGCGGAAATCGTGTCCTACGGGGCCCCGGTGCTGCCGGGGGCCATGTTCCTGCTGGGCTACTTCGGCGACGGCACCCCCATTCTGGGGCTGCCCGGCTGCGTGATGTACGCCAAGGCCACCGTGTTCGACTTGGTACTCCCCCGCATCGCCGCCGGGGTACGGGTGAGCCGGGCCGATTTGAAGGCCATGGGCCACGGCGGACTGTGCCTGGGCTGCGGCGAGTGCCGTTACCCCATCTGTCCCTTCGGGAAGGGTGTGTAAGATGGTCACCGGAATTTCTCTGGAGGAAGCGGTCGCCCGGATGACCGCTCCTCTCTCCCCTCTGGGGGCGGAGGCTCTGCCTCTGGAGCGGTCATTGGGCCGGACCCTGGCGGCGGACGTCACCGCGCCCCTGGACCAGCCTCCCTTCGACCGCTCCCCCCTGGACGGCTACGCCCTCCGCTCCGCCGATACCGCCGGGGCCTGCCGGGAACATCCGGCGGTACTGGAGGTGACGGACACCCTGTACGCCGGGGACGAGGCGAACATCCCCGTGAAGCCCGGCCAGGCGGTACGGATTATGACAGGGGCCATGCTGCCCCCCGGCTGCGACTGCGTGGTGGCCCAGGAGGACACCGATTTGGGCAGTCCGGTGCGGGTATTTGCACCGGTAGAGCCCCGGCAGAATTATGTCTGCCAGGGGGAGGACTACCGGAAGGACTCCCTGCTGCTGAAGGCGGGCGCCCGGCTGGACGCCGCCGCCCTGGGAGTCCTGGCCAGCGCCGGACTGACCGAGGCGGAGGTATGCCGCAGGCCCAGAGTGGGCCTGCTCACCACCGGGGACGAGGTGGTGTCCCCCGGCACCCCCCGCCCCGCCGGGAAGATCTACGGTTCCAACCAGATACTGCTGGCCGCCCGGCTGGCCGAGCTGGGATTTGAGACGGAGACCGCCCACCGGGGGGACGACCCCGCCGCCGTGGCGGAGGCCATGAGGGAGCTGCTGAAAACCTGTGACCTGCTTATCACCACCGGCGGGGTGTCGGTGGGCGACAGGGACATCTTCCACCAGGCCCTCCCCCTGCTGGGGGCGGAGCGGGTGTTCTGGCGGGTGGACCTGAAGCCGGGCACCCCCGCCATGTATTCCGTCTATGGGGGCAAGCCCATTCTGTCCTTGTCGGGGAACCCCTTTGCCGCCGCCGCCACCTTTGAGCTGCTGGCCCGGCCCCTGCTGGCGGCTCTGTCCGGAGAAGATGGACCCCAATGGGCGGAAGGCGTGCTGGACACCCCCTTCCCCAAGGCCAGTCCCAGGCGGCGGTTTGTCCGGGGCAAATACTCAAACGGACATATCACCCTGCCGGAGGGCCACTCCTCCGGTCTGCTCTCCTCCCTGGTAGGGTGCAGCTGCCTGGCGGAGCTTCCGGCGGGCTCGCCCCCGGCGGAGGTTGGCGCCCGGGTGCGGGTGCTGCTGCTGTAAATGGCGGTGGGCCGATGTGGGCATCGGCCCCTACGGATCGAACTGGAGGTCGTTATGGAACCTGTGTTCAATCATTTTGACGCGGCGGGCAACGCCGTTATGGTGGACGTCACCGAGAAAACCCCCACCTTCCGCACCGCCGTGGCCGAGGGGAAAATTTTCGTCACCAGTCCTATTCTGGACGCCATCACCGGCCGCACCGCCGCCAAGGGGGACGTGCTGGGGGTAGCCCGGGTGGCGGGCATCATGGCCGCCAAGCGCACTTCTGAGCTGATCCCTCTGTGCCATCCCCTGCTGCTCAGCCACCTGTCGGTGGACTTTGAGATTCTGGAGGAGGCGTGCGCCGTCCGGGCGGAATGTACCGTAAAGCTCTCCGGCAAGACGGGGGTGGAAATGGAGGCCCTCACCGGGGTGTCCGCGGCCCTGCTCACCATCTACGACATGTGCAAGGCCATCGACAAGGGCATGGAGCTGGGTGAGATTCACCTGGTTCACAAGGAGGGCGGCAAGTCGGGGGTGTACGACCGTGGGTAAACCTGTGGCAATTGCCATTTCCGGGGTGAAAAACTCCGGCAAAACCACCCTCATTGAGGCCATGCTCCCCATTCTGACGGCGGCGGGACTCAGCGTGGCGGTGGTCAAGCACGACGGCCACCGCTTTCAGCCGGAACCGCTCAACACGGACACCAGCCGCTTTCTGGCCGCCGGAGCGGCGGGGGCCGCCATCTTTGACGGGGAGAAATTCAAGCTCGTGAAACAGCAGCCGGTGACGGAGGATTTTCTCATCCGCCAGTTCCCGGAGGCGGATTTGATTCTGCTGGAGGGCTTTAAGCACACTTCCTGGCCCAAGCTGGAGGTGGTGCGGGGCGGAATTTCCCAGGCCCCGGTGTCCGACCCGGCCACCCTGCTGGCCCTGGTCACCAATCTGCCTTTGACACTGCCCGGCGTAACCGTCCTGCCCCTGGGAGATCCGGGGGCGGCGGCGGAATTTCTGCTGGACTACATACAAAAGGAGAGAAAACAAGATGCTTGACGGTCTGGGGCGGGAGATCCGCTACCTGCGCATTTCCGTCACCGACCGGTGCAACCTGCGCTGCCGGTACTGTATGCCGGCGGAGGGGGTGGAGTGGGTGGACCACAGCGCCATTCTCACCTATGAGCAGCTCACCCGGCTGGCGGGGCTGTTTGCCGCCCTGGGGGTGGAGAAGATACGGCTCACCGGCGGGGAGCCGCTGGTGCGGAAAGGGCTGGACCGGCTGGTGGGCAGTCTCAAGGCTGTGCCCGGCATCCGGCGGGTATACCTCACCACCAACGGCCTGCTGCTGGCCCAGCAGCTGCCCGGTCTGCTGGAGGCCGGGCTGGACGGAGTGAATCTCAGCCTGGACACCCTGGACCGGGTGCAGTACCAGGCCCTCACCCGCCGGGACGAGCTGGACAGTGCTCTGGCGGGGCTGGAGGCCGCCCTGGCCGTCCCCGGCCTGACGGTGAAGGTCAACTGCGTCCCCGCCGGGGAGAACGACGGCCAGCTGGTTCCCCTGGCGGAGCTGGCCCGGGACCGGGACCTGGCGGTGCGGTTTATTGAGCTGATGCCCATCGGCCTGGGCTCCTCCCTCCCCCGCCGGACGGAAAAAGAGGTGCTGGACATTCTGGAGGCCGCCTTCGGCCCCGCCCTGCCCTGCCCCCAGGAGGCGGGCGGCGGGCCGGGCCGGTACGTCACCTTTGCCGGCTTCCGGGGCAGGGTGGGCTTCATCAGCGCGGTATCCCACCAGTTCTGCGCCTCCTGCAACCGGGTGCGGCTCACCGCCGCCGGGTTTCTGAAAACCTGCCTGCAGTACGACTGCGGGGTGGATTTGAAGGCCCTGCTGGACGGTGGGGCGGACGACGCCGCCCTGACCGCGGCCATCCGGTTGGCCATCGCCCAAAAGCCGGAGGGCCACCATTTCGGTCAGGCCCCCACCCGCCGGGACGAGGGCCGGAACATGAACCAGATCGGAGGGTAAGACATGGGAAAGGTAATTGCCGTCTGCGTCAGTGCGCAGAAGGGCACCCAGAAGAAAAACGTGGGCTCCGCCCAATTCATCGAGGACTGGGGCATCCAGGGGGACGCCCACGCGGGCAAGTGGCACCGGCAGGTGTCCCTGCTGTCCCACGAGCAGGTGGAGGCCTTCCGGGCCAGAGGGGCCGTGGTGGATGACGGGGCCTTTGGGGAAAATCTGGTGGTGGAGGGCTACGACTTCAAAACCCTACCCATCGGGACGAAATTCAAGTGCAACGACGTGGTGCTGGAGCTCACCCAGGTGGGCAAGCAGTGCCACGCCCACTGCGAGATCTACAAAGTCATGGGAGACTGCATCATGCCAAGGGAGGGCGTGTTTACCCGCGTGCTCCACGGGGGCACCATCTCGGTGGGGGATAACCTCACCATTGCGGAGGAGGGGTAATATGCGGGTAGCCATTCTCACCCTCAGCGACTCCGGCTACGCCGGAGCGCGGGAGGATAAAAGCGGCCCGGCCATCCGGGAGCTGGCGGAGGCGGCGGGCTATGAGGTGGTGCACACCGCCCTGCTGCCCGACGGCATCGAGCCTCTGGCCTCCGAGCTGAAGCGGCTGTGCGACGGGGATCTGGCCGACCTGGTGCTCACCACCGGCGGCACCGGCTTCTCCCCCACCGACCTGACGCCGGAGGCCACCCTGTCCGTGGTGGAGCGGCCCGCCCCCGGCATCGCCGAGGCTATGCGGTACAACTCCCTCCAGATCACCCCCCGGGCCATGCTGAGCCGTGCGGCGGCGGGCATCCGGAAGAAAACCCTCATCGTCAACCTGCCGGGCAGCCCCAAGGCGGTGCGGGAGTGCCTGGAGTTCATCCTCCCCGCTCTGGGCCACGGCCTGGAGATCTTAAAGGGGACTGCGGGCGAGTGCGCCTCGCCGAAATAAAGACATGCGGATAAAGTGAGCCTGACGGCTCATTTTATATAAATTCTTCGAGCCCGTGTCGCCTAAAGCGCGAGCCATGGCGGCGGGCCGGGGCCTGTCTGGAAACGGACACGCCTACCATTTTGTAAAGGAGAATGCAGCATGAAAAAACTCGTATCCCTGACCCTGGCCCTGACCCTGGCCCTGGGCCTCACCGCCTGCGGAAACGGAACCTCCGGCGCCGCCGGCACCCCGGCGGCTCAGAACAGCGAGACCCCGGCTCCCGAGGCGGAGAGCGTGGACGTGGTGGTGTTTGCCGCCGCCTCCATGGAGGCCACCCTGACCCAGATCGCCGAGAACTACAAGGACGTGGCCCCCAACGTGAACCTGGTGTTCACCTTCGACTCCTCCGGCACCCTGAAAACCCAGATTGAGGAGGGGGCGGTGTGCGATCTGTTCATCTCCGCCGCCCAGAAGCAGATGAACCAGCTGGACGCCGCCGACACCACCGGCACCAACGAGGGGCTGGACTTCGTTCTGTCCGACACCCGCATCAACTTTGTGGAGAACAAGGTGGTGCTGGCGGTGCCTGACGACAACCCCAAGGGGATCGAATCCTTCCAGGACCTGGCCTCCGACAAACTGGAGCTGCTGTGCCTGGGCAACGACGACGTGCCGGTGGGGGCCTACTCTCTCCAGATTCTGGACACCCTGGGCATCGACATCGCCGGCCTGGAGGCCGACGGCAAGGTGACCTACGCCTCCAACGTGTCCGAGGTGGCCACCCAGGTGAAGGAGGGGGCGGTGGACTGCGGCATCATCTACGCCACCGACGCCTTTACCTATGAGCTCAACGTGGTGGATCAGGCTGCCGCCGACATGTGCGATCAGGTCATCTATCCCGCCGCCGTGATGAAGTGCGGCGGCAGCGAGGCCAGCCAGGCCGCCGCCCAGGCCTTCCTGGACTACCTCCACACCGACGAGAGCGCCATTGCCGTGCTGGAGGGCGTGGGCTTTACCGTGTTATAAGCGAGGACGGTGGATGTTTTGGACTGGTATCCCCTCTTTAACTCCCTGCGCATCGCCGCCATTTCCACCGTGCTCATCTTCTTCCTGGGCATCTTCGCCGCCTATTATGTGGCCAGGCTGCCCCGGCTGGTGAAGGGGGTGCTGGATGTGGTGCTCACCCTGCCCCTGGTACTTCCCCCCACCGTGGTGGGCTATTTCCTGCTGCGTCTGCTGGGCCCCAAGCGGGTGCTGGGTATGTGGTTTTTGGAGGTTTTCGACCTGCGGCTCACCATGGTGTGGTACGCCGCCATCTTCGCCTCGGCGGTGGTGGCCTTCCCCCTCATGTACCGCACCGCCCGGGGGGCCTTTGAGTCCTTCGACGTTACCCTGGCCCACGCGGGGCGTACTTTGGGCAAGTCCGACACCTGGATTTTTTGGCGGGTGATGCTGCCCTGCTGCAAGCAGGGGATCATCGCCGGGACGGTGCTGGCCTTCGCCCGGGCCCTGGGGGAGTACGGTGCCACCGCCATGATTGCCGGATACACCCCCGGCAAGACCGCCACCATCTCCACCACAGTGTATCAGCTGTGGCGCACCGGGGACGACGCGGGCGCCATGCGCTGGGTGCTGGTCAACCTGGCCATCTCCGCGGTGGTGCTGCTGTGCGTCAACATGCTGGAGAAAAAGGATGCCAGACCCCGCCGGCAGGCGGCTCCCGTGTCCGGGGAGGTGGAGTGATGGGTCTGTCTGTGGACGTCCACAAGGACTTGGGCGCGTTCCGGCTGGACGTTTCCTTCGAGACGGAGAGCGGACAGCTCACCGGCCTGCTGGGGGCCTCCGGCTGCGGCAAGAGCATGACCCTGCGGTGCATCGCGGGCATCGAGAGGCCGGACCGGGGCCGCATCGTGCTGGACGGCCGGGTGCTGTTCGACTCGGAGGCCCACATTGACCTGCCGCCCCAGCAGCGGCGGGTGGGTTACCTGTTCCAGAGCTACGCCCTCTTCCCCAACATGACGGTGGAGCAGAACATTGCCGTTGGGGTGCGGGAGAAAAAGGCCCGGCGGGAGACGGTGGAGCGGCTGGTGCGCACCCTGTACCTGGAGGGGCAGGAGAAAAAATACCCCCGCCAGCTCTCCGGGGGCCAGCAGCAGCGGGTGGCTCTGGCTCGGATTTTGGCCAGCGTGCCGGAGGCGCTGCTGCTGGACGAGCCCTTCTCCGCCCTGGACAGCTACCTGAAATGGCAGGTGGAGCTGGAGCTTTCTGATCTGCTCTCCTCCTTCCCCGGCCCGGTGCTCTTCGTCACCCACAACCGGGATGAGGTGCAGCGGCTGTGTCAGCAGGTGTGCGTGCTGGACAACGGCCGCTCCCAGGCCGTACTGCCGGTGCAGCAGCTTTTTCAGGCCCCCCGCACCCTGTCGGCCTGCCTGCTGTCGGGGTGCAAGAACATCTCAAGGGCCAGAGCCGCCGGGGATGGCCAGGTGGAGGCCCTGGACTGGGGGGTGACTCTCACTCCGGCGGGGCCCCTGCCGGAGGGGCTGAGCCACATCGGTGTGCGGGCCCACTACATCAAGCCCGTGGACGGCCCCGGCCCCAACCGCCTGCCCTGCACGGTGGAGCGGGTGGTGGAGAACGTGTTTTCCACGGTGGTCATGCTGTCCACCCCCGGCGGCAGCCAGGGCTTCTCCCGGCTGCGCATCGAGCTGGAGAAGGGCCGCTGGCCGGAGCTGGCGGACCGGGACCCCCTGTGGCTGGAGCTGCCCGCCGGGGACCTGCTGCCGCTCACCAGGGACGGATAACAGAAGGCCGGGACCGGTGAAACCGGTCCCGGCCTTCTGTTATCCCGGAACGAGAGAGAAAATCAGCAGCGCAAATATCACCAGCAGGACGGGGACGAGAAGAACGACCAGCAGAATTTTCCACAGGGTCTTGTCCTGCCGCCGTACCGGAGGGGTAAAGTCTCCCCCGAGCTCCGGCAGGGGATTGCCGCAGTGGGGGCAAACCCTCCAGTCCGGCTCCACCGGCGTGGAGCAGCCGGGGCAGGTGGCCTTCAGCCGGGCGCCGCACCGGGGACAGGAGAGGTAGGACTGGGCAACCGGAGCGCCGCAGGCGGGACAGAGCAGGTCGGCATAGCTCCCCCGCACCAGCAGGTAGATGATAAGGCCCACAAAGGCGGGGGCCAGCACCGCCACCAGAGTCCACAGCACGGCGTTCATCCCCCGGCGGCTGGCGTCCCGGTAGACGTAGACGCCGATGAGCACGGGAATCCCCACCAGAACCGCCAGGTAGATGAGGAGAAATACGGCCACATTCAATGAGAGCAGCATGTAAGTTCCCTCCTTTTCTGTACAAATACAACGGCAAGGACGCAGGCCCCCGTGACGGCGGCGCAGAAATAGAGCAGGCAGGCCAGGGTCAGGGCGGGATACACCGGGTACAGCACCGCTCCGGTCAGCAGCAGGCAGAGCAGACTCAGCATCCCCGCCAATACCAGCAGGGCGGTCTGCCGGCGGAGGCGGCGGCGCTCCAGCTCCTCCCGCAGGGCGCTCTCCCGGAGGAAGGGCGGCTCCCCCCGCTCAAAACGGTAAATCTGTTTCATGCTCCAGCTCCTCCTTCAGCCGTTTTCGCGCGTGGTTCAGCCGGGATTTCATGGTACCGGCGGGAATGCCCAGAGCCTGAGCCGCCGAGGCCACATCCATATCCCGGAAGTAGAAGAGAATCACCGCCGTCCGCAGCTTGTCCGGCAGCCGGTCAATGGCCTGGTGGAGATCTGCGTACGTCTCCTCTCCCATCTCCGCCTCCGCCGGAGCGGAGGCCAGGGCCGCGTCCTTCTCCTCATTGGAGGAAAAGCGGTTCCAGACGGGGCTGCGGACCAGGCGGCGCAGGGTGCTGCGGTAGGTGTTGACACAGATGCGGGTGAGCCAGGGCTCAAACTCCCGGGCCGGGTCGTACTGCTCCAGATGGGCCAGCGCCTTCAGCCAGGTCTCCTGGTACAAGTCCTCCGCGTCCTGGGGACTGGCGCACAGAGTCCGGCACAGGCCGTACAGCCGCTTCCCGTACTGCCGGATGTAGGTGTCCATCACGTGCTCCCGCCCCCTTTCACCTATCCATACGCCTCAGGCGGGCAAACGGTTCACCGGGTTTGAAAAAAAGCGGGCCCCGCGGCCCGCTTTTTTTCACTTGCCCAGCTGCTTGTTCTTCTCAAAGGCGGCCAGCACCGCCTGTATGGCGGAGGCGCGGAAGCCCCCCGCCTCCAGGGCGGCCACCCCCGCGATGGTGGAGCCCCCGGGAGAGCACACCTCGTCCTTCAGCTGGCCGGGATGCTTGCCGGTCTCCAGCACCATGGCCGCGGCCCCCAGCACGGTCTGGGCGGCATAGGTCTGGGCCTGGGCCCGGGGCAGGCCGGTCAACACCCCGCCGTCGGCCAGGGCCTCAATCAGCTGGTACACATAGGCCGGGCCGCAGCCAGCCACGGCGGTGTACTGGTCCATCAGGCCCTCGCTGATGCGCTCCACCCGGCCGGCATCGGCCAGAATGGCCTCCGCAGCGGCAAGGCCGGCCTCATTCCCCGCTCCGCCGTCGGTGAGGGCCAGCATCCCCTTGCCAATAGCGGCACAGGTGTTGGGCATCACCCGGAGGATGGGGATGTCCCAGGCAATGCCCTGCAAAAAGCTCCGCAGGGCGGCAATCTCCACCCCGGCGGCAATGGACACCAGAAGCCGGTCCTCCCCCCGCTCATGGCAGGCGTTGAGGGCGGGCACCAGGGCCGCCGCCACGCCGGAGAGCACCTGGGGCTTGACGCAGAGAAAAACCACCTCCGCCCCCTCCACGGCGGCCCCGTTGTCCGCCGCCGCCGTGCAGCCCAGTTCCGCCGCCAGGGCCGCCGCCTTCTCCCCGGCATAGTCGGCAATCACCACCTGCTCCGGCCCGATGGCCCGGCAGGCCGCCCGAATCAGCGCCCCGCCCATGTTGCCGCTGCCGATAAACGCCGCTTTTTTCATTTTCCTCATCCTTTCCCTTCTCACCAGTCCGGCGCCAGCTCCGTCCGCAAGTCCAGCTCCCGGAACACCGCCGCCGTCCAGCGCGCATACTCCGCCGGGCTCTTCGCCTTGCGGATGGCTTTTCCGTATTTCTCCCCGTCCCGGAACAGACAGATGAGGTAGCTCCACAGCTCCTTCATCCGCAGCATGGCGCTGTGCCTGCTGCCGAAGCCCTGGGCATAACCCTCATACACCTCAGACAAAAAGCCCTCCAGCTCCTCCCGGGAGGCGGGCGGACCGCCCGCCAGCTTCCGGGCCAGGGCCGGGTCCCCGATAAGCCCCCGGCCCAGCATCACCCGCTCCGTGCCGGGACACGTCCGCTGGAATTCCGCCGCCGCCTCCACCGTGTACAGGTCGCCGTTGTAGCACACCGGCGCCCGGCTCCGGAGCGCGGCGGCGGCAAACAGCTCCCGCCGGGGATGGTTTTGATACTGGTCCCGCTGAACCCGGGGGTGAATAATCAGCTCCTTCACGGGGAAGCGGTTGTACAGCTCCAGAATGGGCCAGAATTCCTCCGGGTCGGCAATGCCCAGCCGGGTTTTGATGGAGATGGCAATGGGACATTTTGCAAAAATCTCCTCCAGAAAGGCCGCCAGCTCCTCCGGGTGGGCCAGAAAGCCCGCCCCCTTCCCCTTGGCGGTCACCGTGCCCGAAGGGCAGCCCAGATTCAGGTTGACCTCCTCATAGCCCAGGTCCGCCAGGGCGTCGGCCGCCCACAGGAAGTCCGCTCCCCGCCGGGTGAGCAGCTGGGGAATCAGGGGCACTCCCTCGTTGCCCGCCGGGGCAATCTCCCGCAGCTCCCGCTTGGGGAATACATGGTCCTGTGTGGGGGAGAGAAAGGGGGTGTAATACCGCTCCACGCCCCCGAACCAGCGCCGGTGGGCGCTTCGGTACCACAGGCTGGTGACCCCCTCCATGGGGGCAAGCTCCACTTGCAAAGGCCTCTCCCCTTCTTTTTCACACTGCTGCTGAAAATTGTAGTCCATCCCCTGCTTTCCTGTCAAGAGCCCGGCGGGCAGCGCCGCCCATAAAAAAAGGACGCATACGCATCCTTTTATCCCCGGGCTCCGCCCAGTGCGTGCTCCTTGATTTTCTGAAAGGTCTCCTCGCTGAGGTCATGCTCAATCTTGCAGGCGTCCGCCGCCGCCGTCTCCGGGCTCACCCCGAGGTGGATAAAGAACTCGGTGAGCAGCTTGTGCCGCTCATAGATGCGGCGGGCAATCTCCTCCCCGGCGGGGAGCAGAGAGATAAAGCCCTCCTTATCCACCTCGATATAGCCGCTTTCCCGCAGCTTTTTCATGGCCACGCTGACGCTGGGCTTGGAGAAGTGCAGGTGGTTGGCAATGTCAATGGAGCGCACCAGGCCCTGGGTCTCGTGGAGGCTGAGGATGGTCTCCAGATAGTTTTCCGCCGATTCGTAAATATTCATCCCATCATTCCTTTCCCGCCCAGGTGAGTGATTCCAGTTTAACACATTTTATCCGTCCTTGCAAGGCGGCTCCAGCCGCCGCCAGGCGGGCACCTGCCGCCACAGCAGGCAGGCCAGCCACCCGCACAGCAGGCCCACCGCCAGGCCCGCCAGCACGTCGGTGGGAAAATGGACTCCCACATACAGCCGGGAAAAGCCCATAAGGGCGGCCAGCACCAGGCCGGTCACTCCCATCCACCGCCGGGGCAGGGCGCGCAGCCAGGCGGAGGCGGCGGCAAACGCGGCGCAGGTGTGGCCCGAGGGGAAGGAGTTGGGATCGTGCTCCTCCACCAGGGGCACCAGCCCCTCCACCGTCAGCCAGGGCCGGGTCCGGCCCACCAGGTGCTTGAGCGCCACATTGGTGCACAGCAGGCCCAGCAGCATGGCCAGCAGTCCGGCCAGTCCCGCCTTGCGGGTTTTGGGGAAGCAGAGCATCAGCAGAGACAGGACAATCCACATTGCCCCGGCATTGCCCAGTTGAGTATAGACGCTCAGCAGGCCGTTGAGCACCGCGCCGCGGAGGGTTTCCTGAAGCCAAAGCAGGATTCCCCCGTCTATTTCCAGCAGCCATTCCGGCATTGTCATTCCTCCTGAAAACGAAGGGGCGGCGGATTGACCGCCGCCCCTTTCCCTTTTTCTGTCTCCTTACGCCTCGGCGCCGTCGTCCCATTCGCAGGCGATGATGGTGCCGGTAGCCATCTCAAACCGGTCGGTCTTGACGATGTGGCTCTTCCCAATCCGGACCTCCTGGGTGCCAATTTCCGTGGTGATGGGGTTGACCACATTGCACTCAATGGTAAAGGTCAAGTCCAGCAGATTCTTATCGGTATACAGCACAATCGCATCTCCGTTGGTGGTGACCGTGGCGGTATCGGTGTGAGGCTGGGCCTCCACCGCCACCACCTGGCCGTCCAGCATCTCACCGGAGGCCATCAGCGTGGCGTCCCCCGCATCCACAAAGGATTTTACATTCTCATAGACCTCCGGCCGGACACTCTCCACCAGCACCTGGTAGGTCACATGGGTGGTCTTGTGGCTGACGGACACCGTGCTGTCCGGGCCCAGGAACTTGACGCCCAGCACCGCCGCCGCAATGACGATGACCAGCACCACCAGCAAATCCACCACATTGATTTTTCCAAAAAGCCTGCCCTTTTCGTCTATCATCTTTTATAGCCTCCGAGGTTGTAAATTGACGGTATCGTTGGTACAATGGTACTCAGGTATTGTACCATATCTCCCCACGGCCCGACAAGTACTTTCTTCGGAGGTTTCCCACCCATGAAGGTCATCCATCTGATTTCCGGCGGCGACAGCGGCGGGGCCAAAACCCACGTCCATTCGCTGCTTCAGAATTTGTCCCGCACCATCGACGTGACCATGGTGTGCTTTATGGAGGGTCCCTTTGCCCAGGAGGCCCGGGAGCTGGGCATTCCCACCCTGGTTCTGCCCGGCCACAATCTGCTGCGCACCTTCCGCACCCTCAAGGCCATGATTCAAGAGGACGGGTATGAGATCATCCACTGCCACGGCGCCCGGGGCAACATGATGGGCGCCCTGCTCCGCCGGGCCACCGGCCTGCCGGTGGTTACCACCGTCCACTCCGACTACCGGCTGGACTACCTGGGCCGCCCCATTTCCCGGCTCACCTACGGCACCATCAACACCGTCGCCCTGCGGTTGCTGGACTACCGCATCGGCGTGTCCGACGCCATGACCGATTTGCTGATCTCCCGGGGCTTTGACCCGGACAAGCTGTTTACCATCTACAACGGCCTGGATTTCACCCCCCGTACCCCCGCCATGAGCCGGGAGGCCTACTGGAAGAGCGTGGGACTGAAGGCCGACGGGAACAGCGTGGTGGTGGGCATTGCCGCCCGGCTCAACCCGGTGAAGGACATCGCCACCCTGGTGCGGGGCTTCGCCCTGGCCCACCAGAGCTGCCCCAACCTGCGGCTGCTCATCGCCGGAGACGGGGAGCAGATGGATATGCTCCGGCGTCTGGCCCAGGAGCTGGGGGTGGCGGAGGAGGTGTGCTTTGCCGGCTGGGTGAGCGACACCGACAGCTTTTACCACGCCCTGGACATCAACACCCTCACCTCCCTGTCCGAGACCTTCCCCTACTCCCTCACCGAGGGGGCCCGGGCGGGTCTGCCCACGGTGGCCAGCCGGGTGGGCGGGGTGCCCTATCTCATTGAGCACGGGGTCCACGGCTTCCTCTTTGAGGCGGGGGACGTCCAGGCCCTGGCCCACCACCTCACCGCTCTGGCCCAGGACGGGGAGCTGCGCCGCCACATGGGACAGCGGCTCTACCAGCGGGCCAGGCAGGACTACTCCCTGGAGAGCACCCTCCAGCGGCAGCTGTCCATTTATGAGACCATTCTCCGGCGCCAGGCGCGCAAGGCAGGCCGGCGGGACGGCGCCCTGGTATGCGGCGCCTACGGCCGGGGGAACGCCGGGGACGACGCCATCCTGGAGGCCATTGTCACCGAGCTGCGGCAGATTGACCCCGACCTGCCGGTGTGGGTCCTCTCCCGCAATCCCAGGGACACCCGCCTCACCTACCGGGTCAACTCCATCTACACCTTCGCCTTCCCCAGGTTCCTGCGGCGGATGGGCAAAACCCGGCTGTATATCAACGGCGGCGGCTCCCTGATGCAGGATGTCACCAGCCACCGCTCCCTGTGGTTCTACCTGTTCACCATCTCCTGGGCCAAACGGCTGGGCAACCGGGTGATGATGTACGGCTGCGGCATCGGCCCCATCCACTCCCCCGCCAACCGCCGCCGGGCCGACCGGGTGCTTCAGAAGAGCGTGGACGCCATCACCCTCCGGGACACCCACTCCAAGGATGAGCTGGACGACATGGGGGTCACCGCGCCGGAGGTCCTGCTCTCCGCCGATCCCACCGTCATCCTTCCTCCCGCCCCGGAGCAGGCCATCGACGGGATTCTGGAGAGTCAGGGCATTGACCCGGCGGGGAAATATATCGGCTTCTCCCTCCGGCCCTGGCCGGGCTTTGAGGAAAAGGCCCCTGTCTTTGCCGCCGCGGCGGACTACGCCTACGAGAAGTACGGCCTCATTCCCGTGTTCCTGCCCATTGAGCGGCGGCTGGACGTGGCCGCCGCCCGCACCGCCGCCCGGTATATGAAGGCCCCCTACTTTATTCTTCCGGAAACGGGGAACTCCGCCCACACCATCGGCCTGTTCAAGCGGATGCAGGTGGTGGTATCCATGCGTCTGCACGCCCTGATCTTTGCCGCCGGCCAGGGGGTGCCCCTGGTGGGAGTGGTGTACGATCAGAAGATCAGCTCCTTTTTGTCCTATATCGGACAGGATTTGTACACCGGCCTGGAGCAGGTGACGGAGGAGCGCCTGCGGAGCTATCTTGACGCCGCCTGCGGACGCGTCGGAGACACGGAATTTCTGTCCGGCGGGGTGGAACGGCTGCGCCAGGTGGAGCGGCGCAACAGTGAGACCGCCCGCCGGCTGCTGGGGAGGTGAGCTGCCTTTGAATCAGATTCTCTGCCTTTCCTCCGCCCCCTGGCGGACCATTCCCACCCGCACCCAGCAGCTGATGACCCGGCTGAAGGACGCCCAGGTGCTCTTCTTTGAGCCGCCGGGAAAGCTGTGGAAAAAGCCGGGGCGGGAGATGCGCCCCGGTCTCACCGTGTACACGCTGCCGCCCGTGCTGGAGGTGGAGGAGCGCCACCAGCTGCTTTTCCGCCGGCACTACCGGAAGCTGGCCGCCCATATCCTGCGGCAGATGGACGCCCGCCGGTTCCGGGAGCCCCTGCTGTGGTGTACCGCCCCGGAGCAGATCCATCTGCTGGACTACCTGCCCCACCGGGGCGTGGTATACGACTGCGACCGGGACTGGCCCGACTTTCCCCCGGAGTGGGAGAGTGATCTGGCTCTGGCCGCCGACGTCATCTTTGCCGCCTCCCCGTGGCTTGCGGATCACCTCTCTCCCTGCAACGACAACATCGCCCTGCTCCCCAACGGGGTCAATTACCAGATGTTTGCCCGGCCGGAGACCGAGTGCCCGCCGGAGCTTCTCCGGCTCTCCGGCCCGGTGCTGGGCTACTGCGGGGTGGTATGGGCCGATTTGGATTTGACTCCGGTGGCGGAAGCCGCCCAGGCCCTGCCTCACTGTACCTTCGTCTTTCTGGGCAGGCTGGAGGACAGTCCCATGGCCCGCCGGCTGGAGCACTATCCCAATGTCCTTTTCCTGGGCCGCCGGCCCCCGGTGGAGGTGCCCGACTACCTGGCCCGGTTTGACGTGTGCCTCAACCTCCGCCGCCAGTCGGAGCGGTATGACGACATTGTGCCCACCCGGGTCTATGAATACCTCTCCTCCGGCAAGCCCATTGTGTCCATGTTCTATCCCGACCAGGTGGAGCACTTCCCCGACGTCATCTATGGCGCACACTCTTCGGAGGAGTTTGTCCGGCTGTGCCGCCGGGCCCTCGCCGAAACCGGGGACTGGGCCCGGCTCCGCCGGCAGGAGCACGGCGCAGGCGCCGCCTGGCCGGTGCGGGCCCAGCAGGTTCAGCACATTCTCACCGCCATCGGCCTGTACCGGTAGCGGTCATATCCCGGCCCCCGGCCCCGTAAGATGGGCCGGGGGTGTTTTTCATGCTGACGGACCTTCTCTCCCAGCCGGTCACCATCCTGACCTGCGCCCTGGTGCTGGCGGTGGCGGCGGTGAATGGCTGGACCGACGCGCCCAACGCCATCGCCACGGCGGTGTGTACCGGGGCGCTGTCCTTCCGCCGGGCGGCGGGACTGGCCGCCCTGTGCAATCTGCTGGGGCTGGTCTGGGTCACGACGGTCAATGCCCAGGTGACGGAGGCCCTGTTCTCCATCGCCGGATTCGGGGCAAGCCTTCCCGCCGCCCGCTCGGCCCTGTGCGCCGGACTGTGCGCCGTGGTGGTGTGGTCCACCGCCGCCTGGCGCCTGGGCATCCCCACCAGCGAAAGCCACGGCCTGGCCGCCGCCGTCACCGGTGCCGCCCTGGCCCTTCCGGAGGGCACGGTGCATCCCGGGCCCTGGGGCAGAATTCTGGCTGGTCTGGCCCTGTCGGTGGGACTGGGCTGGGTGCTGGGCAGGCTGAGCGGCAAGGTCCTCTCCGCGCTTCCCCTCTCCCCCGCCCTGTGCCGCCGGGGGCAGGCGGGCGGCGCCGCCGCCATGGCCTTCCTCCACGGCGCCCAGGACGGGCAGAAGTGTCTGGGCATCCTCCTGCTGGGCCTCACCCTGGGGGGAGCGGTCCCCACGTCCGGCGCCTTTTCCATCCCCCTGCCCCTAATCCTGCTGTGCGCCGGCGCAATGGCGGCGGGCACCGCCCTGGGGGGAGAGCGCATCATCCGCCGGGTGGGACGGGAGCTGGTATGCCTGGCCCCCCGGCAGGGACTGGCCGCCGACCTGGGGGGCGGCGCCTGTCTGCTGGCCTGCACCCTGCTGGGCCTGCCGGTGAGCACCACCCACGCCAAAACCGCCGCCATCCTGGGGGCGGGGTCCCGGCCCAACCGCCGGGTGGCGGGGGAGATTGTCCTCACCTGGCTCTTTACCTTTCCCGGCTGCGGCCTTTTGGGCTTTTTCCTGGCAAGGCTCTTCCTCTTTGCCCCGTAATGTGGTATACTGCCTTCCGTGCAATTTCCCCTTTTGGGGACGGGAGGCGAGCGTTCTCATGTATCATACCGCTGTTTTCGATTTGGACGGCACCCTGCTGGACACCCTTCAGGATTTGGCGGACAGCGCCAATTACGCCCTGGCCCTCCACCGGCTGCCCTGCCGCAGCCTGGATGAAATCCGCCGCTTTGTGGGCGACGGGGTGGGCCTGCTCATCCACCGGGCGGTGCCGGAGAACACGGCGGAGGCGCTGGAGGCCCTGGTGCTCCAGGATTTCCGGGCCCACTATCTCCTCAATATGGAAAACAAAACCGCCCCCTACCCCGGCGTTCCGGAGCTGTTGGACCGGCTGCGGGCGGCGGGGGTGCGCACGGCGGTGGTATCCAACAAGTTTGACGGCGCGGTGAAGGGCCTGTGCCAGACCTACTTTGGGGGCCGGGTGGAGGTGGCCATCGGGGAATCCCAGGGCGTGGCCCGCAAGCCCGCCCCCGACACCGTGTTCCGGGCCCTGGCCGAGCTGGGCGTTCCCCCGGAGGGGGCGGTGTACATCGGCGACTCCGATGTGGACATCCAGACCGCCAAAAACGCCGGCCTGCCCTGCATCTCGGTGAGCTGGGGCTTCCGGGACAGGGCCTTCCTTACCCAGCACGGGGCCGCCGCCATCGCCGATACCCGGGAGGAGCTGGCGGAGCTGCTGCTGAAATAGGCGAATGAACACATCCACCAGCGAAGCTGGTGGTTGTCACTATGCGGGCATAGCCCTTTGTTCCTCGCGGACGCGTGCAACGCGTAATACGGTCTGCCAGCTGCGTGAGGACTGTTACTTGCCGCCC
>CALWOL010000078.1 GCA_944383135.1 uncultured Flavonifractor sp.
CCAACTCCATCACCGAGTCCACCCTCCACGGCTGCCCCCCCGACGAGATCGAGCGCATCGCCACCTACCTCATCACCGAGAAGAACCTGAACACCTACGTCAAGTGCAACCCCACCCTGCTGGGCTACGAGTTTGCCCGCAAGACCCTGGACGGCCTGGGCTTTGACTACATCGCCTTTGACGATCACCACTTTGTGGAGGACCTTCAGTGGGCCGACGCGGTGCCCATGTTCCAGCGGCTGATGAAGCTGACCGCCGAGCGGGGTCTGGAGTTCGGCGTGAAGCTGACCAACACCTTCCCCGTGGACGTGAAGGCCGGGGAGCTGCCCAGCGAGGAGATGTACATGTCCGGCCGCTCCCTCTATCCCCTGTCCCTGTCCCTGGCGGGCAAGCTGGCCCGGGAGTTCGGCGGCAAGCTGCGCATCTCCTACTCCGGCGGCGCCGACTACCACAACATCAAGGACCTGTTTGACGCGGGCATCTGGCCCATCACCATGGCCACCACCCTCCTCAAGTCCGGCGGCTATCAGCGCTTCAGCCAGATCGGCGGCCTGCTGATGGATATTCCCTACACCCCCTGGGGCGGGGTGGACCCCGCCAAGGTGGACGGCATGGTGCAGGCCTTTGTCTCCGACCACCACTACCAGAAGCCCATGAAGCCCATCCCCAGCCGCAAGGTGGACAAGAAGGTCCCCCTCATCGACTGCTTCTCCGCCCCCTGCCGCAACGGCTGCCCCATTGAGCAGGACATCCCCGCCTACCTGATGCGGGTGAACGCCGGCCAGTATGAGGAGGCCCTCCAGATCATCACCCACCGCAACGCCCTGCCCTTCATCACCGGCACCATCTGCTCCCACCGCTGCCAGGACAAGTGCATGCGCAACGCCTACGAGGAGAGCGTGTACATCCGCACCCAGAAGCTGAAGGCCGCCGAAGGCGGGTTTGCCGCCCTGCTGCCCAAGCTGAAACCCGGTGCCCCCGTGGCCGGCAAGAAGGTGGCTGTCATCGGCGGCGGCCCCGCCGGCATGTCCGCCGCCTACTTCCTGGGTCGCTCCGGCGTGGATGTCACCATTTTTGAGCGAAAGGACTCCCTGGGCGGCATCGTCCGCCACGTCATCCCCGCCTTCCGCATCAGCGACGAGGCCATTGACAACGATGTGCGCCTGATGAACGCCATGGGCGTGAAGGTGGAGCTGAACACCGAGGTAAAGGACGTGCAGGCGCTCTTCGGCAAGGGCTACACCCACGTCATCCTGGCCACCGGCGCCTGGCACAAGGGCAGCGCCGGCATGGAGTACGGTGAGGAGATGAATGTCATCCAGTTCCTGGAGGCCGCCAAGAAGAACCCCGGCAGCCTGAACCTGGGCAAGCACGTGGTGGTCATCGGCGGCGGCAACACCGCCATGGACGCCGCCCGGGCCGCCAAGCGGATTGCCGGCGTGGAGCAGGTCAGCCTGGTGTACCGCCGCACCAAGCGGTACATGCCCGCCGACCAGGAGGAGCTGGAGCTGGCCCTGGAGGACGGGGTGGAGTTCCAGGAGCTGCTGGCCCCCGTGGGCGTGAAGGACGGGGTCCTCACCTGCCATGTGATGGAGCTGGGCGCCCCCGACGCCTCCGGCCGCCGCTCCCCGGTGGATACCGGCAGGGTGGCCACCGTCCCCGCCGACACCGTCATCACCGCCGTGGGTGAGAAGGTGGACACCGGCCTCTACACCGCCAACGGGCTGGAGGTGGACAAGCGGGGCAAGGCCGTGGTCAACCCCGCCACCCTGGAGTCCTCCGTCCGCAACGTGTTTGTCATCGGCGACGGCATGAAGGGCCCCGGCACCGTGGTGGAGGCCATTGCCGACGCCACCCGCGCCGCCCGGGCCATCCAGGACTTCGACGTGGACGCCTATGTGGAGAAGAACGTGAACCCCGACTACCAGAAGCCCCTGGCCAAGCGGGGCGACCTGTGCAGCGACTGCAAGAGCTGCGAGGACATCCGCTGCCTGGGCTGCGCCACCGTGTGCGAAACCTGTACCGAGGTGTGCCCCAACCGGGCCAATGTGGCCATCGCGGTACCCGGCATGCGCCAGCGGCAGATCGTCCACGTGGACGGCATGTGCAACGAGTGCGGCAACTGCGCCACCTTCTGTCCCTATGACTCCCGCCCCTACAAGGACAAATTCACCCTGTTCTGGAGCGAGGGGGACTTTGCCAACAGCGAAAATCAGGGCTTCCTGAAGCTGGACGGCGCCAACACCCGGGTGCGTCTGGACGGCCAGGTGAAGGAATACAACGTGGCCGACGCCGGCTGCGGCCTGTACGAGCCTCTGCGCCGCCTGATCTGCACGGTGTATGACAATTACAGCTATCTGCTGAAATAAGCGGGGGAGGGAGCCTGCCGCTCCCGGAGAGCGGCAGGCTGTCCCCCCATCAGAAAAGAGGTACCTCAGATGAGCGAGAGCTATTCCTTTACCGTCAACGGCGTCCTGCGTACCACCACGGAGGACAAACCCCTGCTGCGCTACCTGCGGGACGACCTCCATCTGACCTCCGTGAAGGACGGGTGCAGCGAGGGCGCCTGCGGCACCTGCACCATTGTGGTGGACGGCAAAACCGTCCGGGCCTGCATCCTCTCCACCAAGAAGGCGGTGGGCAAAACCATCCTCACCGTGGAGGGGCTGAGCTACGACGAGCAGGAGGCCTTTGTGTACGCCTTCGGCTCGGTGGGGGCGGTGCAGTGCGGCTTCTGCATCCCCGGCATGGTAATGGCGGGCAAGGCCCTGATTGACCAGAATCCCAACCCCACCGAGGCGGACATCAAAAAAGCCATCCGGGGCAACGTGTGCCGCTGCACCGGCTACAAAAAGATTATCGAGGGCATCTCCCTGGCCGCCGCCATCCTCCGGGGGGAGGAGAAGATTGACCCCGCTCTGGAGGGCGGCGACCGCTACCAGGTGGGCGACCGGGCCTTCCGCACCGACGTGCGGGAAAAGGTGCTGGGCATCGGGGAATACTGCGACGATGTGCGGATGGAGGGCATGGCGTACGGCTCCGCCGTCCGCTCCCAGTACCCCCGGGCCAGAATCCTGGACATCGACGCTTCCCAGGCCCTGGCTCTGCCCGGGGTACTGGCCGTCCTCACCGCCGACGACGTACCCCACAACAAGGTGGGCCACATCCAGCAGGACTGGGACGTGTTTATCGCCAAAGGGGAGGTCACCCGCTGCGTGGGCGACGCCATCTGCCTGGTGGTGGCGGAGAATGAGGACATTCTCCGTGAGGCCAAAAAGCTGGTGAAGATCGACTACGAGCCCCTGGAGCCGGTGCGCACCATCCAGGAGGCCATGGCGGAGAACGCCCCTCTGGTCCACTCCAAGGGCAACCTGTGCCAATCCCGCCACGTCACCCGGGGGGACGCCAAGGCCGCCCTGGCGGGCTCCAAATATGTGGTGACCCAGAGCTATACCACCCCCTTCACCGAGCACGCCTTCCTGGAGCCGGAGTGCGCGGTGGCCTTCCCCTACAAGGACGGGGTGAAGGTATACACCTCCGACCAGGGCGTGTACGACACCCGGAAGGAGATCTCCATCATGCTGGGCTGGGACCCGGAGCGCATCGTGGTGGAGAACAAGCTGGTGGGCGGCGGCTTCGGCGGCAAGGAGGACGTGTCGGTGCAGCACCTGGCGGTGCTGGCCGCCCTGAAGGTGAACCGGCCCGTCAAGGTGAAGCTCACCCGGCAGGAGTCCATTAACTTCCACCCCAAGCGCCACTATATGGAGGGCACCTTCACCCTGGGCTGCGATGAAAACGGCATTTTCACCGGCCTGGACTGCGAAATCTACTTCGACACCGGCGCCTACGCCTCCCTGTGCGGCCCGGTGCTGGAGCGGGCCTGCACCCACTCCGTGGGCCCCTACTGCTACCAGAACACCGACATCCGGGGCTATGGCTATTACACCAACAACCCCCCCGCCGGCGCCTTCCGGGGCTTCGGCGTGTGCCAGAGCGAGTTTGCCCTGGAGTCCAACATCAACCTGCTGGCGGAGAAGGTGGGCATCTCCCCCTGGGAGATCCGCTACCGTAACGCCATTGAGCCGGGGAAGGTCCTCCCCAACGGCCAGATTGCCGACTGCTCCACCGCCCTGAAGGAGACCCTGCTGGCGGTGAAGGACGCCTATGAGGCCAATCCCGGCCGGGCGGGCATCGCCTGCGCCATGAAGAACTCCGGCGTGGGCGTGGGCCTGCCCGACAAGGGCCGGGCCAAGGTGGTCATCCGCAACGGCGTGGTGGAGCTCTACTCCGCCGCCTCCGACATCGGCCAGGGCTGCTTCACCGTCTTTGTGCAGATTATGGCCCAGACCCTGGGCCTGCCCAAGGAAAAGCTGAAAAACATGGGCGCCAATTCCGAGGTAGCCCCCGACTCGGGCACCACCTCCGGCTCCCGCCAGACCCTGATTACCGGCGAGGCGGTGCGCATGGTGTGCGCCGACGTGAAAAAGGACCTGGATGCCGCCGGCGGCGACCTCTCCAAGCTGGAGGGGAAGGAGCATTTTGCCGAATTCTTCGACCCCACCGACAAGCTGGGCGCCGACGTGCCCAACCCCAAGAGCCACGTGGCCTACGGCTTTGCCACCCACGTGGTCATCCTGGACGACGAGGGCCGGGTGAAGGAGGTCTGGGCCGCCCACGACTCGGGCAAGGTGGTCAACCCCATCTCCATCCAGGGCCAGATTGAGGGCGGCGTGCTCATGGGCCTGGGCTATGCCCTCACGGAGAAGTTCACCCTGAAGGACTGCGTGCCTCAGGTGAAGTTCGGCACCCTGGGCCTGATGCGCTCCGACCAGATTCCCGACATCCACGCCATTTATGTGGAGAAGGAGGAGCTGCTCCCCTTCGCGTACGGCGCCAAGGGCATCGGCGAAATCGCCACCATCCCCACCGCCCCGGCGGTCCAGGGGGCCTACTACGCCCGGGACCACATCCTGCGCACCTCCCTGCCCATGGAGGACACCTTCTACAACAAGAAAAAGTAACCCCGATTTTCTCCCTCCGCGAAGGCCAGGCGGCCCTCCCCAGGGCCCTGGTCCGGCGGCGCGTCCCGCCCCAGACCAGGGCCCATTTTGCTCCTTCCGCTGTAAAGTGTGAAAGGGCAGAGGGTCTAGCGCCCCAACGGTTTGCCTCGTACCAAAAAAATTTTTAGCTCTACATGCAAATTTTTAGTTTTTCCTCTTGACATCTGCTTCACACGTGGTATGATGGTCTCAGAAATAAGCTAAAAGTTCAGCAGGCTTCAAAAACATTTTGGAGGCGACAGTGTGATGAAAGACCAGATCAAATGGGTCCTGAACAAAATGCCCAAAAGCGAGGACAAGCAGCTTGATGTCATGTCCCTGTCCAACGTGGCCAAGGCCCGGTTCTTCCACAGCTCCTTCCCCCAGTACTCCATCACTCCCCTGGCTCAGCTGGACGGCATGGCCAAGTATCTGGGTCTGGGCGGCGTGTATGTGAAGGACGAGTCCTTCCGCTTTGGGCTGAACGCCTTCAAGGTGCTGGGCGGCTCCTTCGCCATGGCCAAGTACATTGCCAGCGAGATGGGCCGGGACGTGTCCGAGATGACCTATGACTACCTCACCAGCGAGGCCTTCCGTAAGGAGTTCGGTCAGGCCACCTTCTTCACCGCCACCGACGGCAACCACGGCCGGGGCGTGGCCTGGGCGGCCAACAAGCTGGGCCAGAAGGCCGTGGTACATATGCCCAAGGGCAGCTCCAAGTCCCGGTTTGACAACATTGCCAAGGAGGGCGCCCAGGTCACCATCGAGGAGGTCAACTACGACGACTGCGTGCGCATGGCCGCCGCGGAGGCCGAGCAGACCGAGCACGGCGTCATCGTCCAGGACACCGCCTGGGACGGCTACGAGGAGATCCCCTCCTGGATTATGCAGGGCTACGGCACCATGGCCAACGAGGCTTCCGAGCAGCTGCGCCAGTGCGGCGTGAACCGGCCCACCCACGTGTTCGTGCAGGCGGGCGTGGGCTCTCTGGCCGGCGCCGTGGTGGGCTACTTCACCAACCTGTTCCCCAATGATCCCCCCAAGTTCGTGGTGATGGAGGCCCGGGCCGCCGACTGCCTGTATCAGGGCGCTCTGGCCGGGGACGGCGCTCCCCGCATTGTCACCGGCGATCTCCAGACCATCATGGCCGGTCTGGCCTGCGGCGAGCCCAACACCATCTCCTGGGACATCCTGCGCAACCACGTGTCCGCCTTCCTGTCCTGCCCCGACTGGACCAGCGCCAAGGGCATGCGGATGCTGGGCGTGCCGGTGAAGGGCGATCCCACCGTGATTTCCGGCGAGTCCGGCGCCGTGGGCATGGGCGTGCTGGACGCCATTATGTGCGACGATACCTACAAGGAGCTGCGGGACGCCCTGGAGCTGAACCGGTTCAGCCAGGTGCTCATGTTCTCCACCGAGGGCAACACCGACCCGCTGAAGTTCCGCCGGGTGATTTGGGACGGCGAGTATCCCACCACCGACACCCCCCAGCACCCCTATCAGTAAGTGAGCGCAACCCATTTGGGATGAAGAAAAGGAACTAAAAATCAGATTTGGAGGTCATTATCATGGATTTTGAGCAAATCAAAGCCGCCGCCGAAGGTTACAAGGCCGATATGACCCGCTTCCTGCGGGCCATGATTTCCCACCCCAGCGAGAGCTGCGAGGAGAAGGAAGTGGTCGCCTGCATCAAGGCCGAGATGGAGAAGCTGGGCTATGATGAGGTGGAAGTGGACGGTCTGGGCAACGTCATCGGCTGGATGGGCCAGGGCGACAAGATCATCGCCATCGACTCCCACATCGACACCGTTGGCATCGGCAACATCAACAACTGGACCCACGATCCCTACGAGGGCTATGAGGATGACGAGGTCATCTACGGCCGCGGCGGCTCCGATCAGGAGGGCGGCATGGCTTCCGCCACCTACGGCGCCAAGATTATGAAGGATCTGGGCCTCATTCCCGCCGGCTACAAGATCATGGTGGTGGGCTCCGTTCAGGAAGAGGACTGCGACGGCATGTGCTGGCAGTACATCGTCAACAAGTTCTTCCCCGCCAAGGGCATCAAGAAGGAGCAGGTGGAGTTCGTCATCTCCACCGAGCCCACCGACGGCGGCATCTACC
>CALWOL010000079.1 GCA_944383135.1 uncultured Flavonifractor sp.
AAACAGGTCCACGCGGGCAAACACCCGGCAGCCCAGCGCCCGGTAGACGACGCGGGCTGCGGCCTGGATCTCGGCGGCCTTCTCCGCCGGGATGCGCGCCGGGCAGTGGATGGCCGAGGTTTTCAGCGTGTACTTTTCCTCGTAATCAAAAAAGCCCGCTGCCAGCTCGATCTCGTCCACCGCGCCCACGGTCAGCGCATCGTTGCCCAGCACGGCGCAGCCCACCTCAAAGCCGGGCACGGCCTCCTCCAGCAGGATTTCCCGGTCATGGACAAAGGCCTCCGCCGCCGCCCGGGACAGCTCTTCCCGGCAGGTTACCCGGGAAATACCGAAGGAGGAGCCCGCCCGCACCGGCTTGACAAAGAGGGGGAAGCCCAGCTCCGCCGCCGCCCGCTCCAGCTCCGCTTCCGCCGCGCCCCGGGAAAAGAGGGCGCTCCGGGGCACCCGCACCCCCGCCAGGGCGGCCAGCTTGTGGGAGCGGTCCTTGTCCATGCACAGGGCGCCGGACAGGGTGCCGCAGCCGATGATGGGCACGCCCGCCAGCTCCAGCAGGCCCTGGAGGGTTCCGTCCTCCCCGTTCTTGCCGTGGAGCACCGGAAAGGCTGCGTCAAAGGGCAGCCGCCGGCCGGAGCCATCCAGCAGCAGCAGCTGTTTCACCCCCCAGTCCGGGGAGAGGGCGCAGGGCAGGCAGCCGGCCTTCCACCAGCCGTCCTCCGGCAGAGCCTCCAGAGGGCCGGTGTAGTACCGCCAGGCGCCCTCCCGGGTAATCCCCACCAGCAGGGGACGGTACCGCTGCCGGTCCAGATGGGTGAGCACGCCGTAGGCGGATTGCAGAGAGACGCCGTACTCGCTGGAACGGCCGCCGAACAGAAACAGGATGGTTTTCATATCTCTTCCTCCCGAAAGGCAAAAGCGCCTTGCTTTGATACCTGTATGGTACCAAAGCAAGGCGCTTTTTGTGTTTCCTTTCCCTTTCGGTCCTGTTGCAATATTCTGTTGGAAACCTTGTGATTTTCTTACAGCCCGCCCTCCGCCGGCAGGATGACGGTGAAGCACACCTGCTCGTCGGCGCTGCGGGCGTATATGCTGCCCCCGTGGGCCTCCACAATCTCCCGGGCAATGGCCAGGCCCAGGCCGGCGTTGCCGGTCCCGGTACCTCTGGCGCTGTCCAGCCGGAAAAACTGCTCAAACATCCGCTCCAGCTTCTCCGGGGGGATGGTGCGCCCGGCGTTGCGGAAGGTGAGGATGACACGCTCCCCCTCCTGCCGCCCCTCCACCCGAAGGGTGCTGTTGGGATAGGCGTAATGGCAGGCGTTGTTCAGCAGGTTGTCAAAGACCCGGGCCATCTTGTCCGGGTCACACACCACCCGGAGCCGCTGGGGCAAATCCAGCGCGCAGTCCATCCCTTTCTCCCTCAGCGCGGGGGAAAATTCGCTGGTCACCTGCTCCAGCATCCGCTTCAAATCCACGTCCTGGAGCTCCAGCTCCAGATGGCTCAGGTTGAACCGGGTGATGTCAAAGAACTCGTTGATGAGGTCCTCCAGCCGCTCCGCCTTGTCCAGCGCCACCCCGGTATATCTGGCCCGGGTCTCCGGAGGCAGGTCCGGCTCCTCCCGCAGCAGGGTCAGGTAGCCGATGACACTGGTGAGGGGGGTCTTGAGGTCATGGGCCAGATAGACCACCAAATCATTTTTCCGCTGCTCGGCCTCTCTGGCGGCCTGGGCGTCCCGCAGGGCCCGCTCCCGGACCAGATTCAGCTGGTCCTCCACACTTTTCAGATTGGCGGGCAGGCGGATGGGCGCCTGTCCCGGCTGGACCAGCTGCTCCGCCCCGGCTAGTACCATCTGGGTATCCCGCACCAGGCGGCTGATGAAAAAGTAGCTGATGACCGCCCAGCCCGCCAACACCGTGGCCGCGCACACAAAGACGATATAGTCCCGCACCCAGCGCAGCAGGGCATACAAGAGGGTGCCCCCATACCAGGTGATGCCGGAGCAGGCAATGACGCCCAGCAAGGTCAGGGCCAGCACCGCCACCACCCAGGCGGCCAGGAGCAGCAGGTACAGGCCCCAGGTCCGCCGGGCGGCCCGGCGGGCCGCCTCTCCGGCGTCACGGAACGGTGTATCCCACGCCCCAGACGGTTTTGATGAATTTGGGTTTTTTGCTGTTCTCATGCAGCTTCTCCCTCAGCCGGGCAATGTGACTCATCACCGTGTTGTTGCTGTCCATGAATTTCTCTCCCCACACCGCCTCAAACAACTCCTCACTGGATACCACCCTGCCCTGCCGGGCGCACAGATACCACAGAATGGAGAATTCCAGGGGGGTGAGGGCAACCTCCTCCCCAAAGAGCACGCAGGTATGGGTGGCCCTGGAAATCTGGAGGCCCCGGATGTCGTACTCGGTGACCTCGCCCCCCGCTCCGGCGGGGTTGTACTGCAAATACCGCCGCAGCTGGGTTTTGACCCGGGCCACCAGCTCCAGGGGATGGAAGGGCTTGGTAATGTAGTCATCCGCCCCCAGAGTCAGGCCGGTAATCTTGTCCGTGTCCTCCACCTTGGCGGTGAGCATAAGGATGGGGAACAGATGCTCCTGCCGGATTTTTTGGCAGAGGGTAAAGCCGTCCATGTCGGGCAGCATCACGTCCAGAATAGCCAAATCCAGCTTCTGCCGCTCCACGCAGGCCAGGGCATCGGCGCCGTTGTCAAACTTGTGGATGAAATACCCCTCATTGCCCAGGTAGACCTCCACCAGGTTGGCAATGGCCGGCTCGTCGTCCACAATCAGGATGTGGGTGTCCATACTTCCACACTCCCGCAATGGGGGACCGCATCGCCGGACAGCAGGAAGAGGGTCAGCCGGTCATAGGCCGGGCAGTTCTCCAGACTCAGCTCCAGCACATTGAGGCCGGGCGTCCAGCTGTCGGGCGTCACCTCCCGGAGGTCCACCAGCTGCCCGTCCTGATAGAGGGCCGCCAGCAGGCGGCTCTCCGCTGCCGCCTCCTCCGCCCAGACCAGGCCCACCTGGAGGGTATCCCGATGGTCCCGCAGCAGGCCGCCGGCCAGGGTAGTCTTCTCCGTGGGCAGGACCTCCCAGGCGGGGGGATAGTCGGTGAGCTGGAAGGTGGCCAGCACCTCCTCCGGCCGGGTCTTGGAGACAGCCACCAGCTGTCCCTGGTCCTCGTCGCACACCAGACCAATGGCGTCCTGGGCACTGGGGTACGCCCCGTCCGCGGCGTCCGCCGCGGTGAAGGGGATGCTGCCCAGCCCGGTTGCGACGCCCGTGTTCAAATCGTAGGCGGTGAGGGTTTTGTCCGCATCCACATAGTACAGGATTCCCTGCCGCCATACCACACTGTACTGGTTGTAATAATATCCGCCGCTGCTGTGGAAGAACAGGGACAGGCTGTCCGTCACCAGCTCAGGCTCCTTGTCAGTGAGAGACGCGGCCCGGTACAGCTTGCCCGCCCCATGCTGGGCCTCCAGATAATAGTAATGTTCCTCGTACCGGTACACACTGTTGTCCGTGGTTCGGATAATAAGCTCCGGCTCCTTCTCCGCCACCTGGATGCCCCCGGGGACGGTCCAGCCAAAGTGGCCCTTCCCGGAACCCGCAGCCGCGATTCCCGCGTCGGAGCGCAGGAAGTTCTCGTGCTTACAGTAGCCGGGCAAATTGGGCACGGGGTCGTCCCAGGTGGTGTCCACATGGTACCAGCTGCCGTCAATCTCCACCAGGTTCCAGGCGTGGTTCATGTCGCTGCTGCTCACCACCACGCTCTGGATGCCGCACTGCTTCAGCAGCAGCTGGTAGGCCTCCGCATAGCCCTGACACACCGCGTCCCCGTTGACCAGGGCGCCGTAGGTGGTGTACACCAGCTCGTCCTGCACCACACCGGTGGTTGCCACCGACCAATTGTACGTCACGTGGACCACCAGGTAGTCGTGGAGGAGCAGGGCCTGTTCCATCTGGCTCATACCAGGCTCCAGCACCGACAGGGCCCGGTCCATCGCCTGGCTCATCCTGGCTCCGGCATCCTCCGGAAGTCCTTCCATATAGCCGGGCATCAGCGCGTACAGGTAATCGCCCATATAGGAATAGCTGTATCTATTTTCTACATAAAACAGCTCCGGGTTGTCGTTGACCACCTGTTCAAAGAGGGTTTTCCCCTCCTCAATGGAGATGCGCAAATCATACAGCTCAATCTCTTCCAGCTTGTCAACCAGTCCCTGGTAGATCCGCTGGTAGGCCTCCTCCTCGCTGTCCAGCAGCGTCACCTGTCCCGGGATGGTCTGCGCCCC
>CALWOL010000080.1 GCA_944383135.1 uncultured Flavonifractor sp.
TGTGCGTGGCTGAAAACACTTCTCAGGCTGCAAGTGTGGGTTTTGTCCACCGAAGGCGGACAAAACCTGCATGCGGCAGACTGCATCCTACTCGAAAAAGTGGCTCCGCCACTTTTTCGACAGCCTCTTTTACGCGAATACCGTCTGGATAAGGACCATATACAGAATGGTGCCGCCGAAGATGCTCAGCAGGTTGTTGTGCTTCCACAGGTGGAGGAGCACCACCGCCCCCACCGACACCAGCTGGGGCACCCAGCGCCCCACGGCCAGGAAGGACAAATCCTTCAGGCAGTAGATGATGAGCATGGCGATGATGGCGGGGGGGAGCACCCGGCCCAGGTAGAGCACCAGCTTGGGCGGGGAGGAGCCCCGGTCAAAGAGCAGGAAGGGGAGGGCCCGGGTGAGAAAGGTGACGACGGCCATCACCGCGATGGCGGCAATGGCTCCGGCGGTGGTCAGCATGGCGTTCCCTCCTTTTCCTCCAGTCTGTCCCGCAGCGCCAGCAGCAGCGCCACGATGACGGCCAGGGAGACGATGAGCATCTGCTGCTGGCCGAAGAGCTGCCCCAGAATCAGCAGGCACACGATGGTGACGGCCCCGCCGATGAGGGCGGGCAGGTGCCTCCGGTAGGCCTTCCACTGGTCCACGGCGATGACCACAAAGAGGGCGGTCATGGCAAAGTCAATGCCCTCGGTGCTGATGGGGAGCACCGCCCCCGCCACCGCGCCGATGACGGAGCCCAGAATCCAGTAGCTCTGGTCCAGCAGGGCGATGGCGAAGTAAAAGCTCCGGGCGTCCACCCCCACCGGGGCCTGGGCGGAGGAGAGCAGGGCATAGGTCTCGTCGGTGAGGGAGAAAATCATATAGAACTTCCGCCAGCCCATGCCCCGGAACTTTTCCAGCATGGACAGGCCGTACACCAGGTGGCGGAAGTTGATGAGCAGGGTCATCAGGGCCACGGTGCCCAGGCCGGCGGCGGCGGAGAGCAGGCTCACCCCCAGGTACTGCCCCGAGCCGGCGTAGATGGTGAGGGACATGAAAAAGGCCCAGATGAAATTATATCCGATGGCCTGGAGCATGAAGCCGAAGGCCATGCCGATGGCCAGGTAGCCCATCAGCACCGGCACCGTCACCGGGAAGGCGGCCGCCAGGGCTCTGCGGTTCATTGGCACTCACTTCCTTGTTTTGTCATCGGCTTTTCATTTTACACACTTTAGCCGGGAAAAGCAATAGCGGCCGGGGAATTTTGTCCGGCCGCCTCAGGACGCATTGTATTTTCCCCGGAAATCTGTATAATACTGAATAAACCCAAAAAGAGGAGCGAAGGTATGGACAAGCTGCTGTTTCTCTACAACCTCCACGCGGGGAAGGGGATGCTCCGGGGCAAGCTGGCCCCCATCCTGGACGAGTTGGCCCGGGACTGGGACGTCACCATCCACCCCACCCGGGGCCCCGGGGACGCCGCGGAGACCGCCCGGAGCCGGGCGGGGGAGTTTAAGCGCATTGTGTGTTCCGGGGGAGACGGCACCCTTCACGAGGTGGTCACCGGCCTGATGGCTCTGCCTCCGCAGGCGCGGCCGGAGGTGGGCTACATCCCCGCCGGCACCACCAACGACTTCGCCAAAAATCTGAGCCTGCCGGGCTCTCTCATCGGGGACGCCGCCGTGTCCGCGGCGGGGGTGCCCCGGCCGGTGGACATCGGCGCCTTCAACGAGAAGCATTTTATCTATATTGCCGCCTTCGGGGCCTTTACCGATGTGGCCTACAACACCCCCCAGCAGGCCAAGAGTATGCTGGGCCACCTGGCCTACGTGCTGGAGGGGGCCACCCGGCTGGGCTCCATCCAGCCCTATCCCATGGAGGTCACCCATGACGCCGGGGTGCTGCGGGACAGCTTCTGCTACGGCATGGTGTCCAACACCGTGTCGGTGGGGGGCTTCAAGGGCACTCCCGCCCGGCCGGTGGCCCTGGACGACGGGCTGTTTGAGGTGGCCCTGGTGCGCCAGCCCCAGAACCCCCTCCAGCTCCAGGGAATTTTGAAGGCCCTGGCCAGCATGGACTCCGACGAGGGCGGGCTGGTCACCTGTTTCCGCACCAGCCGGCTGACGCTCACCGCCCGGGAGGCCATTGACTGGACCCTGGACGGGGAATTCGGCGGCAGCTGCCGCAGCGTGGAGATTGTCAACCACAGGCGGGCGATCACCATTGTATACGGGAAATAAAGGAAAGAGACGAACCCATGGACTATCAAGCGGGAACTTATGACATCGCGGTCATCGGCGCCGGCCACGCGGGCATCGAGGCCGCCCTGGCCGCCGCCCGGCTGGGGCTGCGGACCCTGTGCTTCACCGTCAATCTGGACGCGGTGGGCAACATGCCCTGCAACCCCGCCATCGGGGGCACCGGCAAGGGCCACCTGGTGCGGGAGCTGGACGCCCTGGGCGGGGAGATGGCCCGGGCCGCCGACCAGGCCTGCATCCAGTACCGGCTGCTGAACCGGGGCAAGGGCCCGGCGGTGTGGTCCCTCCGGGCCCAGGCCGACCGGCGGCGGTACCAGGAGGTGATGAAGCACACCCTGGAACGGCAGGAGAACCTGTGGGTGAAGCAGGCGGAGATCACCGATATTTTCACCGAAAACGGCCATGTGTCCGCCGTGCGCACCGTCTATGGGGCGGTGTACCGGGTCAGGGCGGCGGTGATTGCCACCGGCACCTACCTGGGGGGCCGCACCATCGTGGGGGAGGTGACCCGGGACTCCGGGCCGGACGGCCTGGCCGCCGCCAGCTCCCTCACCGCCTGCCTGGAGGGGCTGGGCCTGTCCCTCCGCCGGTTCAAGACGGGCACGCCCCCCCGGGTCAACGCCCGCAGCGTGGACTTTTCCAAAATGGAGCTCCAGCCCGGGGACGCGGAGGTGCTGCCCTTCTCCTTTGAGACCAAGCTCCCCCCGGAAAACCGGGCGGTGTGCTGGCTGACCTACACCAATGAAAAAACCCACGCCGTCATCCGGGCCAACCTGGACCGCTCCCCCCTGTATGACGGCACCATCGAGGGGGTGGGCCCCCGGTACTGCCCCTCCATTGAGACCAAAATCGTCCGCTTCCCCGACAAGGAGCGCCACCAGCTCTTCATGGAGCCCATGGGGCTGAACACCGAGGAGCTGTACATCCAGGGCTTTTCCTCCTCCCTGCCCGAGCAGGTGCAGGTGGAGATGCTCCACACCATCCCCGGCCTGGAGGGGGCGGAGATGACCCGGCCGGCCTACGCCATCGAGTACGACTGCGTGGACCCCACCCAGCTTCTCCCCACCCTGGAGCACAAAAAAGTGCCCGGCCTGTACGGCGCCGGGCAGTTCAACGGCTCCTCCGGGT